>NZ_JADPKL010000140.1:0-209545 GCF_023073935.1 Bradyrhizobium sp. 147 | reverse complement strand
ACGTTGGGCTACTCGCGCCGGCACCATGTCAGGGCATTCCGCAACGAACGGCAAGAGAGCTGGTTCGATGGCTTGGAAAGCTCCTTCGTGAAGTTTGGCGGCGTGCCCGACGAGGTGCTGTTCGACAATGCGCGTGCGCTGGTCGTGGAACACGATGCCGCGACGCGCACCGTCGTGTTTAATGACAAGCTGACCGCGTTTGCCAAGCACTGGGGCTTCCGGCCACGGGCCTGCGCGCCATATCGAGCCCGCACCAAGGGCAAGACCGAGAATGGCGTCGGCTACGTCAAGCGGAATGCGGTCGCCGGCCGCACCTTCCCGAGCTGGGAGGCCTTTGAGGCGCACCTTGAGGCTTGGACGCGGGAGATCGCCGACCTACGCCAGCATGGCACGACGGGCGAAGTACCGATTGAGCGCTTCAGGCGCGCTGAGGCGCATGCGTTGAAGCCCATCGCCGGCAGGCCGCCCTTCCAGGCCGCACGTGAACTGATCCGTCGCGTGCAGGCCGACTGCGCGGTCGAGATCGATGGCAACGCCTACTCTGTGCCATGGCGGCTGATCGGCGAGACGGTGAGAGCGACGATCGCCGATGGCGTGGTGTGCATCCATCACGGGATCCATGAGGTGGCCGCTCATCCGATCTGTGTCGGCCGTCGCCGTCGCGTCGTCGACCCTAAACACTTTGAGGGCCTGACTGGCTTTAAACCGAGTCGTGCTGGCGATCTCGCGTTATCGCCTGTCGCGCCGCCGTCGCCGACGCTGCTGCGGCCGCTCGGCGAGTACGAAGCGATTGTGGGAGGGGGCTTCTGATGCGAGCCATTGTCCCCGACCGCCTTAGTGATATGCTGACGCGCCTAAAGCTGACGGCTGTCCGCGACCAGCTGGATGGGCTGTTGGATGAGGCCGGCCGGCAAGAGCTGAGCCTACGCGAGACCCTGGTGCTGCTGTGCGAGCGCGAGATCGCCCGCAAGGATGAGCGGCGCGTCGAGATGACGCTCAAACTTGCTCGCTTCCCGTTCGTTCGCGATTTGTCGGGCTTCGACTTCTCGGCCCAGCCCTCGCTGGATCCCAAGCAGATACGCGAGCTTGCGAGCGCCCGCTGGATTGCCAATGGCGAGAACGTGTTGCTGCTTGGGCCACCTGGCGTTGGCAAGACGCATCTTGCGGTCGCTCTTGGTCGCGAAGCGATCCTGGCTGGGCATTCCGTTCAGTTCGTCGCAGCCACGACTGTCGTTGCGCAGCTTGCTAAAGGTCACGGCGAAGGGCGGCTCGAGGAGCGACTCGCGCAATTTGCCAAGCCAAAGCTCTTGATCATCGACGAGCTTGGGTATCTGCCCTTTGAACCCAATGCCGCGCATCTCTTCTTTCAGCTCGTTAGCCGTCGCTATGAGAGAGGCGCGATCCTGCTGACCAGCAACCGCAGTGTCGGCGAGTGGGGCTCGGTCTTCAGCGACCCCGTGGTTGCCACCGCGATCCTTGATCGTCTGCTGCACCACAGTCACGTCATCACGATCCGCGGCGACAGCTATCGCTTGAAGGAGAAGCGCCGCAGCGGACTGCTGCAGAAGCCCGCTGCACCAGAAGCCAAATCGGAGAAGAAGTCGTGAAGCAAGCCGCTCGCTCGCTACAGCGCTATGACGGGCGCGCTTCGCGAGCGGCTTGCTACAGTCCTGCAAACAACAAGGGGGTCACTTCCTCATGTCGCTGCGGGGTCAAATCCGGACGTCGCTTGACAGATCGGTCAGTGGGGGTCAAATCGGCTGCCTTGACAAACAACGCGACCAACACTCGACATCGCCGGTCCTGAACGTCCAATCCGAGCGTCCGGATCGAACCCCGATTCCAAGGCTCCATCGCAGGCTTCTGCCAGGCGGTGTCCTGCGAGAAGCGATGGTGCTGCGATTTCGACTCGCGTCCCCGCCCTGCGCACAAAATTCGGCGCACAACCGCGGACCGAGTGCGCGGCGCTTCCCTGTTGTAAAAAACATATCTGCTCATTGCAGCCATTCGCTTGGCGGGCGAAGTCACCGCTACGATTGTCGTCTGACCTATGAGGGGGGACGAAGTTGGGGCCAGCGCTCCTTCGGCGCCGTCCGCCCGATAACAGTGCGACGCTCGCGACGCGAACACAAGCGTCGGTGACAGATGGCATAACCGCGTAAGAGCAGCAGCGCTCCCGGAGAGAAGCAACCGACGCGCATTTGAATCTGCTTGTCCACTGGCAGGCCGAGCGTTTTAGTCCGAGGCGCGATAATCGCGTTATTATTTTCGTTGCTAATTATATATAAATTAAATATATTTAAATTGGCGAATTAATCGCGCAGTTCTGCCCATAGCCTGGCTGCGACTGGATCCGAACCTCAGTAGGGATCGGCAGATGTATCGAGTCTCCGGCTCCGTCTTGGTTATAGCGATCGCCATGATGGCCGGAGGTACTCCATGGGCGGGGGCAGGACGCCTGGCGATACCTACGCCTCCTCAAGCGGCACTAGGGCGCATCGAACTTGGACGGCCCACACTTCCGCCTCTGACGTACACGATGTTCTGCCTGCGCTACGAGGGCGAGTGCCGCTCGCGGCGGGGCTTCCGCGGCGGTCCAGTCCGGCTGACGGAGGAACGGTGGGCGGATCTCTTAGAGGTCAATGGTCTGGTCAACTTGTCCATTGTGCCTGCGCCCAACAATCTCGGCTTAGACGGCGAGGCGTGGAGCATCAATCCCGATCGCGGGGACTGCAATGATTACGCTGTAAGCAAACGTCACGAACTCCTTCAGCGTGGCTGGCCGGCGCGGGCCTTGCTCCTGAGCGAGGTCATCGTCAGTTCTGGAGAGCATCATTTGGTGCTGCTCGTGCGCACCCGGAGCGGCGATCTCGTGCTCGACAATCTTGCTTCAGAGATCAAGCTGTGGTCGCGGGTCCCCTATCGTTGGGTTCGCGTACAAATGCCGAGCAGCAATCAGCTGTGGTCGACGATCGACCGCAAAAGGTATAGATTCGGCCGAGCCAGCACAACGCAATCACCATTTCCTTTCCACGACTAGTAACCTGTCGCGAAAGGCGCGGAGCCTTTCGTCGGGACCGACCAGGAGCCCGATCAGGCACACGGCCGAGTGACCACTACGAACCGCCGTTCGATCGGCCAGTCCCATCGAGCGCCGGTTTGAGTGTGAGCTCGGTCGAGGCTTCGGGCAGGAGGAGCGGGGGCGGCAAGCTCCTCGAAGTCTCCCGGTATGGCGTTTGCCGGGAGGACTTGGGTCATATTGAAGGGGAAATTCATCTCAACGTTGCTCTTGTTCCAAGCTCCGAACAGCGAGCTTGATCGCGTCTGTCGACCTGCCCGCTGGCGTCGTTCCGGCTTCCAGCCCATAGCTCGTTCGCGACCGGTCGCGGTGAGATCTGGAGGTCCGCCCACCAAGGCGTCTTGTTACCATTGCGGTGCAGGTCTTCATCTTGACGATGCGTACGGTGAATTCGTCGCTGACCTTGCGGGCGAACTTGACGCGGCTAGCGTCGGACGGAAGCTGTTTGCAGACCAGGAAGGCCTGAGCGCGAAGGAAGAGCGATCGGCCTTGCTGTGCTTGCGCGATTCTGGGCGAAGGCGAGTCCAGCCTCAGCGCTCAAACCGGGTGGACGCTTTTCGCACCGGCCTGCCAAGGTTCAAGAGGAGGACTATTCTCGGTTGGCCATGAGTCTGAGCGGCAGCTTTTTTGACTTTGATCTGATTGGCGGCTGCGGGGCGCCGCCTCCTGAAGCGAGTTCTTCAGTCGCAGGCGGCCGAAACCAGGAGACCCGCGCCGGTACGGCCGAGCTGCGCGTCCTAAGCTGCGTAGGGGCCCTACGTTCCGGGCTTCTTCAAACCGCCGCGCATGGCCGAGAAGTTTAAGGTGGTGGGATGAAGGGTCTCTCCGGCCCGCCGACGGTGAACCTTGCCGCGGCCGATCTCAATTTCCTCGTCTTCCTCGGCGATCGCCGCCAGATCCAACAACGTCCCAGCCTTGCCGGTCTCGAGCAGGTAGCCGCTGAGATCGTTGAGGTGAACGCGTTGCATGACGACGGTGATGACGCCCTGTCGTCTAACCGCGACCTGAGCGTGTTGGAGAACCACAGGTTGATGGCGTCCGGCTTTTGCGGATCATCGATAATGAAAATATCGCCGCCTGGGCGCTGGCCGCATCGTTTGGTCCAGGAAGGATGCAATTCGGCGATTGTCATCTCGCCGGGCGCTTGAAGGAATTCGCGGTGTTTGATGTTGCCGCGACCGACTGTCTATTTGATCGAGACGTTGTACGGAGGATCCGCAAAACACCATCGCTACTTGTTCTCCGACCCTCAGCGCGGGCTAGATCGGCTTCAACGCGAGCGTCGCCACACAAACCGCCGTGAAACCGCGCGGGGTCGTCGGCGCGCGACGATAGCGCGGCGGCGCGCCTCAGCCGGTCCGGCGGCGCCTTTGCGCGGACGAGCGATCGATCAGGAGATCGTTTAGCTTCTTGCCGGCTCGAAGCTGCGCTTTCAGCCATCGGGGCTGCTTACCGCGACCAGACCAAGTTTCGGACGGATTCTTCGGGTTCCGGTATTTCGGCAGCACCGGCGGGTAGGGGCGGCGCGAACGTTCCTGGGTCTGAGTCGGACCGGCGGTCCCCTCAATCTTACGAAGCCGCTGTTCGAGCTTGGCTTTTTCCGCAGTCATCCTGCGACTGAGGACGGTCGTGACCTCATCGTAAAGCCGCCACAGCTCGGCTGTGGTCATGTTTGCCCAGTCGTCCTTCTCCATGGAAGCTGTCCCCAACTACTTCCGAACCGAAACAGGAGGGGGATTATCAGGTCAAGCCGGGGTCGGGCAAGCGCGATCCGGGCGCGCGGCGGCGCCTGTGTGCAACGCGGTACCTGGTGCTACCGATTGGGACCGTGCCTCCGACCGAGCGGTCGCTTCCCTGGCGCCCTCCGCCCGTGGGCTCGTCGCCTGGGCGCAAGCAATCGCTGCTCGGCCTTCAACACGCGACTACGTAGGTTCTGCAATTCGGTGAATTGAACGATTAGGGCCTGATGTGTTTGACGCAAAATAGCGGAAGAATACATGTGACCACCTACTCATGCCAACGATGACCGCGCGACCGCTCATTGAAGTTGCTGAATTGACGAAATCAGCTCCAATTTGGGGACCGGGTTTTCATCGGTGCTACACGGGCTGCGATCAAACGCAGCCATATTTTGTCTTTGATTGCCAATCCTCGCTTTGATGAATAGTAATACTTTTTTGCCCTCCCTCCGGAAAGCGAGGCTTTTCGAATGGCCTCGCTTCAGTGAAACTTCGTCGAATGTTAGATTTGAATCGTGAATGACCCTATATATCGTTCGTAATAACCGGCCCTAGCGAAGTTCGATGGATGTTGACCATAATGACAACGCAACCGATCGGGTGCGCCGATGACACTCTTCGAGAGAACTTGTAGATCGAATCTACCAATCGTTGTGGAAAGAATGGCGCTTTCGTCGAGGAATTCGCGGTTTTTAACTTTCCGTGGAGCACCGCATTCTTACGGTGCTGCACGCATTCTCTGAGCGAGTTACGCTAGCGCGGCCATCGAGCGTTGCTGCTTCGTGCTGTCTCAAACCTAAGCCGTGCGACTTTATGGCCGAGCTGATGGGTCATGCCTCGCGCATCTCAAAGGAGATGCCGGATTAAACGGCTGCACGGGGGTTGTTAGCAACAGGCAAGGGAAGCATGCGCCGCATCAGAGTTGTCATCGCGGATCGACACCCGATCGTCTTACAGGGAATCAGGAGCGTTCTTGCGACGCAGCGTGATTTTACGATCGTTGCGTCGTGCAGCGATGGTGCAAGCTGTCTTGAGGCAATCCGATTTCTTGTGCCGGACATCACGCTTGTCGATGCTGCACTGCCCGATGTCAGCCGACAGCAGATCCTCGCTCTTGCAAACACGGTAGGCCCAGGTGTCCCGATAATCTTCTTCGCGGGTATCGCGGGCGACAGTGAGCTACAGAGGCTGGCCTTGGACGGCGCCTGCATCATCCTCCCGAAGGACGCGAATCCGGAGATGCTGGTCGCAACCCTGCGGAAGGCTGCCCAAGGCGTAGCAGCAGGCTTGTCGAGCACCGGGAACGGCAACCAGGAGCCCCGTGCTGGTGAGAAGAGGCCGCTGACACAACTGACGGGCCGTGAGCGCCAGATCATGCGGCTCGTGTCGGAGGGGCTATCGAATAAGGAGATTGGGCGTCGCTTGAATATTGCCGACGGTACGATCAAAGTCCACCTTCATCACATCTTCCAGAAGCTGGATGTCAGCAATCGTACAGTTCTCGCGGCATTGGCGATTTCGCGAAACGAGCTGCATACAGCGCCACGTGAGCCGGATCCCCCGGATCTGTTGCGTCAGGATCCGGCCAGCGTGAAGTGACGAGGACGTCTGCCGTGCTCGTGCGCGGGGGCGCGCTATGGTGGCGCCAGATGCTCAATCATATTGCGGCAAGCCCCTTCGGCCTCGGCTAATGTTCCAAAGGGCGAGCCGCCAATCTTGATTGCGGCTTGGTTCTTGTGGAGCGGACGCCAACTCGCCAAGTAGCCGGAGCGTCCGTGAAAGCCCGAACCTCCAGGGCTTTCAAAACTGATCACGAACGAGAAGCCGTGGCTGCTCGCGCTCCAGATCTCCATGTCCCGGACGGACCGGTGGAATTGCAGTGGCATCGCAATGATCCATTGCAGCCGAACTCGCGCTCGGCCAGTTAAACACAAATTAACTATATTAAATGCTGAGGCGCAACTCAATTCGCGCAGCAAGCCGCAATGCGCGGGCGCGCCGAGAGGAAAACACGGAATTTGGAGCCGTTCTGTCGGAGCGACGCACGTTCAGTAACTCCCGCCGGGCAAGGAACATTCCCTGGTTGAAAGCGTATTTAATATATAATAAGGTATTTAAAATTTTAAATCGAGGAGAGCGCGTCGTGACCCGGGATGGTAATGAAGATGACGACCGGCGGGCGTTTTTGAAAACCTGCGGAAGATTTGCAGCCGTGACGCCCCCCGTCATGACCCTGCTTCTGTCCACTTCCCTGACCTCAAAAGCCATTGCAAGGTCAGGCGGCCTGCACGCGGAGAGGCAGAACGACAGGGGCCAGTCGTTCTTCGACAACGATCGGTCGTCCGCGGCGGCGCCGGGGAACTCGAGCGGAGGGTCATCTGGGGGCGGTGGAGCAGCTGGCGGTGGCCCTGCTCGATCATCTCGTGCCGGAGGGACAACCGGCGGTGGCGGCGGTAGCGGCGGGTCCGGTGGTGGCGGAGCCGATGGCAAAGGGCCGTTCGCGACCGGCGGTAGCTCTGGAACTCCAAGCGCGGATGGCGGGGTCGATTGCGCCGACGAAGAGAACAAGGAAAAGCGCAAGGCCGATTGCCCCAGGGCTGATGCTCGGATCTCGAGCGCAATCGAATCCAGCCGGTAGGAGTCTTCTTAGCCCATGCATGAGCGCTATGGGTCGCCGTACGGCCAGCAATGCCCGGGCCTTTGCTCCGGCATGCTGGAAAGTGTGGCCGAAAGCGCACCTGAGCAATCTATGGTCGGCTTCGGTCGAGGGCGCGGCCCCTAAGCTGCCAATTTTCTGAGCTCGCTTCCGCGCAGGAGTGGGCGTTTGTAACGACAGACCCGCGCACTTTTGCCGAATTGCGAAGCTACACGCGACTGGTTCGCGAAAGTGAACCGGCTCTACGAGCCTGTCCCGGCTACTCGGCTACCGGGCGAATGGGAGGCCCGCCGCGCTGGCGCCCCATGAACGAGTCCGACCGCGCCCTGCGAAACTATCCGATCGATTTTGCGGCTCATGACCTTGTAGCACTCGCATGCCACGGCTTCGAGCCGCGGCCGATCAATCTCGAGCTGGCCGCGCCGATTGGATTTCAGAGCTCTTGAGGCGCGCATTGTGCTTACGACATGTGTGACGGTGGTGCGGCGGACGCCCAGCAATTCCGATAATGTTTCCTGGGTCAGCGGGAGGAGATCGCCTCCATTCGCCCGGTCGTGAATGTGAAGCAGCCAGCGCGCCAGGCGGGCTTCGACGGAATGCAGTGCATTGCAGGCGGCCACGTGCTGAAGCTGCGTCAACAACGATCTCGTGAAGACCTGCACCATGGATGTGATTGGAGGGCTGCGATGTTGCGCTGCCAGAAATTGCACCGCCGAGATCTGCAGCGCGAACCCTGGTATGCGAACGACTGCCGTCGCGGGCGAATTGGATGCGCCGAGCGCTGACGTCAGGCCCACAGCCCCCTCGTGGCCGATGATCGCTGTGGCAACTGTCTGGCCGTTCGGCAGCGCCATGATAGCGGCGATCGCGCCGCTCAGGGGGAAGAGGAGATGTTCGACCCGGTCGCCCGATCGGGCCAGCACGGAATCGCGCTCGATCTCGACTTTCCGCAAATGAGGCGCAAGCAAAGCAAAATCTGCTGGCGGCAACGCTGCTAACAACCGATTACCAACTCTGGTCGCGTGGTCCATCATGGGATTGGTCCCCGACGGATGCTCGGCCTAGGACTCATGCCGGTTTGTCGAGCTGCTCTGCAGAGTGACAGCTCAACGGCAAGCCAACCGGCCGCCACAGATATGGTTCCTATGATGGATGGTGAGCATGCGCAGGACCCACAGCCGCACGCTGTAGCGGAGATCCTATGCCTCTGGCTTCAGCTGGCGCTCGGCAAGGCCGCCGCGGACATCACAACCGATCGCATCAAACTTTGTCGCGAGCAGGCTGCGCGAGGGCAGAAGAGTGTCCTCGCCAGGGAACGCTCTCCGAACGAGCTCTTCGACCACGATTAGAGAAGCGCAAGACGCCTGCAAACGCGCTCTGAATCACTCAGTGACAGTATCGAACTGCTTCAGGAAAGTTTTCTGACCGATCGGACCAACACTGGTGGAAAGACGGCCATGAATGCGCGGCGATGCCCATATTCTGCCAGACGATCCCCGGGACGCGATCGGCAAGTCATTGATGGTCTTCAACCGGTTGCTATCTCTTAATCAGCGGGTCCCAGATTCGAGCCCTGGTGCGCCCACCATTCCATGGCTTCGCCTCCCAGCTCGGCTGAGCCGCGTGGATAATTGACTTTGATCGGCTGAGCGGATGTCCGCTTCTCAACTGGGATCCGATCCAACGAGAAGCGCGTTGATCTTAATCCGCAATCTTGAGCATGCCGCGCGTCGGACCTCTCTTTCGCCGTGCAAGAGCCGGCACCAGCGTCGGTGACTCATCCGCGACGCGCAACGCGAAATAGGCGATCGTCGCCTGAAGACCGTCCTTCAGCGCTACGCGCGGACGCCATCCCAGAAGTTGCGCGGCGGTGTCGATGACCGGCTTGCGACGCTTCGGATCGTCCTTCGGCAGCGCCACGAAGCGGAGTGGGGAGGCCGACTCCGTGTACGTCAGGACCTCCCGGGCTATGGCCTCGATCGTGACCTCGTGCGGATTGCCGAGGTTGCAGGGGCCGGTTACCGAGGCCGGGCTTTCCATCAGCAGCTGAAGGCCCCGCACCAGATCGTCGACGAAGCAGAAACTCCTTGTCTGCGTGCCGCCGCCATAGATCGTGATCGGCTCGCCGCGCAGCGCCTGCACGATGAAATTGGAGACGACACGGCCATCGTTCTCCAGCATGCGCGGGCCATAGGTGTTGAAGATGCGCGCGACCTTAATCTCGGTTCCGTGCGTGCGGTGGTAGTCGAACATCAGCGTCTCGGCGGCGCGTTTGCCCTCGTCGTAGCAGGCCCGCGGCCCGATCGGGTTGACGTTGCCAAGATAGCATTCCGGCTGTGGATGCACCTCCGGATCGCCGTATACTTCGCTCGTCGAGGCCTGCAGGACGCGGGCGCCCTTGCGGCGGGCGAGCTCGAGCAAATTGATGGTGCCGAGCACGCATGTCTTCATCGTGCCGACCGGATCCTTCTGGTAATGCCGGGGTGAGGCGGGGCAGGCGAGACTGTAGACCCGGTCGATCTCGTCGTCGATCTCGATCTCCTCGCGCACATCATGCTCGATGAAGCGAAAGTTCGGATGGTTCAGCAGCGGCCTGATATTGTCGATTGTGCCCGTGAACAGGTTGTCGAGGCAGATCACCCTGTTGCCGCGTTGCAGAAGCGAATCGCAGAGATGAGAGCCGATGAAGCCGGCGCCGCCGGCGATGAGCACTGTCGGCGAGCGACGGAGCGTGGGAATTCGGGTCTGGAGTGTCATGGCAAGCTCCCTCAGAGTTCGGCGACTTGAACCGGTCGGCCAGCCGGTAGCCGCGCCGATTTACGGCGGCGGCGCGCGGTTGCTTCGGCGCAGTAGACCTCCAACTGGCGGGCTCGATGGTCGGAGGTGTGATCGGTCAGAACGCGGCGGCGCGCGCTCTCGGCGATAGTGCGTCGACGTTCCTCGGGCATGTCGCGCAGGATCTCGATGACGTCGCGCGCCGTTGAGGCCAGCAAGATTTCCCGCGACGGCTCGAAGATGGTCTCGATCCCCGGCCATCGGTCGGAAATCACGGGCGTGCCGCAGGCGGCAGCTTCGAACAGCCGAACGCTCGGCGAGAAGCCCAACGCGCGCATGTCGGCGCGGGTCGCATTCAGGGCGAACCGCTGCTCCGCGTAAAACATCGGGTGCTGCTTTGGCGCGAGGTGCTCGATCCGCATGACATTGTCGGGCCAGGCGATATGTTCAGGATATTGCGCGCCCGCGACGGCGAATTGTTCGGACGGCAGCATCCGCGCCGGGGACAACAGCAATTGTTCAAGGACGGGCTGCCGGTCCTCGCTATAAGTCCCGAGATAGCCAAGCGCCCATTTCGTCTGGGCCTGTTGCGGCACGTAGGCGTCCGCGTCGGCGCTGCAATAGAGAACCCGTGCCATCGGGCTGCCGTAACGCGCCTCGATCATGTCGGGCACCGGGCCACCGGCGAATGATAGATAGAGGTCAAAACGCGGGATCATCGCAGCGGAGAGATAGTCGAGGCCCCTGTCGATTCTCGCCAGCGTCACCGGCGTGTCGATGTCATAGAAGGCGGTGATCCCTCGCGCCTGGCTCATGATCCATTCGGAGATGGCGATACCGTCGGGCACATAGGAGCCGATGATGACGAGGTCGGCGTCCCGGATCAGCTTTCCGAAGCGGCGAGGGATATCCTTCAGCGACTGATAGAGCTCGACAGTCCACGACGACGGCTTGGTGAGGTCGCGATGCTCGCGATACCAGGCGACGTCGCGCTCCAGGAAGGTGACATGGTGGCCTCGTCGCGCGAGGGCCTCGATCAGGGCGCGATAGGTCGTGGCGTGACCATTGCCCCATGATGACGTGACCGAAAGACCGACGACGACGATGCTAAGGTTCATTCTGCTGCCTCGATGTGCGAGCTGCTTCCGACGAAGAGATCGTTGAATTGGCGGGCGCGGTGCCGGTAGGTGTGTTGGCTGAGAATGTGCGCGCGGGCACGGCTGGCGATCGCGGCGGCCCGATCAGGGCTGAGGGCGCCGAGATGGCCGGCAATCTCGGCTCCATTCGCGGCTACCAGCACTTCGCGATCCGGCTCGAGGAAATGGTCGATGCCGACCCATTGATCGGTGATCAAGCAGGCGCCTGCGCCGATCGCCTCGAATATCCGCGTCGGCGGCGAGAATCCGTAGCGCGCCATGCTGTCGCGATTGACATTGAGCGTGGCAAGACCGGAGCCGAAGAATGCGTTGTGCTCGCCGGTGCCGACATGCCCGACCTTTCGGAGGTTGCGGGACGTATCCTTGGTCTCCCAGCCGGAGCCGCCGAGAACGAACGTCTTGTCCGGCAACTGGCGCGCGATGTCGAGGAAGAAGTGCTCGACGCGCTGCTCGCGATCAGGCAGGCGATTTGCCAGCAGGCTGAGATCGCAGGTGAAGTCCGGCTTGGGCGGCGATGGAAAATGCGTTTCGGGGTCGAGGGCGTTGTAGATCGGAACGCAGTCTCGCGCACCAATAGCGCGGTAGGCCGATACGACGCCATCGCCGCCCCCGTAGGTCAAGACCATATCGTAGGATGGAATTGCACGGCGCAGATGATGCTCCGGATCGTTTGTCATCGCTTCGAGCGTGGCGGGAGCATCGACATCCCAGTAAATGCGCATGGTTCGGGAGGGTAAGGCAGCAACGGCGGTCTCCAGCTCCTGATCGAAGACGCCGACGCCACTGGCCTTGATCAGCATGTCGGCCGATCGCGCGGCCGCATCGAGCGAGCCGCGCCAGCCGTCGGCGGTCGCGGGGTAGACGACGATCCTGGCCCAGTCGGGGTCGTCGATGTCGCGGTGGGCCTGCCGCTCGAAGGCGTCAGGCTCGAAGAAGGTGACGTCGTGTCCGAGCGCCGCAATCTGCTTGAGCATGCCGCGATAATAGGTGGCGGCGCCGTTCCAGTAGGACGAGACAAGGCTGGATCCGAAGAAGCAGATCTTCATGCGGAGGCTCCGATGTAATGCAGCGGCTGTGACGAGCTATCGGAGGCACGAATGGCCTCCACGATGCCCACAAGCTGTTGTGCGCGATGACAGCAGGTATGGCGCTCCTGAATTGTCCGAAGGCCGGTCTCCACCATCTCCGAAGACAGCTCCCGATCGTCGAGAACGGCGCGGAGCGCGCGCTTCATCTCCGCGCCGTTGGCCACCTGGAGATAAGCGCCGTCCGGAAACAGGCTTTCCGCATCGGACCAGGGCGCCGAGAGCAGAGGAATGCCGCAGGCGAGGGCCTCGAACACACGGATGGTAGGGATGCCCGGAAGCGACCGTACATAGGGCCCGCGCGGGACGTGAATGGTCGCGCGCGCGCCGGCGAATGCCACCGGAGCCCAATGCGCAGGCAGCCAGCCGCCGTGGCGGATACCTGTGGCCCGGATGGTCTGGAGGGCGGCATCCGAGTAACGCACGCCATAGACGCTCGCGCGCAAATTCAGTTCGGCAACAGGCTCGACCAGGAATTCGTTGAGCTCAGTGCTGCGTTCGCCGTCGCCCCAATTGCCGATCCAGACCAGATCGTCGGTAGGTTCGACATTCGGCAGCGGGTGGTACAAGGCGACGTCGGCGGCTTCGTGCCAGGTATAGGCCCGGTCGGCCCAGCCGAGCTTCACGTAGATCTGGCGAAGCACCTCGCCGAAGGCGAGCACGCCGTCGAATGCGTCGAGGTCAAACTGTGCAAGTTCGTCCGGCGCCGTAATCGCACGATGATGGGTATCGTGGAACAACAATGTGAAGGGAGCGCCGTGCGCGCGCCTGTGCCCGATCTGCTCGATCACATCGGGCGAGTTCCATTCATGCACGACGACGAGATCGGCGCCATCGAGCGCTTCGTCGAAATCGAGCGAGGCATCATAGCGACGAATGGAAATACCTGGGAAGAGCTGTCCGATGTCTTGCAGGACCTCGCTGCCGCTCTCGCGGATGGCATTCAACCGACTCCAGCCGTCGATCGGCTCGAAAACGACGACCTCGTGACCAAGCGCATGCAGCTCGCGGGCGTAGCCGCGCAGGAAATGAGCGTTGCCATTGTTCCAGCAGGAGGTGAATGCGTGGTAGAACAGGACGCATTTCATGCCCGCACCTCGATCTGGCCGGCTTGAGGTGTCGTGCGGTTGGCAGCGAGCAGCCCTTTGTAGAGCTTCAGATAAGCGCCGGTCGTGCGCGACAGCGAATAGGTCAGGGAACGCTCGTAGGCGGCGCGTTGCAGCCGTTCTCTTCCGAGATCGTCCGCACAAAGTTCTGCGAGAGCTCGGTGCAACGCCTGACTATCGCAGGGATCGAAAAACAGCGCGGCTCCGCCCCACAATTCCCGGAACGTCGGGATGTCCGACAGCACGAGGGCGCAGCCGGCGGCGGCTGCCTCCAAAACGGAGAGGCCGAACGGCTCATAAAGTGCTGGGCTTGCAAAGATCGCCGCGCACTGGAGATGTCCGCGCAAGGCGCTGTGCGGCAATTGCCCAAGCCAAGTGACGCCCACGGACGGATCTGCTTCAGCGGGTCCTGCGACCTGAACCGGCCAATCCAGATCCGGTGCAGCCGCAGCCAACACTCCGATGTTCTTGGCGTGATCCCACAGCCGGCCGGCCCCGAAGATCAGCTCCTGCTTTCGAGTTGAGAGGTCTCCAGCAACAATCCCGTTCCAGATCACGGTGCCGGGAGACCGTGGCCGATAGATCTCCACGATCTCATCGTGGAACGACCGGCTCGGGCAGACCCAAGCCTGCGTGCTGTTGAGCGCCGCCGCCACCCGTTCCGTATAACGCGCCCAACGGGGCTCGCCGAGCCAGGCCGTATCCCGACAGGCCAGCGCCCATGAGTTGACGCAGGAGTGCGCCACGAGAACGGTTGGCGCACGCCACGACAGGGTTGCCTCGCGGAAACTGTTGAGGTGGACGATGTCCGGCCTGAACCGTGCTTCGAGCCCTAGAAGGACACGCCTGGCATTGAGGAGGTCACGCCCTTCCGGGTCCTGCCATTCCAAAGCGAGGTCGGTTTCGATGAGGCGGACCTCCGAGCCGTGCAGCATCTCGCGCTGGTCGGCGCGCGCGGATGGACCCATCGTCGCCAGCGTCACGTGGGCGCCCGCGGCGGCAAGGCTCGAGGCGAGAGCGCAGGAATAGGTCCACACGCCACCGACAGTGTCGGTCGTCATCAGGATTCCGATGTCCGAACCGCGGCTCATGGCGCAACCGGATGTTCGAGGGCGTCGAGCGGGACCGGCCGATCGTTCTGCACGTCACTGAACTGGTCGAACATCCCGAGATAGTGCCGATGCGCGCGCTCCCAGGCGAAATCGTCAGCCTCGCCCCACAGCTTTCGGTAGTCCGGCGAGCCGGGGTAGGGATAGAGCGGGACCGGGTCGTTCGCCCAGATGCCGGCATCCTGCATCTTGCGGCGCCAGCGCTGCACTACGGGATCGTCGTCCTCGGGGACCTCGATCAGATTGGCCTGCACGAAGGGGACGTAGCGTCGGGCTTCGACCAGGCGGTCAGCGAGCTGGTCGGTGGTCATCTTGCAGTTCTTGGCGAGTGCCGCGCGGCCCTCGACGGTGAGACTTTCGATGCCAGCCTCGATCGAGACGCAGCCAGCGCGACCCAGCAAAGCGAGCATGTCCGGCTTCCAGAGATCAATGCGGGTCTGGACACCGAATTTGAGGCCGCGCGTACTCAGCCCTTCCAGAAGTTCTGGATTCGGAAGGAAGATTTCGTCGATGAAGTAGACATATTCGACGCCTTGGCCGCGCAGTCGATCAATTTCGTCGAGAATGATCGAGGGCGGCCGTTTGCGGTAGGCGTTGCGGAAATTCTCCTTGGCGCAGAACGTGCAATTATAGGGGCATCCGCGCGACGCCTCGACCTCCGCGCCGGGGCCCATCGGTTCGGCCTCGAAGCGATGATGGTGGTGACGATGCCGCCGGATCATCTCGTCCGGCCAGTCGAGCGCTGGCTGATCCTTGAAGTCGACCGCCTGCGGGCCGCCATTGACCCGGACCGAGGCGCCGTCCGCCAAGCACAGGCCGGGGAAGTCCCGCTCCCCGTTGGCCAGCCGCAGCAAAGATGCTTCGCATTCACCCATGACGATGATATCGACCGCGAGCTTCCTCAGGGCCGCTCGCGGCGTGGTCGAGCCGTGCGGGCCGACGGCGACCAAGACCGGTGCAAGATCCCGTACCGCCAGTGCAAGCTCCTGCGGAACCCGCAGCTCCGGCGGTGCGCAGCGCCAGAACAGGTAGGTCGGTGCCGTCGTGATGACAATCAGGTCAGGCTTGAAGGCGCGCAGCTCAGCCTCGACGTCCCGCAATGTCAGATCGAACATGTGCGCATCGCGCAGCAGCGTCCGGTGCCCGGCCGCTTTCAAATAATGCTCGGCGATGCCGAGCTCGAGCGGAAGGTGGGGGGACCGGCAGCCGAAATAGATGCTGCCGCCAAAATCCCATTTCGGATTGATCAGGGCGACGCGTGTCATGCGAGAGCCTCGCGGTTGCCCCGAGTTGTTCCGAAGCGGCTGTCCAGCCAGGCGTGAAGCGAGCGAAGGCCGTCGGCGACCGAGACCTGCGGTGCCCATCCGAGGGCGGTAGACAGCGCCCGGGTGTCGGTGACGTACCAAGGCTGATCGCCCGGACGCCAATCGGCAAAGCGGTATGTGACCTGATGGCCCGTCAGTTCGGCAATGTGGTCGATCAATTCCCGGAGGCTGATCGCATTGGCTGGTCCGCCGCCGAGATTGAACACGCGTCCACGCGCCAGCGAGATCCGGTCGAGTACCGCGAGCCAGGCAGAAGCTGCATCCGACACATGCAGCGCGTCGCGGACCTGATAACCGTCGCCGTAGATCGTCAGTGGTTTGCCGCGGATCGCGCTCAGCAGGAAATGTGCGATCCAGCCCTGGTCCTCGGTGCCGAACTGGCGCGGCCCATAGATGCAGCTCATGCGCAGCACCACGGTCTGTAGCCCGTAAACCCGCGCATAATCGTGGACGTACTGATCCGCCGTCCCTTTGGAACAGCCATAGGGGCTGTAGAAATCGAGCGCAGCGTTCTCGGAGATGCCTTCGGCCAGCAAGTCGCTGGTGGGCGTATAACGGCGGCCGGTGAGTGCGATCTCGCTGTCCTCGATCAGGCGGCCATAGACCTTGTTGGTGGAGGCGAACACGACCGGAGCGGTGCTGTTGTGCAGCCGAACCGCTTCAAGCACGTTCAGGGTCCCGCGCGCGTTGATCTCGAAATCGGCGGCGGGATCGCTCACGCTGCCCGTGACGGCGACCTGAGCCGCCAAATGCAGCACCGCGCGGGCCTCACGTACGGCATCGATCACCGGGATCGGCTCACGAATGTCGGCCACCGCGATGGTGATGAGGTCGCGATGCCTGGATTTCAGCCATTGCGCGTTCTCGCGCACGCCGGCGCGGGCCAGATTGTCCAGCACCAGTACGCGCTCGCCGCGCTCCGCCAGCCGGTCGGCAAGATTGCAACCGATGAAGCCGCAGCCGCCTGTGATCAGAACCGGCCTGTTGTCTCGCTCATTCATCACGCAACCAATCCTCGTTGCAGCAGCTCCTGGGTCGCCCGCTCGGCCTGGTCGTCGGCGATCTGGTCTGCGAGATATTCCGCGAGCTCCTCCAGGCCGTCCCTGAAAGCCACATGCGGCTCGAAGCCGAGAAGGTCGCGCGATTTGCCGATATCTGCGAAGCAGTGCCTGATGTCGCCGGCGCGGTATTTCCGCGTGATCTCGGGCGCGATGTCGCTCCGGCCCATGACCTCGGCGAGGTCCTCGGCGACGGACAGAATGGTCCGGCTTTGGCCCGAGCCCACGTTGAAGACGTCCTGCGTCTGCTCCACTTCCAGGGCGATGCGACAGGCGCGGGCGACGTCGTGCACGTGAACAAAGTCGCGTCGTTGCTCGCCGTCCTCGAAAACAAGCGGCGGCCGACCGTTGAGGAGCCGCGCGGCGAAAATCGCGAGTACGCCGGTATAGGGATTTGACAGAGCCTGGCGGGGACCGAACACGTTGAAGAAGCGCAGCGCCAGGGTCGGGATGCCGTAAGCCTTGCCTGTAATCAGGCACATGCGCTCCTGCGCAAACTTGTTCAATGCGTAGACCGAGCTCAGTGACGGCAGCTTGTTCTCCGGCGTCGCCACGGGGACGAGTGGGTGACCCGCGCTGTCGCGCAACTCCCATTCCCCTCTGCGCAGCTGCTCGATCGGCCGTTCGTCGCAGGCGACGACGCTTTGATCGGGCCTGCGATAGAGGCCTTCGCCGTAGATGCTCATGGAGGAGGCGACCACCAGCCGTTCGACCGGGCGCCTCGACACCGCCTGGAGCAGCACCGCTGTGCCGAGCTCGTTGGTCCGCACAAAAGGCTCGATGTCGTACATGCTCTGGCCGACGCCGACGGCGGAAGCGAGATGCAGGACCATGTCGGCCCCGCGCAAGGCATGTTCGACCGCAACGCTGTCGGTGACGTCGCCAACGACGAGCTCGGCCTCATCGGCGAGATAGGACGGGCGCTGGCGATTGCCGCCGTGGACCTGCGGCGAAAGATTGTCGAGCAGCCGGACCTCATAACCGGCAGCGAGCAGCATGTCGGTTGCATGCGAGCCGATGAATCCCGCGCCTCCAGTGATTAATACCCGCGTCATGCACCACTCCGTGCCGCCGTAAGATCGATCCCTCTGGGAAATCGACCGATGATGGGAGCTGAAGCGCGCCTTACTGTCTGGTCGGACGACCTGCACGCCAGTCACGTTTGGAGTCAGAAGCGATGCAAGGAATGTTCGTTCCTCGAAATTGTACAAACGAATATTTCTCTAACCTGGATCAATAACCTAGGTGAATCCGCAGCTCTGCCGGCGGCTAGAAGTGCACGCCGTGCAGCGGTTCCGGCAGGTCCAGGTGCCTTGCCGCGGTCGCGCCGATATCGGAAAAGCCGGCACGCCGGCCGATCGGAGCAGATGATTGCGTCGTCCAGGCCAGGATAGGCACCTGTTCGCGGGTGTGGTCGGTGCCGCTCCAGGTCGGATCGCAGCCATGGTCGGCGGTGATGATCAGAAGATCGTCGCTCCGCAGACGCGACAGTAGCTCGGGAAGACGGTCATCGAAGAATTCGAGTGCCGCGGCATAGCCCGCGACGTCGCGGCGATGGCCGTAGAGGGTGTCGAAATCGATGAAGTTGGCGAACAGCATTCCTCCATCCGCAAGGCCGGCCAGCCCCTTGAGCGAGGCGTCGAACAACCCGTCATTGCCGTCGCCGCGCATGTTTCGCCCCGTTGCTCGATGAGCGAAGATGTCGTCGATCTTGCCGATCGTCACGATGTCACGGCCGGCGCTTTCAGCGAGATCTAAGATGGTTCGCCCGGGCGGCGGCACCGAATAGTCGCGCCGGTGTACGGTGCGCTTGAAGTCGCTCGCACTTGTGCCGACGAATGGCCGGGCAATGACGCGGCCGATGTTGAGGGGATCGATCAGCCGCCTTGCGATCGCGCAAATCTCATACAGACGTTCGAGCCCGAAGGTCTCCTCATGCGCTGCGATCTGGAACACGCTGTCGGCTGAGGTGTAGCAGATCGGCATTCCCGTTCGCATGTGGCGCTCGCCGAACTCGGCGATGATCTCCGTGCCGGAGGCGTGACAATCCCCGAGAATGCCGGGCAATCCGGCTTGCTCGCAGAAGGCCTTAGTCAGATCCGCGGGGAAGCAGGGCACCGTTCGGGGGAAATAGCCCCATTCGAACGGTACGGGCACTCCGGAGATCTCCCAATGGCCTGACGGGGTGTCCTTGCCTTTCGAGATCTCGCTTGCGCACCCAAATTTCCGGTGCTCGACCCGACCGTCCAGCCCCGGCGGCACGCGCCCCGCGGCGAGGCGGCAGGCCTGGCCGAGGCCGAGCGCGACGAGATTGGGAAGCCGGAGCGGACCCTCGCGGGCGGCGCTGTCGGCGCGACCGGCCATGCAGGCTTCGGCGATGTGGCCGACAGTGTCGGCGCCATCGTCGCCATAGCGAGCGGCATCCGGCGCGCCGCCGATGCCGACGGAGTCCATCACCAGGATCAGGGCACGCATGTCGGTTCTCTGATAGGGGGATCGGCGGACGTTGCGGAGGATGCAGCACCGGTCTTCGTGCAGTAGCGATCGACCATCAATGCGCAGAAATCCGCAAACTCATTGACGTCGAGTGGCGGGCTGGTGTGATGCGGCTCGATGCCCCGATGCTCGGGCGTGAAGCAGAACGTCACCGTGACCTGAAATTCCGCCAGCGCCTCCATCTGGCGGTCGAACCATGCGAGCGCATTAGGCCGGAAGCTGTCGGCCCACGAAAGACCTGTCCTGAGATGGGTCACGCCGAGACGGCGCATCCAGTGCACGGCGTCGTTGAGGCGATGATCCTCGAAGTGGAACCACTGGCACAGACCCATTGCAGGCGCATACATGCCAAACTGATCGGCCGCCGCCTTTGGCGTGCCGTCCTCGCGCAGCAGGCCCATGTGGAAATGCCTGTAATAGGAGGAGCCTTCGGCTTCCTTGTGCCGTGTCGTTGCTTCCCAGGCGGAGGGAAGGTCGTAGAGGCTGTACCAATGGATGCGCGGGGCACGGCCGATCAGGAGTTCGGCTGTGCGCGACAGGCCCCAGGCTTGCACCTCTTCGGCGCCGAACGAGGAGACGCCGACCTCCGTCACCCAGACGGGCAGGGCGGTGACCGACTTGATCTCCTCGATCTTGGCCGGCCACTCGCCGATCTGCCACAGGTTCCAGTCGAGCGGAAAGCCATGCACGGCGACTGCATCGAAATTGTCGAGCACGCTGCGGCTCTGCATGTTGCGCATGAAGGACGGATCAATCGGCGAGATGCCGCCGAGCACGATTGGCAATGCGGGCCGCGCACTGCGGATCGATTTGCCGGCAGCAATGGCCAAGTTCGCGAACATCGCCCAATCCGGATCGATCAGGAGATTCCAATGCGACTTGTTGTTCGGCTCGTTCCAGATCTTGGCAGCCTCGATCATGGGCTTGTGCTCCGGCAAGGATAAACGGGTCCATCGGACTGGGGGCGCTCCGTTCGCTCGCAGAGATAGACCTCCTCTTCGGGATGCGCAGTGATGGCAAAGCCCGCGCTGCGCAGCATGGCCTCGACGCAGGCCCGGTTCGGGACCCACCAATTGGTGGGGTCGTCGGCGTATTTGTGCTCGATGAAGTGCAGTTTGGGATAGCCGGCGGAATCGAACTGATCGGTGGTCCAGAAATCGTAGTTCTTCTCGATCGCGTCGACGTGACTGTCGCCGCGCTGCATCGATTGGAACAGGAGGAGGTCCTTGGCGACGTGCTCGTGGATGAGATCCAGCGCCAGAAGCGGATGGCGCAGGTGGTAGAGCACGCCCATGAAGATCACCAGATCGAACTTCTCGCGGAGGTGCCCGACATCATAGGCCGACATCTTGCGGAATTCGATCCTGAGGCCTTTCACTTCGGCGGCGAAGCGCGCCTGCGCCAGATACTCCTCGTCGGTATCTAGTCCAAGCACGCGCTCGGCACCCCGCTGCTTCATCTCCATGGCGTAAAAGCCGGCGTTGCAGCCGATATCGAGCACGGTCTTGCCTTCGAGGCGGTCCGGAATGATTCCGGAAAAGCGCCGCCATTTCACGTTGGGATAGTCGCCGAGGAAGTGGGCGGGGGCGGTCGGCACGCCATTCAGGTCGAGATTGTGAAACCACGGCCCGAGCGCATCGACGCGCCTGCGAATTTCCTCGCGCGTAAGTAGCGCTCTCGTCATGCAGTCGCTCCGTTGTCCATCGCGGGGATCGGTCGAGCTCCATCCGACGAGGTGCCGACCCGCGACCTCGACCGGCCGTCAGCGCCGGCGCTGTCCGCGAGAAGAGCCATAGCCTTGCGATAGCCGTCGACGGTTCCGACATCGACATAGGACTCCCCGGCCTTGACCCCGATGCCGACGCCACCTGCCTGGAGGTACGCATTCACCAAAGTCCCAAAATATTCGTCTCGCCGATCTCGCGCGTTCCAGAGCGCATGCAATTCGCGGAAGCCGGTGGCCGACATCCTGAAAGCGCCCCAGATCCACCGCGAGGTTGGGGTCGGCTGCTTGACCTGGATCTCCCGCACGTTGTCTCCCTCGACCACAACGGCGTCGAAGAATTCCGGGCGCTCGACCGGGAAGAGCAGGAAGGAGAGGTCGGCATCGGGCAGAGCCTGCAAGGCGGCCTTTGGAAACCACACGGTATCGGGCAGGCCGACGACGACGTGCTCGTCATGGCCGACCACGGTGCCGGCCCGGAAGACGGCGTCGCACAGGCCGGATGCGTCGGGCTGGACCACATAGGCGAGCTGAGCGCTGCCGTAGTGATCGCCGAAATATTCCAGAATGTCGGATTTGCCCGGCGAAATGACGAAGCAGATCTTGTCCGCGCCGCCAAGGATGAGGCGCTCCAGGAGATATTCGGAGACCGCGCAGGGGCGCTCCGTGCCGTCGTCGCGCCGGCTGCCGACGGGCAGCAGCTCCTTGGAGAACGCCAGCGGTTGGATGCGGCTGCCGCGGCCCGCGGCCGGAACGATGCCCCACATGGTCAGGCCTCCTCGGATTGCTGGCGATGCGTGCCGCTGGACGCCGGCTGCTCGAGCAGCGACACCAGCTCGCGTGCGCGTTTGTCGGATGTGTGCTGATCCATTGTCCGTTCATAGGCGCATCTAGCGATAGATTGGAGCTCGGCGCTCGGCATCGCCAATGCCGTCAATGTGTCCTGCGCGTCGCGGGCGATCAGGATCTCCCTGCCAGGCGCGAAGAACTCTTCGATACCCGGCCAGTCGTCGCTCAGGAGCGGGACGCCACAGGCAGCCGCCTCGAACAGACGGCCGGAGGGGCACCAGCCCATCTCCGCCATGGCTTTGCGTGTGACGTTGAGGGTCAAGCGGGAGGATGCAAAGAAAGGCGCATGCTCCGATGGCGGCAGATGCCGCACGAAGTAGATGTTGGGCGACCATGGGAAGTCGTCAGGATACTGCGCCCCGCCGATCAGGAAGCGCAGGTCCTGCCGCGCGCGTGCCGGTTCGACGAAAAGCGCCTCAAGTCCGCGCTGGCGGTCTTCGGAATAGGTGCCGAGATAAGAGAGATCTGCGCGGTAGTGCGGTCGGGGCGGCACCGGGCGATGAATATCGACATCGACGTGGCCGTATAGGGGGCGAATGTCGCGGGCGCCGAGCCGGTCGCGGAATTCGTGGGCAACGCGGGGCCCGCCGGTGAAGCTGAGGACGAGCGCGAAATCCCGTAGGCCCCGCGGGCTGATATACGGAACGGATCCACCCTCCATGAGCCGCGCCAGCGTGATCGGGGTATCCAGATCATAGAAGACGGGAACGGCGCGTCTTTCCGACATGATCAGGTCGGTCGCCGCGATCGCGTCGGGACAATAAGACGTGACGATCGCGACATCGGCATCCCCGACATCGCGGCGAGCGAAGGAGCGGGTCTCGTCCCAGTCCGAAAACAACCGCAGCTGGCCGCCCGGCAACTCATTGAAGTCGCGGGCGCCGGCGTAATAGGGCACATCGCGCTCGTAGAAGACGACAGTGTGGCCGAGGTGTGCCAGATGCTTGCAGAGGCCGCGCCACAGGGTCGCGTGGCCGTTGCCCCAGGAGGAGGAGATGGTCAGCCCGAAAATGACGATCTTCACGCCGGCACCCGCTGATTGATCCCGGTAATCCTGAACCCGCGGCTGTCCACGCTGAGAGTGGAGATGCTGGATGGGTCGATTTCGATCGAGAGAAAGTCGTCAAGCCGCATGCGCGCGTAATGCAAGAGCGCCGCACGGATCGGCTCGGCATGACTGACAGCAATGACGGTGCCCGCAGAATGATCGTTGCGCAACTGCTCCAGATGGCCAACGACGCGATTCTGGAGCGAGCGCATGCTCTCGCCCCCGGGTGGGCGGCTAGTCCCGCGCCGCCTGTTCCAGCGCGACCATTGCGGGTCCTGACGGAGCTCCTCGAACGACCGGCCGCTCCATTCGCCATAGTCGAGTTCGTCGAGAGCGGGAACGATCTCGATCGGCAGTCCGAAGTGCGCCGCCAGAATGGAGGCTGATTGCATGCAGCGCCGCTGCGGGCTCGACTGGATCAAGGCTGGCCACGGGCTGATCGTGATTGCACAGCGCGCCATTTCCTCGCAGCCGATGTCGTCGAGCGTGACGCCATTCATCCGGCCGCATAGCGTGCGGCCGAGCAAAGCATGGTGACCGTGACGCACGAGATGAATGATCCTCGCCATCAAGTATACACCTTGTCCTCGATGAAGGCGCGCGTTCGCCGTCCGGCCTCCTCGTCGGTGAACTGCTGCGGCGGCGATTTCATGAAATAGCTGGAGGGACCGGTCAGGGCGCCGCCCTGACCGCGATCCATGGCAAGTTTTGCGCAGCGGACCGCGTCGATCACGACGCCCGCGGAGTTCGGGGAGTCCCACACTTCGAGCTTGACTTCGGCGCTCAGCGGCACGCCGCCGAATGTCGTGCCTTCGAGGCGGATGAAAGCGAGCTTGCGATCGGTCAGCCAGGGCACGTGATCGCTCGGCCCGACATGGATGTTGTCGGGATCGATCGGAACGTCGAACTGGCTGGTGACCGCCTGAGTCTTGGAGATCTTCTTCGAGGTCAGCCGCTCTCGTTCGAGCATGTTCTTGAAGTCGGTATTGCCGCCGACGTTGAGCTGGTAGGTGCGGTCCAGCCGCACGCCGCGATCGCGAAACAAATTGGCGAGCACGCGGTGCAGGATGGTTGCGCCGACCTGGCTCTTGATGTCGTCGCCGATGATCGGAAGGCCTGCATTCTCGAACCGCTGCCGCCAGTCCGGATTGGAAGCGATGAAAACGGGGATGCAATTAACGTAGCCGCAGCCGGCTTCGATGGCGCGCGCTGCGTACCATTCACTTGCGCGTTGCGAGCCGACGGGCAGGTACGACACCAGCACGTCGGTCCGTGACATTGCCAGGACCTCCGAAACATCGGCCTCCGGGACGTCGGCGACCGGAACATCATCTTCGAGATAGTGCCCGATGCCATCCATGACCGGGCCGCGCTGAACGATCACTCCGGTCTGTTCGACATCGGAGAACCGATGCGTGTTGTTCGGCTTGGCAAAGATGGCGTCGGCGACATCGCGTCCGACCTTGCCGGCGTTGACGTCGAAAGCTGACGCGATCTGGAGGTCGCTGATGTGATACCCGCCGAGATCGACGTTCATCAGGCCGGGCACAGGCTCGTTCGATTTGGCGTTTCGGTAATAGGTGAGCCCCTGGACGAAGGAGCTTGCGCAATTGCCGACGCCGACGATGCCGACGCGCACGCGGCGCCTGTCCTGAAGACGGGAATGCATGGACTAAGACCTCCGGGAAGACGATGGCATCAGCGTAAGTAGATCGGCGAACGTGTCGGAAGGTATGTTCGTTCCTGTGCTGGAGCCGCCGAGCCGGCGTGCGCATCGATTCAGGGCAACAAAAATGCAGCGCGCTTAACTTGGGATAAGATCCGCAGCCGGATCAACGGAACGAACATCATCCTGGATGAAGATGAAGAAGATGATGCTGGTTGTCCGGCGTCGGCCCCGGCGCGCCGTGAAGAACAAATCCTGCCGGCCCGCGTTTCATCGCAAATGGCTTCGGCGATGGCCGTGTCATTGCCGGGCCTGCACAAGCGAGGTGCCACATGACGTCCAAGACGCAGAACAACGAAGCCCAGCAGACCACCGATCACGCCGCGATCCGCAAATGGATCGAAGAGCGCGGTGGGCGGCCGGCGACCGTCAAGGCGACCGAAGAGGATGGACACGCCGGCATCCTGCGCATCGATTTCGATCCGCTGGATGAGGGGCTCGACCGCATCGGGTGGGATGAGTTCTTCGAGAAGTTCGACGAGGCCGGCATTGCCTTCCTGCACCAGGACCGGACCAAGGACGGAGAGCTGAGCCGCTTCCACAAATTCGTCCGTCGCTAGCCGGATCTCGGGACGTGACGAACGGCTGGGTGGAGGCCATGCGAGCAGGCGACTTTGCGCGTGCCTGGGCCATCAATGACCACGATCTCGCGACGTCCGGGTACCCGCCCAAGCATACCGGTCCGCGTCATCTCCAGCGGATCTGGCGAGGGGAGTCGCTTGCGAACAAGCACCTGCTCGTGCGGTGCTATCACGGGCTCGGCGACACGATCCAGTTCCTGCGTTTCATGCAGCCCCTTCGCGGCGTAGCGCGCAGTGTCACGGTCTGGTGTCAGCCCGAACTGTTGCCGCTGGTCGAGCGCACGGCAGGCGTCGATTGCGCGCTTGCGCTCCATTCGGGCACGCCTGAAGCTGACTTTGAGGTCGACATCGAGATCATGGAGGTGCCGCACGCGCTCAAGGTCGGGAGAGAGCAGATCGGGATGAGCGCGCCATATTTGACGCTGCCGCCGAGAAGCATGCCTGTGTCGCTCGACTGCGAAGGTCTGCCCGTCGGCTTGGTCTGGGAGGTGGGCCAATGGGATAAGCGGCGCGCTATTCTCCCCGCATTGTTGCGACGTCTCGCCGTTCCTGGCGTAGCGCTTCATTCGCTCCAGAGAGAGGCGGGGACCGACGAACTCGCGCAGATCGGCGCTCGCGACATCAGCACGCCCGATATCGCGGCTCTCGGTCGTCTTCTCTGCCAGCTCGATCTCGTCATTTGCGTCGACACCATGGTCGCACACCTCGCGGGAGCACTCGGATGCGAAGCCTGGGTGCTGCTGCACGCCGATTGCGACTGGCGCTGGCCTTCATCCGGATGCCGCACGTTCTGGTATCCGAGCCTGCGGCTGTTTCGTCAAAAGACGGCCGGCGATTGGGGGGCTGTCATTCTGGAAGTGCGCGAAGCCTTACAGGAGCGCGTGAGGTGTGAGCAGAAGGTTACGCAATATCATCTCGCCGACGCGACGGCGCCTTTGGTCAATTCCAGTTGCACTGGCCGTCGGCCTTGATCAGTTGGCCGGATGCCTAGATAGGTGGGATCGAAGCCTGCCAGCCGGACCAGTCCGGGCCAGTCGGAGATCATCAAGGTCTTGCCGTGCCAGTGCAACAGGTTGCAGCGGCGCAACTCCCGGATGGTGCGGTTGACATGGACTGGGGAGATGCTGCAGGCCGCCGCGAGGTCGGATTGGGTGAACGGCGAAGCCAATCTGAAGTCCTTTGCGAGCCCGACATTCTGCAGGCGTGTCGTGATCTCGCAGAGCAGGTGCGCTACACGCGTCAAGGCGTCCCGGCTGCCGAGGTTTACGGCCCAGTTGCGCTGTCTGGCGTGGTCGCCAAGCAGCATCAGCAGTAGGGTACGCGACATCGCGGGCGAGCGCGCCGATAGTTCGCGAAAGAAGCGATGCGGCACCAGCGCGACCACGGCAGGTCCGAGCGCAATGAGGTTGCCATTGATGCGGGGCTGATAGAGGGTCTGGAGGTCAGCGATGTCGCCGGGAACCGAGATCGATGTGATCTGCCCGTCTGCGGCCTGGGCGTCCTGCCAGGACAGGTAGCCCTGGAGCAGCAGGCAGCATTGTTGGCTGTCGTCGCCGTGGCGCAGGATAGCCTGATGTGAACTGAAGTGCGCGATCGTGCTCGGCATTTCTGCCAGCAGATCAAGGTCGTCGGCGGTCACGTCGCCAATACTCGCCAGGTGATCGGCAAGCTTGGAAAAGGCAAATCCCGTCTGCATCGGTCATCCGATCGCCCGCCGCCTACCGCAACTCTGACCCAAATGGCAAAGGGCAGGCATTAACCTGTGATACGCTCCCTCGATCAGGGTATGATCGAGGGGTGCGAGTCGACGTTCGCCAGTCTTCAATGTTCCTGTGAAATGAAATTAGGGAAAGCGGCAGTCGTCCGCACTTCGTTTCGCCGGCACTATCGTGTAGCGTGAGGCTTTTCCGCGGGAGGCGGTCCCCCTGTTCGACACCGACACGATGGGGACAAGAGATAGGCCTCTCTTGGCGGTCCTCCGGAAGGCCGGTTCCAGGGCCTTGTCCGAAGCCTCAGCCATGCGGCGGTAACGGGCGGGAATCGGGGTCGTGGCGAACTCGCGACGCCGGCACCTGCGCGGCTCGCCTGAACGGATTCGCTCCTGTACATCTTTGAGTCATCGAAGCTTTTGCGCCGGGCCGCCCTGGCGAGGAACGAGCGTCATGTCAGGGATTTGAGCAAGGTCCCGACCGGAAGACGCTCATGCACAGATTTGACGCCGCCTCATCGACCGCCGCCCTCACGAGGGAGACAGATGACATCTGGATCGCGGACGATGTGCCAATCAGCGCGGCCGGTCTGCGTCTGCCTGTTCGCATGACGGTCATTCGGCTGTCGAATGGTGACCTCGTGCTGCACTCGCCGGTGCGATATTCGCCTGCTCTGCGCAATGAGCTGGAGCGGTTGGGATCAATCAAATATCTGGTCGCGCCGAACGTGGCGCACTGGATGTTTCTGCCTGCCTGGCAAAGACATCTGTCGCAAACGTTGACCTTTACTGCGCGAGGACTGTCTGCGCGGAAGCAGGTGCGAGAGGCCGGGCTTCGCGTTGACCGCGAACTTGGCGACACCACCCCCGGAGAGTGGGCCGCCGAGCTTCAGACCATCTCGGTGCATGCCCCGATGTTCTCCGAGGTGGAGATATTCGACAAGCGGAGCCGCACGCTGATCCTGACGGATCTCGTGCAGAACCTTGATTCCCATGATCTTTCCGCGTCAAATCAGGCCGCCGCAAACCTGCTCGGCATCGCCAAGCCTGACGGCAAGGCGCCGATTTATCTCCGGCTCTTGTTGCGCCTCGGCGGCCATTCGGTACAGGCCGCGGCCGAACGGCTCGTGCGCCTGGCGCCCGAGCGGGTCATCTTCGCGCATGGTGACTGGTTCAAAGCGGACGCGGCCGTGCGCCTCCGGCGGTCGTTGCGCTGGCTTGTCCCAATGGATGCCTCCGGATCTTCGCGGCGGCCAATGGCGGGCACACGGGTCGTCATTACGGGAGCATCCAGCGGAATTGGCCGAGCGGCGGCGCTGGCGTTTGCGCAGCAAGGGGCGAGCGTGGCGCTTGCCGCTCGTCGCAGTGAGGTCCTGGCAAGCCTCGCGGCAGAGTGCGAGGCGCTGGGAGGCCGTGCCTTGGCGGTCCAGACCGATGTCAGCGATGCGGAAGCGGTGCAGCGATTGGCAGCGCAGGTCGACGATGTATTCGGCGGAATCGACGTCTGGATCAATAACGCCGGCACCGGTGTATTCGGCGCCTATCAGGACGCCGACTTCGCGCTTCACCGCCGAACCATCGAAGTCAATCTCCTGGGAATGATGCACGGCGCCTTCGCGGTGCTCCCGATCTTTCTCCGCCAGAACCGAGGCATCCTGATCAACAACATCTCGCTGGGAGGTTGGATGCCGACGCCGTTTGCGGCCGCCTACACCGCGAGCAAGTTCGGCCTGCGCGGGTTCACGGCGAGCCTGCGCCAGGAGCTCGACGCGCATCCGAACATCCATGTCTGCGGCGTGTTCCCGGCGATGGTAGATACGCCGGGCTTCGTCCACGGCGCCAACATGTCCGGGAAGAGGCTCGATCCGGGGCCGCTGCTGTACCAGTCAGAAGATGTCGCTCAGACCTTTTTGAACCTCGTTCGCGCGCCGCGCGATGAAGTGGCCGTCGGCTGGCCCGCGCGCGGTGGCCAGATCGCCTACGCCATCGCGCCGAAATTGACCGAAAATCTGTTAGGTGGCGCATTCCGATTCCTCCTGTCGCGCGCCGGACGCGCACCGATCAGCGAGGGAAGTATCATCGAAGCCTCGCCGCTCGGCACGTCGGTAGACGGGGGGTGGCTGGGGCGGAAGCAGCTTCCACCGGCTGGGGTCATCAGCAAGGGGCTTGCAGTTGTGGGAATGGCTGCGTGTGTGGCTTTCGTGGCCGCGATAGCCGTCCGGCCGCGTCGGCCGCAGATCAGGACCAGGCGTCGCCGGACGTCGACGGGACGTACCGCAGCAAGGCCGTCTTGACCGACGGACATCATGGCAACGCGTAGGCCCGCACGTAGTCCCCGAGCCTGGTGCCGAACGAGCCGTGGCCGCCATCGACCGTCACCACGTATTGCTTGCCGCCGGTCTCATAAGTCATTGGCGTTGATTGGCCGCCAGCGGGAAGACGGTCCTGCCAGAGCTGCTTGCCATCACTGACGTCGAATGCCCTGATATAGTCATCCATTGTCCCCGTGATGAAGATGACGCCTCCCGCGGTCACGATCGGCCCGCCCAGCATGGGAACGCCCAGCTTGAACGGAAACGGGACAGGGGCCTGATCGCGGATCGTGCCGATACGATGTTGCCACACCACCTTGTGCGTCTTGAGGGCAATGGCCGCGATATTCCCCCAGGGCGGGGCGAGGCAGGGGATGCCGAGCGGCGACAGGAAGATGCCGAGTTCGACGCCGTAGGGAGCGCCGTACATCGGTTGAACGCCGAGTTCGGTGCCGGGTGGATGCGCAGCGTTCGGCGCGGCCGGATTGTCTTTTCCACGCGGCACCAGGCGGGAAATGAACGGAATCGATTGAGGGTTTGCAATCGCGATCTGCCGCTTTGGATCGACGGCAATTCCGCCCCACTCGAACATGCCGAAATCACCCGGGAACACCAGCGTACCTTGCTCCGAAGGCGGCGTGAACGGCCCTTCGTAACGGAGACGCTTGAACTTGATACGGCAGGCGAGCTGGTCGAACATCGTGCTGCCCCACATCTGCGCGTCCGTCAGCATGCCGGGCGGGCGGAAGCTCAATTCCGAGAAGGGCTGAGTGGGCCATAGCCGGTCGCCGGGTGCGGCGCCCTGCGGCACGGGCTTCTCCGGCGCGGGCACCAGCTGATGCCCGTCGCGGCGGTCGAGCACGAAAATGTCGCCCGTCTTTGCCGGAATGTAGATCGCCGGCGTGGTGCCGCCATTCGAACGCAGATCGACCAGGCTCGGCTGCGAAGGCATGTCCATATCCCAGAGATCATGGTGCACGTTCTGGAACGACCAGCGTAGTTTTCCGGTGGCGATATCGAGCGCGATCAGCGCTGAATCGTAACGCTCCTTGTCCGACGAACGGCCGCCGCCCCAGATGTCCGGAGAGCTTGAGCCCAGCGGGACGTAGACGAGCCCGAGATTTTCATCGACCGCCGAGATGCTCCACGAATTGGGTGAACCGGCCGTGAAATGATGCGAGGCGGAGGGCATCTCGTTCGGATCGGGATGGCCGGCATCGAACGCCCATATCAGTCGCCCGGAATAGATGTCGAAACCGCGGATCACGCCTGAAGGCACGCGGTCGGAATAATTGTCGATGACGGCGCCACCGACGATCAGAACCTTCTCGGTCACCACGGGCGGCGAGGTACCCTCGTAGAAGCCGAGCGTCTGGACCTCGCTTCCCTCCTTGAGGTCGATCTGACCTTGGTTGCCAAAGCTGGCGCAGGGCGTGCCGCTCTGGGCATCCAGCGAAAACATCCGGCCGTCATTCGTCGGCACGAAAATGCGCTGCGGACAATCGCTTGGGGCCGGCGCGCCGTCGGTTGTGACCGCGCCAGGCTTTGTCGCGTGATACGACACGCCGCGGCAGGTCATGTGCTGGAAGGCCTTGTTGTGCTGGATCTGAGGGTCAAACTTCCAGCGCAACTTGCCGGTCGCAGCGTCGAGCGCGAACACGATCTGGTGTGGCGAGCAGGTGTAGAGGAGATCGCCAATCTTGAGCGGCGTCGCCTGGTTGGTGATCTCATCGGGATCATCGGGTCCCTTGTGGTCGCCGGTGCGGAATTCCCAGGCGAGCTTGAGGTCCTTCACATCGGTTTTGGTGATCTGGCTGAGCGAGGAATAGCGCGTCCCCCAGCCGGTGCCGCCATAGGCGGTCCAGTTTTCGCCGGCGGCGGGCGGGGCTGCTTCGGAGGAGGCAATGGCGCCCGTCGTTTCGCTCTCCGGCACCGTGCCGGCAAGATCGTGGCGATCGCGCGTGAGGGAGAGGGCGAGGACGGCGGCCGCCGCCATCAGTACGACGCCGAGCGCCCATCGCGCGGCACGCAAGCGAGGTGCCAAACGACGCGTAATGAAGGGCAACAGCAGCCAGACGCCCAGCGGCGCAAGCACGTCGCCGCGCGGCGCCAGGGACCAGAAATCGAGGCCGGCCTCCCAAATTGCCCACGCCATCGTGCCAAGCAGCAGCGCGGCATACACCCAGAGCGCCTCGGCACGACGGCGCGTAAGCAGCCACGCGGTGAGCAAAAGCATGGCCCCGGCGACGAGATAGTAAAAGGAGCCGCCAAGCACAGCGAGCCAGGCGCCGCCGCCGGCGAGGGCCAATCCCATGATGGCGACAATCACAATGGTGACGGCCAGCAATGGCGCGTCACGGAACAAGTTTGCCGGGCGATGGATGGGGGTCATATTTCCTACTTCAGCGTATAGAGAAACGCCGCGATATCGCGCGCGTCCTTCTGCGGGATGCCCATTCTTGGCATGGCGTTGCCCGGCAACGCCCGCTGCGGATCTTCGATCCAGTCCGCCATGTTGTCGGGCGAATTCTGCATGTAGCCGGCGATGTAGGTCCGCGTGCCGATCCGGTGCAGAGGTGGGCCGACGTTGCCGTCGGCACCGGCGATGCCGGGTATGTCGTGACAGCTGCCGCAATGGTACTGCTTGACGAGGTCGATACCGCGGCGTGCATCGCCGATGAAATTGTCCGGGCCGGCAGCCGTGCCTTTGTCGCAGGCCACCGCCGTCAGGGCCAGCAGGGAGGCAATGAGCGATCGTGTCGTTGGAGTCCCCATCGGCTGCTCCGCTTTCCCGATCAGGGTTTTCGGCCGGAATTGAAGGTTTTGGTGGCGGACCACGGATCGGTCGTCGAGACCTGCTCGCTCGGGACTTGCTCCACTTCCGGGGATAGCGGATTTGCCGAGAAGGTCCGGCCCCATTGCCGGTTCGGCTCGTTGCTGATCTTGCCGATATAAGTGACGAGGTCCCATATCACGCTGTCGGGCAGCACGCCGCCCCAGGCCGGCATTCCATTGGGCCGTCCCTGGTAGATCGACAGATAGATGCTCTCGGGCTGCGAGCCATAGGTGAAGATGCTGTTACTCAACGCCGGCCCCATGCCGCCGCCGCCGTTCGGCGCGTGGCAGCCGACGCAATTGAAGTTGACGAAATAGGTCATCCCGCGCTGCTCTGCATTGGGATCGCCTTGCACGGGATTCTTGATCTGGGGTCGGTCCGGCTGCGCGCCGGGGAAGAGGTGGCTGACCGGGACCTGCATGAAGACGCCGGGCCTACCGTTGCCGACGCTGCCGCCGAAATTCGGGCGCGGTGCCGGCATCGGCATCTGCGCTTCCTGTGACTGCGGCAGAGTCTGCTGGGCGATTCCGGCGCCGTTCGACACGATCGCGAGGAGCAACGATAGGAAGCTCATGCGTAATGCTGGAGCAGACATCACTCATGCCCTCCGGATGCCGTGACCGGCTTTTCGACCAGCGGCACGCCGAAACTGCGCAGCAGCGACATGATCTCGGATCGATGCTCGTCGATGAAGGCATTCAGCCGGTCGCGCAGCGCGTGGTCGTCTTTGCGTACGCCCATGGCAATGGAGAACTGGAACTGCTGGGGGCCAAAGCGCTCGTAATCCCGAATTGGCGTGACCGTCAGCGGGACGGGAGAGCGCTGCGCGAAATAGCCGCCCAGCGGCCCCCAGGCGGCAGCAACATCGATCTCGCCGCTCTCGACTGCCTCGATCAGGCGCGCGGGCGGATCAGCCTGGCGATAGTCGCCGTAGATAGAATAGCCGCGGACATTGTCGACGATGCCCTGTTCGCCGAGCGCCTGCGCAGGCGGTGGATTGTTGCCGTCGTCGCCGATCAGATGCACGCCGATCACGAGGTGATGTAAGCGCGGGTCGAGCAGCGACGAAAGATCGAGCTGCTTATCCTGCCGAGCCACGAACACGTAGCTCGAGCGATAATACGGCTTTGTCGACTCCACGAGATCATAGCCGACCGGTACGCCCATCACGACGTCGCATTTGCCGGCATTGAGCGTGTTGCGGACGAAGCCGCGCCGCTGCGCCCACCAAGTGTAGGCGACCTGTTGGCCGAAATGCTCGCCAACCATGGCTGCGAGCCTGTTCTCGAATCCCGCTTCCGCGCTGTTCGAGAATGGCAGATTGTTCGGATCGGCACAGACGCGGAGTTCGCCATCCGATGCCGCCGCTCCGGTGCTCGCGAGCCCGATCAGGATGCCGAGGGCGATGCCCGGACAATTACTTCGAGGGCGCATGGCTGGTGTCCTCACCCTTTGCGTCTCCAAGCTTGAACACCAGCAACTCGCTCCCGCCGGCGGTGTAAAACGGCAAATCCTGCGTCGCGCCCGCAAAGCCCAGTGCGGCATTGCGCACGCGCGGATCGACCTCAGCATTGGCAACCACCCCCGGCCAACCGCCGACGCCCGAGAGGATCGCGATGTATTGCTGTCCGTCGGAGCCGCGATAGGAAACCGGCTGGCCGATGAACCCGGAGCCGGCACGGAATTGCCAGAGCACACGCCCATCCCTGGCGTTTACCGCCTTGAAAAGGCGATCCATGGTGCCGTAGAACGCCACGTCGCCGGCCGTCACCAGCGCGCCACTCCAGACCGGAAGCTTCTCGTGGATCTCCCAGATCTTCTTGCGCGCGACCGGGTCCCACGCCATGAACTCGCCGCGATACCCGCCAGGGCCGGCATACATATCAACGTCCGCGCCGACATAGGGCGTGCCGGCGATATATCCGACCTGCGAGGCCTTGAAGTCCATGCAAAGGTGCTGATGCGGCACGTACAGCAGCTTGGTCCGCGGTGACCAGGCCGACGGTTGCCAATCTTTGGCGCCGGGCGCGCTCGGGCAGATATTCTCGACGGTCTTGCCAACCAGCGGCGTCTTCTCCTCGTTTGGGATGATCTTGCCGGTCTTCAGATCGACGCCCTTGTAGCTATTGACGAACTCATAGGCGTCGGCCGAGATCACTTCGCCGGTCGCGCGATCCATGACGTACATGTAGCCGTTGCGGCCGGGATGGATCAGCACCTTGCGGGTCTGGCCGCTAAGATCGAGATCGAGAAGCACGTTCTCGTTGACTTCATCGTGATCGAACAGATCGTGCGGGTTGATCTGGTAGGCCCATTTGGCGCGACCGGTGTCCGGGTCGCGCGCAAAGATCGTGGTACTCCAGAGATTGTCGCCGCTGCGCTGGTTGGCATTCCAGGGACTGGGATTGGCAGTACCGTAGTAGATCAGGTTCAGATCAGGATCGTAGGAGATCCAGCCCCAGACTGTACCGCCGCCGACCTGCCAGCGATCGGCCGGCCAGCTCTTCACGCCGAGATCCGTGCCTTTGAGATTGTCATAGAACGGCTTGAAATCGTCCCCGATCAGCACCTCCTTGTCGGGGCCCGTCGAATAGGCGCGCCAGGCGATGGCGCCGGTGTTCTCATCTAGCGCCGTGACCCAGCCACGAACGCCCATTTCGCCGCCGCTGTTGCCGACGAGAATCTTTCCCTTCACCACGATGGGTGCCATCGTGATGGTCTCGCCCTTGTTGATCTCGCCGAGCTTGGTGTGCCAGAGCTCCTTGCCGGTCTTCGCATCGATCGCGACGGTGTGGTTATCGAGTGTATTGAGGAAGACCTTGCCGTTGTCGAAGGCGAGCCCGCGATTGACGACATCGCAACAGGCAACGCCCGCGGCTGCCGGCTCCGGCTTCGGCGCGTAGGACCACTTCAACTCACCTGTCGTGGCATCGAGTGCGAACACACGGTTGGGGTAGGGGCCTGCATAAGGGCCGACCACGTACATGGTGCCGTCCACCACGAGCGGCGCCGCTTCCTGGCCGCGATCGGCGCCAACCGAGAAGGTCCACGCAAGCTGGAGGCGCGAGGCGTTGGTCGCATTGATCTGGTCGAGCTCGCTGTAGCGCGTGTTGGCGTAATCGCGCGCGGCCATGGGCCATTGGCCCGGATCCTTCATGCGGCTGGCGAGATCGGTTTGTGCCGATCCCGACGACAGCAACGCGCCGAATGCGCAAAGGACGCTCAGCAACCGCGCGAAACCACGCACTAACATGTGTAAAGCACTCCATGGCGGTGACGAGGCCATGCCGCGTTGCAGGCCGGTGCGAACGTACAAACGTTGCGCTTCCCCTTGGTTCCAAAAGGAGGGATTCGCAGCTATCTCACGACGTTGCCCGATACGCCTGCGCCGAGATCGACCGCGATCTGATCCTCCTTGCCGTTGCACTTGGGGTGGCCAAATCCTGACGGGCTTTTGCCGTCCGGGCCGATGTCATAGATGATCGCGTCCTTCATATTGGGACTGACTCCGGCCGGCACGCGGTCAAGTCCAAGCAGGCGGCGGACGCGCCAGGCAACATTGTGATCGGCGCAGGAACTGTCGCCGCTGATACCAAGCGCACCGGCGATCCCGTTGCCGTCATAGAGCGCCAGACCACCGCCAAAGACGATCACGCCGCCCACGGGTTTTCCGACCATTGGATCGCGCGCCGTGCCGAATTCGTCGGGCGAGCCCGAGTACAGAACCTCTGGCGACGGTGGGTTGCTGAGACCTGCGCCGAACAGAATTCCGCCAGGTTGCGCGCCCGCGTAGAGGTTGGCCGTGGCCATCGCCTTGTCCTTCAGGCTGAACGCATTCGCCGTATTCGCCTTTTCGGCTGCGATTGCCCGGCTGCCCAGCCACTGATCATCGACCTTGCTGCCACTGTAGGCGACCGCGCAGACAAGACCCTGTCGGTTGACGACAGCAGCCCATTCGTTGTTGTCGAAGCCTCCATTGCCCGGCCCGCCGCCGGGCTTCACACTCTTTTTGAGGATATCGGCGAGCTGGTCATGGTCGACCGGACACGACATAGCCGGCCGGGGTTGGTCCTGCGCGTTCAAGATTGCAGGCGCCAAGAATGCCGTGGACAGGACAGCCGTTGCCGCCATGACAGATCGTTTGCCCATGTGGCCTCCGTGGAGTGTCGCACTCAGCAGGCGAACGTCCGAAGAGAAGTTGCGGTTCCTATGCAGGACCGCGCATGAGCGGCAGGTGCGAGTGGCCAGCGTTCGTGGTCAGCCACCGGTGAGCAAAGAACAATGCGGCGGCTGTGTAGAGTATTCCCATGGGCACCCACATCAGGATGCCTGCGAGCTGCTGGTCTTCAAGTGGCGAGAGGCCGAATTCCCCGGCGAGGGCGCCCTGGGCCGGGATCCAGAGCCGCGGCGATACGGTCAGCAGGGCCCCGAGCACACCGGAATGCAGGATGGTGATGAACAGGCAGGCGACGGCGATGCCGTCGCGAGTTCGGGTGCTGCGGCCCCGTCCGCGGCCATGCAGCAGCACCCACCAGAACAACAGCGCGGTCACAAAGAAGCTGACATGTTGGAGGCGATGGATCCCGGCGCTCTCGAGCGCCCGCGCGTAGAGCGGTGGTGCATGCCAGATCCAGAGCGCCGCGCCTTGGAAGATGGTCGCGCTGATGGGGTGGCTCACAAAAGTCCAAGGCCAAACCAGTATCGGCAGATTGAGAATTCGGCCCACCGATGGCCGGAACGAGGCCGGTAGGCTCCACATCAGCGGGCCGTTGATCCGGGCAAACGCCATCAGTGGCGCCGCGACGAGCATGAGCAAGCCATGCTCAACCATGTGCGCGGTGAACAGCCGCTCGCCCAGCCAGTGTAGCGGCGAGGTCACCGCAAGCGCGAGCACGAGCCAGCCGGTCCAGAACGCGGCGACCTGCCGGAAGCTGACGCCGCGGCCGCCTCCCGCGTGCCGCCAGAGGCGCTGCGTTCCAACATAGAAGCCAATGCCCGTGGCATAGAGCGGGGCCATGAGCCATGGGTCGAAGCTCCAGAGTGATCCCGAATCGACATCGGATAGTCCGTGCGCGGCGGCCGGCTGCGCGAGCAGCGCAAGCAACAACGCCGCAAAGCTCAGCGCAGACATGGGCTGATCATGAGCGACGCGGCGAACTGGTTCGCGATGACCAGCGCGAACAGCACGCCGGAGCCGACGCCGAGCCACGCCATGAACGTCCTGGGACCGCCACCTTGCGCATCGGACCATTCAGCGCTGGCACCGCGTCGAACCGCGCGTGCCGATATGATGGTGCCTGCAAGAGCGACGATGGCCAGAACAGCGCTCAGGATTGCTCCGCTCAGCCTCGTCTTCTCGCACGAGAAGTGCGCGAACACGTAGACACCTTGCAAACTAATACCCCATGCAACGGGCCCAAGCGCAACGCCGGCCCAATACAGCAATCTGGAATGTCCGTCAGCTTCGGTCATAGGCGCGGCACCCAATCCAGCAGCACGTACAGAGGCAGCCAAGCAAGCACGACAAAGTTCCAGTAGAAGACGTTGTCGGTTACATCGCTGAAGCGGCGCGGCTTTGCGTGCCTCGTGAACATCAGGACGGCCAGAACGATCGTGTCGCCAACATCGGTGGCGAGATGGGTCGTGTGCAATCCGAGAATGAGCCACACGATCGATCCGTAGGCGGAATTGTCCCAGCGCGTATTGAGATGGGCGAACTCGAAGCCGCGCAGAACAAGAAGGGCGGTGCCGATCACGGCCATCACGATGAGACCGACCCGCACTTTCGCAAGATCCTGCCGGTGCGCGGCCCGATTGGTGATCTCGTTCGGGATGATGCTGAGCAGATAGACCGCGACCTCGGCCGTACCTGGCCAAAGATCGGGCGGCGCCGCGCCGATCGGCCAGTTCGGATTGACGGCGTAGAGATAAAGATAGGCGCCGATCGCGATGGCAAAGCCCATGCCTTCGAGCGCCATGAAGCCCATGGCGCCCCACCATGGTCCACTGCGTGGGCCGTACCCGTAAGTCGGCAGTTCGGCGACATTACGGACGATGGTCTGTCTCACTCCTCGTCCTCCCTGCTGCCGGTCGGCCAGAACCAGCCGATCAAGGCGACGGCCATCGGCGGCGTGCCCCAGAGCACTGCCCATGGCGTGAAGATCGAACCGATGAAGAACACTGTGGTTGCGATGGCTGTGAGCAGTGGCCAGATGCTGGGTTCGGGCGATGCTTCGCGGATTTGCGGATCGGCCTCTGCCAGTGAGGTCAGCAGGACTTCGCGCCGCTCCGCGCTCAGACCCGCGACGACAGGCAGGCTCATGCTATCGGCCCACAGCGGATCGCGGTGTTTGACGACGGGAATGCGGTCGAAATTCTGCGGCGGCGGTGGCGAGGACGTCGCCCATTCCAATGTTGAAGCGTGCCAAGGATTGTCGCCCGCGAGCTCACCCTTGCGCAGGCTGTAGATCACATTGACCAGAAGCAGCGCGAAGCTGAGCGCGAAAACGAGCGCGCCGCCGCTGGACAACAGGTTCAAGTGCGCCCAGTCCATGTCGGCCGTGTAGGTATAGACCCGACGCGGCATTCCGATCAGCCCGAGAATGTGCATCGGGAAGAACGCGACGTTGAAGCCGATGAAGGCCAGCCAGAAATTCCAGCGACCGAGGCTCTCGCTGAGCATCCTGCCTGTGATCTTCGGAAACCAGTAATAGACGGCACCGATGAGCGGGAACACCGCGCCGCCGATCAGGACATAGTGAAAGTGCGCAACGACGAAGTAAGTGTCGTGCACCTGGGTGTCGATCGGGACCGAGGCGACCATCACGCCGGACAGGCCGCCGAGCACGAAGATGACGATGAAACCGATCACGAACAGGAGCGGCGTGCGGTAGACCGGCCGTCCGTCCCAGAGCGTTGCCAGCCAGCAGAAGATCTGCAGCCCGCTCGGCACCGCGATGAGCATACTGGACGCCGTGAATAGGCCGGCGCCGAGCTGAGGCAGGCCCGTGACGAACATGTGGTGGACCCACAGGCCAAACGACAGGAAGCCAGTCGCGATCAGGGAGAGAATGACGACGGGATAGCCGACCACCGGCCTGCGCGCGAAGGTCGCCAGGATTGCCGAAACCATGCCGGTGCCTGGAATGAAGATGATGTAGACCTCCGGATGGCCGAAGAACCAGAACAGATGCTGCCAGAGCAGCGGATGCCCACCGGAGGATGAATCATAGAAGCGGGTGTTGACGAGCCGATCGAGGATCAGCGACGTCGATGCGACCATGACCGACGGCATCGCGAACATCACCAGGAAGGCCGTTACCAGCATGGCCCACACGAATAGCGGAATGCGGTCAAGGGTCATCCCGGGCGCACGGAGCTTGAAAACGGTGACAATGATCTCCACGGCGACTGCAAGCGCAGCGACTTCGGTGAACGTGATCATCTGCGCCCACACGTCCGGGCGCTTCGTCGGCGTGTATTGCAGCGAGGAGAGCGGGACATAGGCAAACCAGCCGACGTCCGGGCCGACATTGAGCGCAAAGGAAATCCAGAGAAAGCACCCGCCGAACAGAAACATCCAATAGCTGAAGGCATTGAGGCGCGGAAAGGCGATGTTCCGCGTGCCGACCATCAGCGGCACGAGATAGACGGCGAACGCCTCCATGACCGGGACGGCGAACAGGAACATCATCGTCGAGCCGTGCATGGTGAAGATCTGATTGTACTTGTCGGCCGACAGGAACGTCTTCTCCGGTCCGGCAAGCTGAACGCGCATCAGGATCGCGAGAATGCCGCCGAGAAGCAGGAAAGCGAAAGCGGTGACGATATACCGGCGGCCGACGACCTTGTGGTCCACCGACGTGAGCGCACCCGTCCATCCGGACGGCGTACGCCACACCCGCTCCAGCTGCGTGGACAGCTGAAGGCCATTCAGGACGTCATCCCGTATCTCACGTGGTTCAGCGGCGATGCTCACTTGAGCTGCTCCAGATAGTGTAGGATCGCGATGAGCTCGCCCGACTGCAGCGGCATCTTTGGCATGAGAGTGCCGGGCTTGATGTGCTGGGGATCGGCGATCCAGGCCGCGAGCGTCGCCGGCGTATTCGGCAGCGTTCCCGCCGCGATCGTCGTTCTGCTGCCGATATGCGTGAGATCCGGGCCGAGCTGCCCGCCGGCCAGCGTGCCGCTGATGTTGTGGCACAAGGCACATCCGCGGGCTCGGAAAAGAGCCTCGCCCTGCTTGCCGAGCTGATCCGTAGGGCTGTTCGCGCTCTGGTTCTCATGGTCGCGCCAGCGGCCGAATTCATCCGGCGGCAGCGCGAGCACGGCGAAGGCCATATGCGCATGCTGAAGGCCGCAGAATTCGGCGCATTGCCCGCGATAGACGCCGGCATTCTTCGCCGTGAATTGCAGCTCGTTCTTTTGCCCGGTGATGAGGTCCATTTTCCCGGTCAGGCTCGGCACCCAGAAGCTGTGGATCACATCGGCGGATTCCAGCTCGACCTTCACCGGTTGGCCGGTCGGGATGCGGATCTCGTTCGCGGTCACGAAGCTCCGATGCGGACTGTCAGCTTCATAGCGGACTTCCCACCACCATTGGTGGCCAATGATCTTGAGCGTAAGGGCGTTCTCGTCCTTGGCAAAGATCGTGCGCTGACCGGCATAACTCACAATGGAGAGTCCGAGCACGATGACGAGGGTTGCGAGCCCCAGGACAAAGACGACGCGACCGGACGTCCGCTCAAACCCCTGGTGCAGCGCGAGTGGTTGGTCGGCCGGGCGCTTTCGGCGCAGCATGCTGACGCCAAGCACGACCACGACGGCGATCCAGACGGCGGCCGCAACGGTCAGGAAGATGAAGATGGTATGAAGGATCTGGCTGGACTGAAGTCCCTGCGGGTCGAGCACGGACTGCCGGCCGGCGCAAGCGGCCAGCGGCAACGTCGCAAATAGCACCAGAGCCGTTCGCATCCGGACAGGCATCGATGTTCGCCGCGCTCCCCTGTTGGAGGGCGAACCGGTCACTCGTATGAAGGTTCCTATCTCCGCGAAATGGCTGGATCACAGCGTCTCAGAACGGCCATCCTCTGGTCGCGATGAAGATTGCCGCGTCGCCCACGGCCATCAGCAGCAGGACGATCAGGACGGCTATCATCGCCCCTGGCTGGGCAATCGCGCGAAGGTCTTCAAGCATTGATCATCCTCGACTTTGCGGTTCAATCACCTTGCCATCAGCTCTTGTGGATCGTGCGGCGCTGCGCGGCTTCGCTCCCGTTGCGCGCTCGTTGCGGCGCAAATGTCAAAAGCACGCCGAGGCCGCTATTGCCCATTTGAGTGCTCCGTCAGACATGCGGGAAATGCGAGCGTGCTGTCGTGGTTCCTAAGTCTTGGGCAAAGTATCGGCAAGAGAGTTCAGTATTGGAATTTACTATTCTTCACCGGCTCTGCGCCGAGGCTTGCTCCCCGGTGATCAGAGCTGTCGCTATCTGTGCAATGGTGGCATTTGAACGGGTATCCGCAGGTCGAGTTCGGCACCTCCCGGGCGCGTCACGGGACTTTCCGCGTGCCGTCATCTAATCGCTTGACCAGTTCTGAAATAGAACTGTAGGATGGGCCGACAAGATGGCCCGATCGTAACGGCCGCCCATCTACGGATTGCCGCGCCGGACCAGCTCAGCCCTACGCGTGAGGCCGGGCGTGCAGCCGCGCAAATAGACAGGACCACGTACCAGGAAGGTGCGGGTTTGGGAGGACGAACAATGTTGACGAAATGGAAGGCCGTTGCGGCCCTGGCTTTGCTTTTGAATGGTCCGGCGTTTGCGGCCGACGAGGTCGGCGTTACTGCGACCGAGATCAAGATCGGCGGGGTGTTTCCGTTCAGCGGACCGGCGTCATCGATCGGTCTCGTCGGCAAGGGTCTTATCGCCTACATTCAATCGGTGAATGACCGCGGCGGCATCAACGGCCGCAAGATCAACTACATCGCTTATGACGACGCCTACAGCCCTCCGAAAGCGGTAGAGCACGTCCGCAAGCTCGTCGAGAGCGATGAGGTGGCGTTCATGTTCGGCCAGCTCGGCACGCCCGGCCTTTCGGCCACGGCAAAATACCTGAGAGCGAAAGGCGTGCCGAGCATCGCGATCATCAGCGGCTCGTCCAAGTTCACGGACGTCGCCAGCTACCCGCTGACCACGACAGGTCTTGTCAGCTACGACACCGAAGGAAAAATCTACGCGAAATATCTGACCAGGACGCTGCCGAACGCCAAATATGCGATCCTCTATCAGAACGACGATCTCGGCAAAGATTACGTCAATGCCTTCAAGACCTTTCTCGGCAAGGACTACGATCGAAAGGTCGTCAGCGCGTCCTATGAGATCACCGAGCCGACCGTCGACTCGCAGATCACAAACCTGAAAAGCTCCGGTGCCGACGCCCTGATGATCGCGGGAACGCCGAAATTCGCCGCGCAGGCGATCCGGCAGGCTTCTGTGATCGGCTGGAAGGCGACGGTGATCATCAACTTTCCGTCCGGTTCGGTCGGGGGCACGCTCGTGCCGGCTGGCCTCGACAAATCAGTCGGCGTGATCGTCGGGACGATCAACAAGGACGTCGTGGATCCGACATGGAAAGACGATCCCGCCATGCAGACCTATCGGGCGTTTCTCGACAAGTACCTGGCCGGCGTCGATATCACCAACGGCAGCTATCTGACCGGCTATCAGCAAGGCATCCTGCTCGAGCAGATCCTGAAGCAATGCGGCAATGATCTATCCCGCAAGAACATTCTGGCGCAGGCCAAGAACCTCAAGGATTTCATCGTCCCAACCGCGCTGCCCGGGATCAAGGTGAACACCAGCGAATCCGAGAACATGATCTGGACGCAGATGCGCTTGCAACGATGGACCGGATCAACCTGGGAAGCCTTCGGCGAGGTGCTCGACGCCAGGTCCGAATGAACTCGCCCCAGCCAGAGTGACGGATGCCGCATGAGCTGCGTCCCAAGCTTGCAATGCGCCGGTAGGCCGCCGCTGGGCGTTACGGGAATGCACGGCATGTGGTCGCCTTTCAGCAATTCGGGAGATCATTTTCGATGTCGAGGACGGCACTGACGTTTGCCCCGCGCGAGGTTTCGATCGAGCGTCGCCCCGACGGCACGCTCATCTTGAGCTCGCCTCTTGAATGGACGCCGTGCGACTGGCGCATCACCGATTTTCTGCCGCGCTGGGCCAATGCCGTTCCGGATCGGGTTTTCCTTGCGCAACGCAATACGAAGGGAGGATGGGACGAGATCACCTATGGTGAGGCATGGTCGCAGGTTCAGGCGGTCGGCCAAGGCCTGATCGATATGGGCGCAAGGCCGGCCGACAAGCTGGCGGTGCTTTCCGGAAACTCCATCGAGAACGCGGTGATCTCGTTTGCGGCGATGTCGATCGGGGTCATCCTGGCGCCGATCTCGCCGAACTACACCTTGATGCCGGGGGGCCTCGCACGTCTCAAGGACATCGCGGAAGTGCTGCGTCCGAGCTTCGTGTTCGTTCAAAGCGGACGCGACTTTTCCGCCGGCCGCGCCATTCCCGAATTGGCAGCCGCGACCTGGATCAGCGTCGATGGTGCGCCGGACACAGTGCCTTTTCAGGCTCTGGCGGCGCGAACCGGGCGCGAAGGATTCGAACGCGCATCGCGCGAGGTGCCTTGTGACGCCGTCGCGAAAATTCTCTTCACGTCCGGTTCGACCGGCTTCCCCAAGGGCGTGCTCAACACCCACCGCATGATGGCAAGCTCCCTGCAAATGGGGAGTCTGCTGGTGTCTCCGCCCGATGCGCCGGTCCAGGTGGAGTGGCTGCCCTGGCACCATACGATGGGTAGCAATGTCATCCTTCACGGCATCCTCAGAAATGGCGGGACGCTCTATATCGATGATGGCCGGCCGCTGCCGCATCTCTTTCACAAGACGGTCGCCAATCTCAGGGAGATCTCGCCAACCGCCATGTTCAACGTGCCTGCCGGGTATAACCTCCTGTGTGATGCAATCGAGAACGACCTCGACCTTGGCGCCAGCGTGTTCAAGCGGATGGACCGATTGAGCTATGCCGGCGCCGCAATTTCTCAGGACACTCTCGAGAAACTCTATCGCCTGACATTTGCCGCCACCGGCCGGCGAATTCCGGTCATGTCGGGTTACGGCACAACCGAAACCGCGCCGACGATCAGTTCGACACATTGGGCAACGGATCAGCCCGGAGAGATCGGTCTTCCCGCGCCGGGGCTGCAGCTCAAGCTCATTCCGGTCTCCGATACCTACGAGGCCAGGGTCAAGGGCCCCAACGTTACGCCCGGCTATCTCGAACGGCCCGATCTGACGGCAAAGGCCTTCGACGAGGAAGGATTTTATCGCATTGGCGATACCGTCTCGTTTCTGGATCCGCAGAGGCCGGAGCGGGGCCTTCGCTTTACCGGGAGAATTTCCGAGAACTTCAAGCTTGCGAATGGCACCTGGGTCTCAATCGGAAACATGCGTGCGGCAATCCTGGCCGCCACACGTGGCGTCTTGCTGGACATCGTTGTTGCCGGCGAAAATCGCGAGACGTGCGCGCTGCTGTGCTGGCTGAACCCGACCGAGGCAGGCCGGATATCCAAGACTGCAGCCGTTGATTTGACCTGCGATCCTGTCGTGGTTCAGTTTCTGAAGGACCGCTTTCAGGAATACAACGAGGCGGTCGGAAGCAGCGAACGAGTCTGCGCCTTCTCCCTGCTGAAGGATCCGCCGTCAATGGCAGCAGGAGAAATCACCGACAAGGCCTATGTCAACCAGCGCGCGGTGCTCAAAGCTCGCGCCGAGCAGGTTGAACGTCTCTATATGAACGAACCATGCCGGGATGTGGCGCGGGTGTAGGGCAGGGCAATCGCATTTGGAAGACGGCTTCGCTGCGACATTCAACGAGACGCCCGCCGTCGGCGGGCCGCCAGATCAGGACATAGTGTGTGGCAGCAGGTTCAATCGGCGCCGACGCCGCTTTCCTCCTCGTATTGGCATCTCTGGCACGAGGCCTCGATGCGCAGGCCTCAAGCGGCGCGCGAGCGCGCCTTTGTCTTTCGGACCTCCGGCACCGCCGTCGCCGGAGTGCTGCGCGCACCCGGCCCAGGGTGAGTATGGACCTCCTTGGCCGAGAGCGGCTCGCCGCATTCAGAGCACACCATGACCGGATCAAAGTCCTTTCCGCACTTGCGGTGCTGGTGCAGCAAGGGCCGGCCGCGCTCGTCGACCATGTGGGTATCGCCCCAATGCACGATCGCCATCATGATCGGATAGAGGTCGAGGCCCTTCTGGGTCAGGATATATTCGTGGCGCTTGGGGGAGTCCTGGTAGGGAATGCGGCGCAGGATGCCCTGCCGAACCAGCTTCTTCAGGCGTTCGGCGAGCAAGTGCCGCGTGATCCCGAGCGCCGATTGAAATCCCTCGAAGCGGCGCGTGCGCAGGAAGCATTCGCGCAGGATCAGAAGAGTCCAGCGATCGCCGATCACGCCGATGGTTCGGGCCATCGAACAGGGCTCTTCCTCGAGCTCTTTCCACTTCATTCAGCCACTCCAATCGTCCCGGCATGGGCCGTCTCGAATCGTCACGGAGGCCGGCCGCCGGCCCTCGCATTCTAGATAGGTACTGAATTCCAAACAATACCCCTCCTTAATAGGCGAAACCAGCAGATTGCAGGTATGTTTGACAGTTCTATTTCAGAACTATATGCTTGGCCGAACCTCGAGCTGGCGAGCGGATCGCCGGTGACCGCCATTCGCTCCCGGGAGAAGGCCCAGATGACCCTGAAGGTTGAATTCCAGTTCGATTTCGGCAGCCCGAACGCCTATTTGGCGGAAGTTGCCATTCCCGGCATCGAGCAGCGCACCGGCGTGAAGTTCGCGTATGTCCCGGTTCTGCTCGGCGGCATCTACAAGGCGACGGGCAACATGTCGCCGTTCGACTCGCTTCGCGGGATCAAAAACAAGCCGGAATACCAGGCGTTGGAGACCCAGCGGTTCATCCGCCGCCACAACATCACGAAGTTTCGTCAGAATCCATTCTTCCCGGTCAACACGCTGATGCTGATGCGTGGCGCCGTCGCCGCCCAGCTCGAGGGTATGTTCGAGCCCTACTTCCGTGCCGCCTATCGTCATATGTGGGAAGAGCCCAAGAAGATGGATGATCCGGAAATCTTCCGGAGCGCGTTCGTGTCCTCGGGGATCGACATCGACCGGCTGATTGCGCGCGCGCAGCAGGATGACGTCAAGAAGAGGCTGATCGATCTGACCAATGACGCCGTCAGCCGCGGTGCATTTGGTTCACCGACATTCTTCGTTGGCAAGGAGATGTTCTTCGGCAAGGACCAGATCCGCGATGTCGAGGAGTCGATCCTTGAGCAGACCAGACAACCTGTTTCCAAGACGGCCTGACGGGCCGACTGTCCAGGTTGAGTGGCGAAAGCCACTCGGACCCAAAGCAAACGCAAATTCAGGGAGAATGCCCATGCCCGGCCCACTTCACGGCGTTCGAGTGCTCGATTTGACCGGCGTGGTGTCGGGTCCGTTCGCGACCATGTTTCTGGCGGACCAGGGCGCCGACGTGCTGAAGATCGAGCCAATCGGCGGCGACATCACCCGCCGCAGCCGTGCCACCATCGACAAGGAGGGCGAGTTCTCCGCACTGTTCATCTCGTCAAACCGCGGCAAGCGTTCGCTGTCGATCGACGTCAAGAGCGCGTCCGGGCGCGAGGTGCTCGCCAAGCTGATCGCGCAGTCCGATATCCTGGTGCAGAATTTCCGACCAGGTACCATGGAACGCCTTGGTCTGGGGGTCGAGGAATTGCGCCAGCGCCATCCGCGCCTGATCTACGTGTCGATCAGCGGCGTCGGTGATAGCGGCCCCTACGTGAAGAAACGGGTCTATGATCCCATCATTCAGGGCTTGTCCGGCTTCGCCGACATCCAGTCGCAGCCCGTCACGAACCGCCCGCAGATGATCCGCACCATCGTCTGCGACAAGACCACCGCGGTGTTCACCGCGCAAGCCGTGGCGGCTGCGCTCTATGCCCGTGAGAAGACGGGGCAGGGCGACCACATCCAAGTGGCGATGCTTGATGCGATGATCTCCTATCTCTGGCCGGAAGGCATGATGCAGTACACCGTGCTCGGCGCCGAGGCAATCGCCGCCGATCCGAATGATCGGCCGGACCTGGTGTTCAAGACCAGCGACGGCTACATCACCGCCGGCACCATCTCCGATTCCGAATGGCAGGGCTTTTGCCGTGCCTCCGGCGACCCCGAGCTCGCCACGGATCCCCGCTTTGCGACGCCAGCGGCGCGCTCGGTCAATGCCACCGCGCGGATCAACAAGATGGCGGAATACATCAGCCAAAATACGACAGCCGAATGGCTGGAACGCCTCGACGCAGCGGATGTGCCTTGCGCGCCGATCCTGCGTCGGGCCGAGATCATCCACAACGAACAGGTCCTCGCCCGCGGCATCATCGCCGAATTCGATCAGCCGAAGGTCGGCCGGGTGCGCCAGCCGAGGCCGGCAGCCCGCTTCGAGGTCAACCAGGCCGCGATCGGCGGGCCGGCCCCCCGGGTCGGCGAGCATTCGCGCGAGGTACTGCGCGATCTGGGCTACGACGACCGTGCCATCGACAAGATGATCGCCGAGCGCAGCGTGCGCGCGGCCGTATAGACGGAAGCGCGCACCGGGGATTGCTCTCAAACGGTTGCCGATACCGGCGTAATTGGCGCCACGGGAACATTCGCCGCCTGGGCTCTGCAATACGCGTCCCGCCCGTGAATGCGCTCAAGGTATGGGTGCGCATTGTCGCAAATGTCGACCCCATAAGCGATGGCCCAATCGAGGCACGTCGCGAGCAGGAGGTCGGCGCTGGTGAACTGGTCCCCCATCAGGAACTGGCGCCCGTCCATCAGCGCGACCTCCACATGCCGCAATTGTTGTCGGAAATATTGGCCGGCTTGGGCGACGACCTCGGGGGCGACGCCATAGATGTGTCCGAGCGCATCCGCCCGGTGGCGGCGCATGACATAGAGGCTCGTCGAATCGAGCTCGGCCACGACAAAGAAGCACCATTCGAGCCACGCGGCATAGTCGCGGGTGGCTTCCGGAATCAGCGAGCCCTCCGGCGTGGAATACATGCGCGACAGGTACGCGACGATCGCGGCGCTTTCACCGATGCAGAAGTCACCATCCTGCAACAGCGGAATCTTCTGGCGGGGATTGAGCCGGGTGTATTCAGCGGTCTTGGTTTCGCCTGTCCGTGGTCCGATCGGCTTGACCTTGTAGGACAAGCCAAGTTCGTGCATTGCCCAATGTGCACGAATGGTGCGGCTTGTTCCGGCACCCCACAGGGTGAGGTCGGGTATCGTACTCATCACCACTTCTCCACCGACGGGCGAAGATCGAGTTCATGGGTCCAGCCGTCGCGGCTCTGCTGGTGCGTGAACCAATAGGCTTCTGCGATAGAGGAGGTCTTTGTCAGGCTGTCCGGCGGGATCTCGCTCGCCTCGATCCCCTTCGCCGCTTTCATGCGCTGGTGGATGGCTTCGCTGTCGACGCCGGCGTCGATGATGAGATGGACGACGTGGATGTTCTTCGGCCCAAGCTCGCGCGCCATGGCCTGGGCCACCGCGCGAAGTCCGAACTTCGCGGACGAAAACGCGGCAAACCCCTGGCCGCCGCGAATGCTGGCCGTCGCACCGGTAAAGAAAATGGTGCCGCGCCCGCGCGGCAGCATGACGCGCGCGGCCTCGCGCCCGACGAGAAATCCGGCGTAGCAGGCCAGCTCCCAGGCCTTGAAAAACAGCTTTTCGGAGGTCTCCACGAGAGGCTTGTTGACGTTCGATCCGGCATTGAAAAGGCAGACCTCGATGGCTCCGATCTTCTCTTCGATGTCGGAAAAGAGCTTCTGGACCTCGGTTTCCTGCCGCGCATCGACGCTGAAGGCATGGATGCGATGGCCGTCAGCCGTCAGTTCGTCCACGAGCCCTTGGGATTTGGTTGCGTCACGCCGACAGATGCAGACTGTGTAGCCGCCTTTGGCAAAGCGCCGGGCGACGGCGGCACCGATCGCATCGCCCGCGCCCACCAGGATCGCCACGCCGGGACCCTCAATCATGATCGCTTCTCCCTATAAGTTCTTATTTGATACTTACAAGTAGCCGTTCGCAGTAACGTTGTAAACGACGTTCTGTCAGTCCAACGCAAAGCGACAGCTACTCTGCCGTTCCGGCGCGAAATCGCCAGACGGCAATTTAGCAATTGACGAGTTCTAAAAAAGAACGTTAACTCCAATTCGAATAGGTCTCGAAAAGAACCGGGCCCATGGTTCGGGAGGTTGGCAGTGGCGCGGTTTTTTAGGCGCGGTCGATATCGCCGGCGACCGGGTGATCACGGTGCGCGGACAGCGCATCATGCTGGATGCTCCGGCACCGGCAGAGCAGCTTCAACAGATCTAACCTAATCCGGGAGACGACCCTTGCAGAAGAGAAACGCAACCGTGGCCGTGATTGGTGCCGGCGACTATATCGGCAGCGAGATCGCAAAGAAGTTTGCCTCGGAGGGCTTCACAGTGTTTGCCGGGCGCCGCAACGGCGCCAAGCTTGATCCGCTCGTCAAGGAGATAGAGGCGGCGGGCGGCGAAATCCACGCGCGTTCGCTCGACGCGCGCAAGGAGGAGGAGATCATTTCCTTCCTGGGAGACGCCGACAAGCATGCGCCGCTCGAGGTCTGCATTTTCAACATCGGGGCCAACGTCAAGTTCCCCATCCTGGAAACGACCGAGCGCGTCTTCCGCAAGGTCTGGGAGATGGCCTGCTATTCCGGCTTTCTCGCCGGCCGCGAAGCCGCGCGGCTGATGCTGCCTCGCGGCAAGGGCAACATCTTCTTTACCGGTGCCACGGCGAGCCTGCGCGGCGGCATCGGCTATGCCGCCTTCGCCAGTGCCAAGTTCGGTCTGCGGGCCGTTGCCCAGGCCGCGGCGCGCGAACTGGGGCCGAAGAACATTCACGTTGCGCATCTCATCATCGACTCCGGGGTCGACACCGAATGGGTGCGGCAGCGGCGGGTCGAGGCGCTCGGTCCGGACGCCCTCGACAATCCCGATCTCTTGATGCCGCCGTCGTCGGTCGCGGAATCCTATTGGCTGCTGTATCAGCAGCCGCGCAGCGCCTGGACCTTCGAGCTGGAGATCCGCCCCTTCGGTGAGAAGTGGTAGCGGAGACAGCTGCGATGGAGCTCAACCTTTCCAGCGAGGATGCTGCCTTTCGCGATGAGGTGCGCGCCTTCATCGCAGAGAATTATCCGGCGGAAATGCGCGTTCCGAATCCTGAGACCGATTTGACCAAGGAGCAGTCGCTGCTCTGGCATCGCATTCTCTACAATAAGGGCTGGATCGCGCCGTTATGGCCCAAGGAGTATGGCGGTCCGGGCTGGTCGATCAGGCAACGCTTCATCTTCGAGCAGGAGACCTCCCGGGCCGGAACGCTGCCGCCGCTCGCGTTCAGCGTGACCATGGTCGGGCCGGTGATCTACACGTTCGGCAACGAGGCGCAGAAGAAGCGCTTCCTGCCGCGGATTCTCTCCGGCGACGATTGGTGGTGCCAGGGCTATTCGGAGCCGGGCTCCGGCTCGGACCTTGCAACCGTCAGGACCAAGGCGGTGCGCGACGGCGATCACTACATCGTCAACGGCCACAAGACCTGGACCACGCTGGCGCAGCACGCCGACTGGATTTTCTGCCTGGTGCGGACCGACCCGAACGCGAAGCCGCAATCCGGCATCTCCTTCCTGCTGATCGACATGAAGTCGCCCGGCGTCACCGTGCGGCCGATCATCACGATCGACGGCAGCCACGAGGTCAACGACGTCTTCCTCGAGAACGTCCGCGTGCCGGTGGAGAACCTGGTCGGCGAGGAGAACAAAGGCTGGACTTACGCCAAGTTCCTGCTCGGCAATGAGCGGACCAGCATGGCGGGCATCGGCCGGTCGACCCGCTACATCGGGAAGCTGAAGCAGATCGTGAAGGCCGAGATACCAGCGCACGATCCGGCACATCTCGAGTTTCTGCGGGACATCGCCCGCATCGAGCTCGATGTCCTGGCTCTGGAGGCGACCGAACTGCGCGTCGTCGGCCAGATGGCGCGGGGCATCGACCCGGGGCCGGCGGCGTCGCTGTTCAAGATCCGCGGCACCGAGATATTCCAGAGCATCACCGAACTCACTCATCGCGCGATTGGCAATTACGGCCTTGCGATCCGCGAGCATCCGGTCAGCGCCAACCACTTCATGCCGGGCCCGGAGTACGCTCATACCGCGTCGGAGAAATATCTGAACGCGCGCAAGCTCAGCATCTACGGCGGATCGAACGAGATCCAGCGAAACATCATCGCCAAAGCAGTGCTCGGTCTTTAGACGCGGCGCATCGGGAGGATCGGATGGACATCCAGTTCACGGAAGAGCAGGACATGCTGCGATCCAGCGTCCAGCGTTTGCTGCGCGATCAATACGATTTCGACACGCGCCGCAAGATCGTGGCGAGCGAGCAAGGCTTCAGCCGGAAGCATTGGGAGGCCTTCGCGGAGCTCGGGTTGCTGGCGGCGCCGTTCTCCGAGGAGGTCGGCGGTCTCGGCGGTGGTCCTTTGTCGACCATGATCATCATGCATGAGTTCGGCCGGCACCTCGTCATCGAGCCTTTCGTCGAAACGGTGGTGCTGGCCGGCGGCCTGATCGAGCAGATTGGCACGCCGGAGCAGAAGCAAGCCTTCATCCCCGGCATTATCGACGGCACAAAGGCCTGGGCTCTGGCCTGGACGGAGAAGGAATCGCGCTTCGATCTTGGCAATGTCACGACGAGAGCGCGGCGCGAGGGCAATGACTACATCCTGAGCGGCGCGAAGACCATGGTGATCGCCGCGCCGTGGGCCGACGATCTGATCGTCTCGGCCCGGACCTCCGGCGATGACCGTGACCGTGGCGGCGTCAGCCTGTTGGTGGTCGATCGCCGCGCCGCCGGCGTCGATCTTCAGAGCTTCAAGACCATCGACGGTCGCCGCGCCGCCGAGATCAGCCTGCGCGAGGCTCGTGCGCAATTGCTCGGACCGGAAGGCGAGGGCGTTGCCGCGCTGGAGGCCTGCCGCGATCGCGCGATCGGCGCGCTCTGCGCGGAAGGCGTCGGTGCGATTGGCGAACTGAATTCCGCCACACTGGAATATTCCAAGACCCGCAAGCAGTTCGGCGCCACCATCGGCTCCTTCCAGGTGCTGCAGCATCGCATGGTCGACATGTTCATCGCGCATCAGGAGGCGCTCTCCCTGATGCAACATCTCAACCTCAGCCTCGCCGCGGGCGATGTGGGACTCTCGCGGCTCGCCTCGGGCGCCAAGTCGAAGATCGGCTATGCCGGCAAGTACGTCGCCGAGCAGGCGGTACAGCTTCATGGCGGCATGGGAATGACCGACGAGCTCAACGTCGGACATTATTTCAAGCGAATCTCCTCCATCAACATCCAGTTCGGCGATCCCGCGTTCCACGTGCTGCGCTACGCGCAGCTGGACACAGCCGCGTAAACAGAGAGGCCAGCATGACGACTGAAGCAGTCATCGTTTCCACGGCTCGGACCGCCGTCGGCAAAGCCTATCGCGGCGCGCTCAACAACACGGACGGCCCCACCATGGCCGGGCATGTGATGGCCGAAGCAGTGAAGCGCGCCGGCATTGCGCCCGGCGAAGTCGAGGACGTGGTGATGGGCTGCGCGATGCAGCAAGGCACCATGGTGATGAACGTCGCCCGGAAGGGCGCGATCCGCGCTGGCCTGCCGGTCACCGTCGCCGGCACCACCATCGACCGCCAATGTGCGTCGGGGCTGCAGGCCATCGCAGTTGCAGCGCGGTCGGTCATGCTCGATGGCGTCGAAGTCGCGATCGGCGGCGGCATCGAGTCGATCAGTCTCGTGCAGAACGAGCACATGAACAAGTTCCACGCCGTCGACGATGAGCTGATGGCGATGAAACCCGAAATGTACATGTCGATGCTCGAGACCGCCGAGATCGTCGCCGAGCGCTACAAGATCGGCCGCGACAAGCAGGATGAATACAGTCTCGAATGCCAACGGCGCGTCGGCGCTGCTTTGCAGGCCGGCCGCTTCAACGACGAGATCGTGCCATTCACGACCAGGATGGCGCTTGTCGACAAGGACACCAAGGAGGTCACCTACGAGGAGGTGACGCTGACAAAGGACGAAGGCCCACGCCCCGAGACCACGGCCGAGGGCCTGTCCAGGATCAAGCCGGTGTTCGAAGGCAAGACGATCAGCGCGGGCAACGCCAGCCAGCTTTCGGACGGTGCTTCGGCCTGCGTTATCATGAGCGACAGGATCGCGGCCAGGAAGGGCCTCAAGCCGCTCGGCATCTTCCGCGGCTTCGTCGCCGCTGGCGTCGAACCCGACGAGATGGGCGTCGGCCCTGTCGTCGCGATCCCGCGCTTGCTCAAGCGGCATGACCTCAAGATCGACGACATCGATCTTTGGGAGCTGAACGAGGCCTACGCGGTGCAGGTGATTTATTGCCGCGACAAGCTCGGCATCGACCCGGACAAGCTCAACGTCAACGGCGGATCGATCGCGATCGGTCATCCCTACGGCATGACCGGAGCGCGGCTTACCGGCCACCTCCTTCTCGAGGGCCGGCGGCGCAAGGCGAAGTACGGCGTGGTGACCATGTGCATCGGCGGCGGCATGGGCGCGGCGGGACTGTTCGAAATCATTCACTGAGCGGAAACGCGGGGAGGTCATTCGTGAAGACAGCGATCACTGAACTGTTCGGCATCGAACATCCGATCATCCAGGGTGGGATGCACTATGTCGGCTTCGCCGAGCTCGCCGCTGCGGTGTCGAATGCCGGCGGGCTCGGAATCATCACCGGTCTGACGCAGCGAACGCCGGAACTGCTGGCCAAGGAGATCGCGCGCTGCCGCGACATGACGGATAAGCCATTCGGGGTGAACCTGACTTTCCTGCCCACCTTCAGCGCGCCGCCCTATCCGGAATACATCGCTGCGATCAGGGAAGGCGGCGTCAAGATCGTCGAAACCGCCGGACGCAGCCCCGAACAGTACATGCCGGCCTTGAACGCGGGCGACATCAAGGTGATCCATAAATGCACCTCGGTCCGGCATTCGTTGAAGGCCGAGCAGATCGGCTGCGACGCCGTCAGCGTCGATGGCTTCGAATGCGGCGGCCATCCGGGCGAAGACGACATGCCCAACATGATCCTGTTGCCGCGTGCGGCCGAGGAACTGAACATCCCGTTTGTTGCCTCCGGCGGTATGGCGGACGCGCGCAGCCTGGTTGCGGCGCTGGCAATGGGCGCCGCCGGCATGAACATGGGCACGCGCTTCATCGCCACCAAGGAGGCGCCGGTGCACGAGAACGTCAAGAATGCCTTGGTCCGGGCGTCGGAGCTCGATACAAGGCTGGTCATGCGGGCGCTCCGCAACACCGAGCGGGTCCTGAACAACAAGGGCGTCGAGCAGCTGCTCGGGGTCGAGCGGGAGAAAGGCAAGAGCCTCAAGATCGACGACATCCATGATCAGGTGGCGGGCGTCTATCCCAAGGTGATGATCGAGGGCGATATGGACGCGGGCGCCTGGAGCTGCGGCATGGTCGTGGGGCTCATCCGCGACATTCCAACCGTGAAGGAGCTGGTCGACCGCATCATGGCGGATGCCGAGCGACTGATCAGGGGCAGGCTTACGGGATTTCTCGACGCTGACAGCGGGGCCGCGCTGAAGGTGGCGTGAAGCCGGGGCGAGCGACTCGGCTTTTTCTGGATCGAGCAGCGCACTCCCACGAGTGCGTCTGATGAGTCTTGAAGACGGTCTTGCCGCAAAGAGACTTCCTGGCCTGCCGCATCGATGCGAGCCAAGCTTGCTCGCGCTCAATTGACGTTGTCGCCGAACATGTTGCGAAAGGCCGTCGCCACCGCGGCGACGCCGCTCACGCCTTGCATCAGCGCGATCTCACCTTGCTGCTCATGGCGGAGGGCATGAGCCATGATGCGCAGGCGCGGATCGCCACGGCTGTGCCACATCTGGTCCGCCATCTTCACCGCACCCCGATGATGCAACGTCATCATCTCGACAAACAGGCGGGCGAACGCCTCCGGCGCGGCGATCCTGACCTGACGCATCTCGGCCGGCGTCAGAAAGCCCGGCATGGCGGAGCGCTCCTGCGCGGTGCAGTCCGGCATCTCCGTGTCGAACCAGCTCAGCCACCAGTTCTCGAAGATTGTTTTCTCGCCGGCCTGGCTTGCGATCATCAGCATGGCGAGCTTCTGCAAATGCGGGTCTTGCGCGCGCTCGGCTGCGATCCGCGCAAGCTCGATGCCTTGCGCGTGGTGTGTGGTCATGTGCCGGATATAGGCCTGGTCGACATCCCTGTCGCGTCCCATCCACGGCAGCTCGTAGCCATGGCGGCCGAAAAAAGCGATCGTCCCGAGCAGGGCGATCACGATCAGGGCGCCGGTGATCCAGGCATTGGTGAAGCGCAGATCGCGGGCGGGCGTATTGCCGTGGGTCCAGCGCAGCCGCGCGAACAGGGGATACATCACGGCCGACGAGCCGTGCACGAGAAGCCCGATCCAGTAGGGCTGCTGCAGTGTGAACAGGGGTTGCCAGAACGGAAAAAGCGGTACCAGCACGAACCATTCCATGCCCGAGGAAAACACCGCCCAGGGCAGCGCGAGCAGCAGGATCGTCAGCGGCCGCAAGTCCGCCGTCCAGCGTCCCAGCACGCCGAAGAAGACGACCGCCCAGGAAAAGTCCGCCCATTGATGGAACGCGATGCCGGTGGCGACCGCACTCCATGAGGGATCGGCGCTGATCGCCCAGTCGCGCGCCGGAATGGTGGCGACAATCATCCAGTCGACCGCTGCATCGCGGCCGATCCGCGCGGCGAAGAGCTGGCTGACGATGGTCGAGAAGGTGCTGCTGATGAGGCCGAGCGCGATGGCCGCGGTCCAGCGCGAGCGACGTCGCCTCCTGCTGACGGAAAGCGCCGGCTCAGATGGCGCGTTCACGTCAGCTGATGGAGCTTCTTCAGCGGATTGAGCTCGCTCGGTTTGTCCTGTTCGTCGCGGCCGCGCTCCGCCTCGGCCTTGCCGTCCTCATGGAGCTCCTGATCCCCGACGATCTCGCCGACAGCCTGTTTCGCCTTGCCGGCGATCCGCTGCTTAAGACCCTCCACCTTGCCCATTGCAGCCTCCAAGCTCACGCCGCCGCCCCGGCCCCCAAAGGGGGGAATGAGCGCCGGGGCTAGCGGTTTCGTCCAAAATGCGTCCGGCAGCATGGGGGAAGATGCCGGAGGCGTTGATCAGACTCCTCGGCGCGCCGATGGTTCCTCCGATCATCGCCGCGCGAGTTCGATGATCACGCCTTCATTGCCCCGAAGCAGGATCGATGCATCCGGCAATGGTTCGCGCGGCCGGTCCAGGTCGGTCGACATCAGCAGGCGCCCGCGGCCCTGCCAGTGCCATCTTCGCGGCTCGGCGGCCATGTTGAGCGCGACCAGCACTTCGCTTGGGCCCGCCAGGCGTTTGAAGGCGAGCACGTCGTTTTGCGAGCGCAGCGGCGCCTGGCTGCCTTCGCGCAGACAGGCATGCTCGCGCCGTAGCGCGATCAGCGCGCGAAACAGCGCCAGGATGGAGCGCTCGTCCCGTCTCTGTTGCGCCACGTTTGGCGCATCGCCAGGCCCCAGCGGCAGCCACGGGCTGCCGGTGGTGAATCCGCCGCTCTCGCCGTCATCCCAGCGCATCGGCGCGCGCTCGGGGTCGCGGCAAAGTCCATAGCCCGGCACGAGCTTCTCAAAGGGATCGTGAACGCAATCGGCCGGAATGGGAACGCGCTTGCGGCCGATCTCGTCGCCCATGAAGAAGAATGGCGTTCCACGCAGGGTCATCAAGAGCATCGCGAGCACGCGCATCTGCGCCGCACCGATCTTGCTGGCGATCCGCTGCTTGTCATGCCCGCCGATCACCCACACCGGCCAAGCGCCCTTGGGGATGGCGTTGAGATAGGCGTCGATGGTCGCCTGGAGCGACAGCGCGTCCCATTGCGAGTCCAGCAGCGCAAAATTCAGCGGCAGGTGCAGGCGAGGTCGATCGTTGCCGTAGAAGTGCCCGATCCGGTCGGTCTTGCCCTGAACTTCGCCGCACAACACCCGGTCCGGATAGGCATCGATCACCTCCCGGATGAATTCGATGCACGACATCGTCTCCGGCCGGTCGTCGGTAAATACGGGCGTATGGCGTTGCGGCGGCGGCTTGTCCTTGGCTTTCGGGTTCGGTGGATTGTCGCGCAAGAGATCGTCCTTGATCAGCACGGCGCTGGCATCGACGCGAAAGCCGTCGACGCCGCGGTCGAGCCAGAAGCGCATGACGTCGGCAATCGCTGCTCTCACGTCCGGATTGCGCCAGTTCAGGTCGGGCTGCTCGACCAGGAAGGAATGGTAATAATACTGCCGCCGCGCCTCACACCATTCCCAGGCGCTGCCGCCGAAACGACTGAGCCAATTGTTCGGCGGCCCGCCATTCTCGGCCGGATCGGCCCAGATGTACCAATCGGATTTCGCGCTGTGGCGCGAACTGCTGCTCTCGACGAACCAGGCGTGGTCGTCGGCGGTGTGATTGGGGACGAGGTCGAGAATGATCCGGATGCCTTCCGCGTGCAGGGCACTGAGGAGGCGATCGAACGCGTCGAGCGTGCCGAAACTCGGGTCGATTGAACAATAATCGGAGATATCATAGCCGAGGTCGCGAAAAGGACTGCGGTAGATCGGCGTGAGCCACACCGCATCGACGCCGAGCCATTTCAGGTAGTCGAGCCGCGACATCAAGCCGGCGAGGTCGCCTTTGCCGTCGCCATTGGAATCCTGGAACGAGATCGGCGCGATTTCATAGACGACTGCGGATTGCCACCACGCGCGTTCGTCACGGGATTCGGTCATTGCCTCGATTCACCTCGTGACAGTTTGACAGTGTGTCTCTCGCGCGAGCTCAGGATCGCTCGGGCATGGGGGGCGCAGCGATCTGCTTCGCGCCGCTTCTGGCGTTTTCCAGCCCCTTGGGGAAGCCGCTGCGGTTCGGATAGAGCTTGCGCCTCGCTTCGCGCGGCGGCCGCCGCGGCCTGGTGTCCTGCGCGGCGCGATAGTCGAGCATGGCGATGCCCCCGACCATCAGGAGCGCCAGCGCGATATTGCCTTTTTTGGGATTGTCGGATGTCAGTCCGGAGAGCAGCGCGGCGGCATCGAGGCCGTCGCCGCCGACGCGGGCCCAGAGGCCGGCGTTCTTGTCCACGGACAGTGACATGATCCCGGCAAGGATCTCCCGCACGCCGAAAGCGCGGACCAGCGTCTCATGGCCTTCCATGCCCAGCGTCGCGGTGATGCGCCTTGGCGCAAGGAATTCCACGGCGCCGAGACCGATACTGAACCAGCCGAGCGCGCGGGCGAGCTGGTCTTCGGGTCGCTTCAGGCTCGGCCCGCCCTCGAGGATTTTCGGATCACCCTTGGTGCGGACGATGTTGGAGAAGTGAAACATGGCGGACTTCCTCAGGGCTTCAGCACGACCTTGACGCAGGAGTCCCGCTTGTCGCGAAACACCTGGTACATCTCGGGCCCTTGGCTGAGCGGCACGGTATGGGTGATGACGAAGGACGGATCGATCTCGCCTTCCTCGATGCGGCGGAGCAGGTCGTCGGTCCAGCGGTTGACGTGGGTCTGGCCGGTCCGCATCGTCAGCCCCTTGTTCATGAATGCGCCCATCGGCATCTTGTCAGAGAAGCCGCTATAGACGCCCGCGACCGAGATGATGCCGCCGGGACGGCAGACATAGATCATCTCGCGCAACACGTGGGGCCGGTCGCTCTCCAGCATCACCATCTGCTTGGCGCGGTCGAGCAGCGTGTCCGGTTGCGAGGCCATCACATGCGCCTCCATGCCGGCGCAATCGATGCACTTCTCCGGTCCCTTGCCGTCGGTGAGTTCGTTCAGCCGTTCAACCACGCTCTCGGTCTCGAAATTGATCGTGGTGGCGCCGCCGGCTTCCGCCATGCTGAGCCGCTCGGGCAGGCAATCGATCGCAATCACCTGGTTGGCGCCGAGCAGGATGGCGCTGCGGATCGCCATCTGCCCGACCGGGCCGCAGCCCCAGATCGCGACAGTGTCGGTCGGCTCGATGTCGCACTGCACCGCGGCCTGCCAGCCGGTCGGGAAGATGTCGCTGAGGAACAACAGCTGCTCGTCGGGGATGCCGGCGGGAACTTTGATGTGCGTGGCATCGGCATAGGGCACACGCAGATACTCCGCCTGCCCGCCGGGATAGCCGCCGGTCAGATGCGTGTAGCCGAACAGGCCGGCGCAGGAATGACCGAACACCTTCTCGGCCAGATGACGCTTGCGGTTGGTGGTCTCGCAGACGGAGAAATTGCCGCGCTTGCACTGGTCGCATTCGCCGCAAATGATGGTGAACGGCACGACGATGCGGTCGCCTTTCTTCAGCTTGCCGTCGACGCCGGAGCCGACCTCGACCACTTCACCCATGGTCTCATGGCCCATGATGTCACCGGGCAGCATGCCTGGGATGAAATTGTGGAAGAGGTGCAGGTCCGAACCACAGATGGCGCAACTCGTGACCTTGATGATGGCGTCCCGCGGGTCCTGGATCTCCGGGTCGGTGACGCTGTCGCACCGGATGTCCTCCTTGCCATGCCATACCAGCGCCTTCATCTCCGTCCTCCGCCATCAATCACGTGGCATCTAAGTCCAGGAATGAACGATGGTTGCTATGCGACGCGCAAATTCCTCGCACTGCACGAGCCGGGGGCGGAAATTGGAACAGGGTGGCCGGTCGGGCGATTGGGCGTCATCATCCCAATCCGCAAGGATATGCCCTATGCCCGCCAATCAACTCGCCGTCGTCACCGGCGCCTCAACCGGTATTGGCCTGGAACTCGCCAGGTGCTGCGCCCAGGCAGGTTTCAATCTCGTCATCGCCGCGGACGAGCCCGCGATCGAGCGGGTGGCCGTCGACCTGCGTAGGCTCGGCGGTAGCGTGGAGCCGGTCGAGACCGATCTCGCCACCACTGAAGGTATCGATAAGCTCTGCGCCGCGATTGCCGACCGGCCGGTCGACGCGCTGCTGGCGAATGCCGGCATCGGCCTCGGCCGGGCCTTCCTCGATCAGGATTTCCAGCGCATCAGGCGCGTCGTCGACACCAACATCACCGGCACGCTTGACCTGATCCACCGGGTCGGCAATGCGATGCTGCGCCGCAACTCCGGGCGCATTCTCATCACGGGCTCGGTCGCCGGCTTCACGCCCGGCAGCTTCCAGGCGGTGTACAACGCCTCCAAGGCTTTTCTCGACTCGTTCTCCTTCGCTCTGCGCGAAGAGCTGCGCGATAGCGGCGTCACCGTCACTTGCCTGATGCCTGGCGCCACCGACACCGAATTCTTCCGCCGGGCCGAAATGATGGACACCAAGGTCGGCACCGAGCAGAAGGATGGCGCCTACGACGTAGCCAAGGCCGGCTTCGATGCAATGCTGCGGGGTGAGGCCGATATCGTCACCGGGTTGAAGAACAAGATCCAGACGACGGTCGCCAACATCACGCCGAACGAGATGCTGGCCAAGCAGCATCGGAAGATGGCCGAGCCGGGCACGGCAAAATCGTAGCGCGTGAGTGCACCAACTCTCGCGGCTCGCCGTAAACGGCGTCTGGTTCCCTCCGCTGTGCCGGCGAAAGCGCTGACCTTTGCGTAACCGGCGGGGCCGACGACTGCAGAGGAGGACTGGCGTTGGTGAACATGGCCGCTGCATCATCATCGAAGACCGCCGTCTATGCCGCGCTTGCCGGCAATTTGCTCGTCGCGGTCACCAAGATCGGCGCCGCCATATGGACGGGAAGCTCGGCGATGACCAGCGAGGCCGTGCACTCCGTGGTCGATACCTCCAATGAGGTCCTGCTGCTCTACGGCTATCGTCGCGCCAGCCGTCCAGCGGACGAATCCCATCCGCTCGGCTATGGGCGCGAATTGTATTTCTGGAGCTTCATCGTCGCCCTGCTGATCTTTGCGCTCGGTTCGGGCGTCTCGCTCTATCAGGGCGTCGTGCATGTCGTCGCGCCTGATCCGATCGAGGATCCCATCGTCAGTTTCATCGTGCTCGGGCTGTCGTTCCTGTTCGAGGGCGCCTCGTGGCTGGTCGCACTGCGCCGTTTCCGCTCGGACGCGGCGCGGTTTGGCTACTATCAGGCCTTTGTCCGCAGCAAGGACCCGCCCGCCTTCATGGTGCTGCTCGAGGACAGTGCGGCGCTGGTCGGCATCGTCATTGCGGCCGCGGCAACGGCGGCGGCGGTATGGCTGGCGCAGCCGGTGTGGGACGGCGTCGGCTCGATCCTGATCGGGATTCTCCTGGGGATCACGTCCGTCGGGCTCGCCCGCGAGAGCAAGAGTCTATTGATCGGCGAGCCGGCGCACCCTGAGCTTGCGCGATCGATCCTCGAGATCGCGCGGCGCTCGCCGGGTGTGCTACAAGCCAACGGGCTCCTGACAGTACAACTATCCCCCGACGAGATCGTCGCCGCCCTCAGCGTCGAGTTCGCCGACGAGAAGCGCGCCGACGATATCGAGCAATGCGTGATCTCGCTCGAGAGTGAAATCCGCAAGCATCATCCGAGCGTCGCGGCCCTGTTCATCAAGCCGCAGACGAACGCGCGCTTTCACGCCGTTCGGGCGAAACGCTGGAGCCGGAGGTCCTAGCCACGGCGGCGTTAGCGGCCCGCCGGCGCCATGAAGCCAAAGAACGCTCCGAGCCTTGGGAGATGTGATGCAGGGAGCGTATTGCAGCCGTTATGAAATTCTGCGGGCGCGAGCGTGCTGGCCGCGACAGGCCATCGCCGTCAGGTACTTGAGATCATCCCAGTCAAACAACACAGGTCCCAACGCCCGCAGCCATTCTAATGCAAGAGATCTACATCAGTATCCTTCGAGCGCAGAATCCCCTGAGGGAAGCGGCGCTTTGCGACCGCCACGCAGGCCGCGACGCGAATCCGCACAGCGGATCGGCCTGCACCACTATTGCCGCGCAGCGATGGCGGTCATCTCGAGCTTGACGCCCGGGCCGAGATCGGCGACGCCAATTGCGGCGCGCGCCGGCAGATGAGCTTCTGCAAAGTGCGCCTTCCAGGCCGCATTGAACTCGGCCTTCTCCTTCAGGTCGGTCATGTAAATGGTCACCTGCAAGATGTTGGCCAGATCGGATCCGAGGGTCTTCAGCAGCTGCGCCAGTTGCCGGAGGACGTCGTTTGCCTGGCCCGACATATCGAGGCTCGTGTCCTCGGGAACGATTCCATCGATGTAAAGCACGCCATTGTGCTCGACCACTTCGTGCAGCAGACCTTCGTAAGGCGAGACGCGCTTGATCATGATGAGACCGTTGTGGCTTGAGGGGAGGGACGCATATCGCACATGTCCACGACCAACACGAGCCCCGTACCGCGCTCGTGCTCCGCTCGACGCCTTGCTTTTCACACACGGGAGCCCGGCGTTTGCATCAGCCCGGATCTCGATGACATCGGGATGCGGATCGCTATACTGCCACCACGTATCGGAACAAGGACGATCTAATGGACGACACGATTGGCTTCCCCGACCCCGGCCTCGACCTGTCCGACGGCTTCAAGCCGCATACTTCGCATTGGGGCGTGTTTTCCGCGCGCCAAGGCAAGGCCGGACTCGAGGTGAGGGCCTATGCGGGGGATCCCGATCCGAACGGTATCATCGACAATTTCCCGGGCGCACTGCGCCATCAGGCCCGCATCGCCCGGCCGGCGATCCGCCGCGGCTGGCTCGAGCGCGGTCCCGGCCCGGACGATCGCCGCGGCCGCGACGAATTTGTTACCGTGAGCTGGGAGAAGGCGCTCGATCTGCTCGGCGACGAGCTGGCGCGCGTCCGCGACACGCACGGTCCGGGCGCCGTGTTCGGCGGCTCCTATGGTTGGTCGAGCGCGGGCCGCTTTCATCACGCCCAGAGCCAGGTGCATCGCTTCCTCAACATCGCGTTGGGCGGCTATGTGCGTTCGGTCAACACCTATTCTTCCGGCGCGTCCTCGGTGCTGCTGCCGCAGATCCTGGCGGGATACGAGGATATCACCAAGCGCAACGTCACCTGGGAGCAGATCGCGGCTGACACCGAGATCGTGCTGGCCTTCGGCGGCATGGCGCTGAAGAATTCTATGGTCGCCGGCGGCTCGATCAGCAAGCATGTCGAGCGCGGCGCCATGGCAGCGGCGCGCCGGCGCGGCTGCGAGTTCGTCCTGGTCAGCCCGCTGCGCGACGACCTTCCGGTCGAAGCCGGCGCCGAATGGCTGAGCTGCGTGCCCGGCACCGACACCGCGCTGATGCTCGGCATCGTCCACACGCTGGTGAGCGAAGGCTTGCACGATCAGGCCTTCCTCGATCGCTATACGGAGGGGTGGCCGATCTTCCTGCGCTATCTCACCGGCGAAAGCGATGGGCAAGCGAAGCACGCCGAATGGGCCGCCCCGATCTGCGGCGTCGACGCCGACCATATCCGTGCGCTGGCGCGCCGGCTCGCCGGAAAGCGCGCACTCATCACCGTATCGCATTCGCTGCAGCGCGCCGAACATGGCGAGCAGCCAGTGTGGATGGGGCTGGTGCTGGCGGCAGCGCTCGGCCAGATCGGTTTGTCCGGCGGTGGCTATGCCTATTCGTTAGGTGCGATCGGCTATTACGGCCGCCGCGTCAACGACGTGCCGGGGCCGACGCTGGGGCAGGGCCGCAACGGCGTTGCCGATTTCATTCCGGTCGCGCGCATCGCAGACATGCTGCTCCACCCGGGCGCTACCTACCGCTACAATGGCGAGACGCGCACCTATCCGGACGTCCGCCTCGTCTACTGGGCAGGCGGCAATCCCTTCCATCACCACCAGGACATCAACCGTCTGCGCAAGGCGTTTGCGCAAGTGGACACGCTGGTCGTGCACGAGCTCGGCTGGACCGCGACGGCCCGGCATGCCGACATCGTGCTGCCCGCAACCATGACGCTTGAGCGCGAGGACATCGGCTATTCCACCAACGATCCCCTCATGGCCGCTATGCACCGCATCGCCGAGCCGTTTGGCCTTTCGCGCGACGACTACGAGATCTTCGCCGATCTCGCCGAGCGTCTCGGTGCGCGCGAACCTTTCACTGAAGGCCGCAGCTCGCGGCAGTGGCTCGAGCATCTGTATGAGCCGACCCGCGCCTCGCTGGCCAAGCGTGGCCTGGAGGCGCCGAGCTTCGATGAATTTTGGCAACGCGGCAGCCTGATCGTGCCGCAGCAGCCCGATGACGGCGGCAGGCTGCGCCGCTTCCGTGAGGATCCCACAGGTCACGCGTTGCCGACGCCGAGCGGCCGCATCGAGATCTTCTCGGCGAAGATCGCAGGCCATGGTGATGCGGATTGTCCTGGTCATCCGGTGTGGCTGGAGAAGACCGACACACCGAAGCCCAATGCGCCGTGCTTCCTCGTCGCCAACCAGCCGGTGACGCGCCTGCATAGCCAGCTCGATTTCGGCGGACATTCGCTGGCCGCTAAACATCGCGGCCGCGAGGTCGCGCGCATGAATCCGCGTGACGCTGAAGCGCGCGGCATCAGGGATGGCGATATCATCCGCCTGTTCAACGACCGCGGCGCCTGCCTTGCCGCAGTCCACGTCACCGACGGCATCGCGCCCGGCGTGGTGCAACTGCCGACCGGCGCGTGGTATGACCCGATGGATCCCGAGGACGACGCGCCGCTCTGCGTGCACGGCAATCCGAACGTGCTCACCCGCGACATCGGCACCTCGTCCCTGGCGCAGGGTTGCACGGGACAGTTGACAGCGATCGAGGTGGAAAAGTTCACGGGCAATCTGCCACCGATCCGGGCGTTCGATCCGGTGTAGGGTATTCGTCGAAGCCCGGATGGAGCGCGAGCGTAATCCGTGACCGCTCGTCCAGCATCGGCCGCTCACGCCCGGGCGCGCGCTGTCCGGTGCTGCTCTTTCGTGACGATGCCTGCCGACAGCGTGACGAGACCCATCAGCGCGGCCAACAGCCAGAACGCCGTTGGCAGCCCACTGGCGCGAGCAACGAAGCCCACGCCGGCGGGACCGAGGAGCACGCCGGCATAGCCGGCAGTCGTGATCGCCGCGACGGCGAGGCCCGTGGGCATGGCTTTCTGCTTGGCCGCCCCGCGGAACAGCACGGGCACCAGATTCGATGCGCCGAGGCCGATGAGCAGGAAGCCGGCTATGGCAACCGCCGCCACGGGAGCCGTGAGCAGGACCACGAAGCCCGCGATGGCGATGAGGCTTCCCCACAACAGCGTGGCGCGGTCTCCGATGCGTGCGACGACGGCGTCGCCGCCGAGCCGCCCCACGGTCATCGCGATCGAGAACACCATATAGCCGGCGCCGCCTTGCGCCTCCGAGACGAGACCCGCGCCGATGACGAGCAGAGCGCCCCAATCGAGCATCGCGCCTTCGACCAGGAAAGTGATGGCGCCAAGCAGCGCGAGCAGGAGCACCGATCCGTGCGGCAGCACGAACAGAGGTCCCCCCTGCACCTGCGCTGAGCGGAGCAGGCGCGGCCACATCACCAACATCGCGATCAGCATCAGGATAGAGCAGACCAGCGCGCAGGTGAGCGCGCCGAATTGCAGCGAGAGCAGTGCCGTCATCAGCGCAGAGCCGGCGAAACCGCCGATGCTGAACAGCGCGTGGAAGCCGGACATCAGCGGACGGGCCGCGGCGCGCTCCACCTCCACCGCATGGATGTTCATGGCGACGTCGATCGAGCCGAGCGCGGCCCCGAAGGCAAAGAGCGCCAGCGCCAGCGCTGCGGGCGAGCTCGCGATCGCAAGCAGCGGCAGCACCAGGGCGAGACTGAGCCCGCCGGCGATGATGATCGGTCTGCTGCCGTAGCGCGCACTCAGCACGCCGGTCAGAAGCATGGCGAGGACCGAGCCGATGCCGAGGCTGAGCAGCAGCAATCCGAGCATGCCGTCATCGACGCCGAGGCGCGTCTTCGCGAACGGCACCAGCGGTGCCCAGCACGCGATGCCAAAGCCCGCGACGAGGAAGGCGAGCCGGGTCGCAAGGCGTGTTGCCGGCCGGTCGGCAGAAAGCATGGGAACTCCGGGGGAGCATGGGCGGGCGGCCGACAAGCCCCAGGATTGCCGCACCATTATGTCCGAACGGTGCACGAATTGTCGCAGGCAGCTTGTGAAAAATGCAAGCTGGCGCCGGCGCGCAGGGGAAGGTGCCCATGGCCCCGCGCATCGGCTGGGCGAGGCGGGACTAGACGCCCGGCTGGTGAAATGTGGATGGATGTAAACAGACGTAGCCAGGCCGGCGCGGGTCCGTCAGGCAAAACACCCGACCGTTTCCACATGTGTGTCAAGCCCTAAGCGGAAAAATATTCTCCTTTACCGAAATTCGGAAATAACGTATGTATCGGCCATCCCGGCTCATCCGAGAGGGGCGATCATGTGTCGTGATGATCGTGGAGCGGGCTTGCGGTGGACGCGGCAGCGTCGGGCGCGAAAAGTCAGGGGCAGGGCGGATTGCTCTCCGTGAGCCCTTAAGCTTCGCGCAGACGGACGGCGCTGTCAGGTTCGTCGCGCCAGCATGTCGATGGCAAGGTGCACAACGCCGTCGAACCCTGTGGCGCAGGCGAGCCGCGCGTACGGCAAAACCGTGTGGTCCTGGCCGTCGTTGCTACGGTCAAGCTCTTGCGGATGCGGCATTGGCGCCAACCGGCGCGGTGTCCGCGACTTCCACGAAGGCGAGGGAGGCCAGAACGAACTCGGCTCCCGGGAGAGCGCGGCATAAGCCGTCAAACCACTGCGCAGGGAAGGCCGTGTGTTGGGCTTCACCTGTATGCCGCTGTGCAGTTCTTCTGCGTGTGCCTTTCGCACAGCGGACCGTGGGTGCCAGGTCAGCACCCGGCCTTCCCTGCGCCCTCTTGGCTTGAGAGGGTGGAGCGACGAAGCAAAGCTCGGGCGAAACGCGCCGCGAGGATGCGAAGGCGTGTGTGCGACCACACGCGCTGTCTTCGCGCGGCCTTGACCTGGCGATCCAGTACTCCGAGACCGTTGTGGATCAATCGAGAGGCCGTGGCGTAGTGGATTCTCCGCTTTCGCGGGCAGAATCTCGTCTAGCCGCCGAGGATGCGGCGGCAGGCATCGACGAACACTTGCGCGCCGGTGACGATGTCGGCATCGGCGGTGTTCTCGGTCCAGTGGTGGCTGATGCCGCCGATGGACGGTACGAACAGCATCCCCGCGGGCATGATCGTTGCCAGCATCTGCGCATCGTGCCCGGCGCCGCTGGGCATGCGAACCGACCGCCCGCCGGCCAGGGCCTTGCTTGCGGCTTCGATCGCATCCTGAAAGCCGGCGTTCATCATGGCCGGCGCGCCGGTGCGCAGTTTCTCCACCGTGACGGTGCAGGGGCCCTTCGCATTGACCTCGTCCGTCATGGTCCGCAGCAACCGCTCCAGCCGCGCGATGACCGCCGGGTCGTCGTCGCGGATCTGGAACAGCATTTCCGCGCCGCCAGGAATGATGCTGGGTGCACCGGGATCGAGCGTGATGCGACCGGTGGTCCACACCGTGCGCGGGCCGCAGGCATCAGGGAAACGCTCGTCGATCGCGACGCAGAATTTGGCCAGCGCCAGCCCCGCATCCTTTCGCACGGCCATGCGCGTGGTGCCGGCGTGGTTCTGCTCGCCGACGAAGTTGATCCGGTATTGCCAGATGCCGACGATGGAGGTCACGACGCCGATCGCGAGGCCGCCGCTTTCGAGCGTGTCGCCCTGTTCGATATGTGCCTCGATATATCCGACGTGTCGTCCCGGCGGCGCGGTGATGCGCGGACGTCCTGCGAGCCCCATGTCGGTGAGTGCGTCGCGCATGGTGCGGCCGCTGGTGCGGTCGCGGGCAGCATCGATGTCGGCCTCGGTCACCTGACCGACATAGGAGCGTGAGCCGAGGAAATGCCCAAAATGTCCTTCCTCATCGCACCAGGCGGCAACCTCGACCGCGCCTTCGAACGAGGGATCGGCGTTCAGGACGCGTGCCGCCTCGAGCGCATAGACGACGCCGAGCGGACCGTCGAGCCAGCCGGCGTAGTTCTGGCTCTCCAGATGCGATCCCGCCAGCAGCTTCGGTCCCGGCTTCGCGCTGGTACCCAAGACGTTGCCGATGCCGTCGATGGCAGCGGAGAGGCCGGCGTCGGGCAGCTTCCGGATCAGCCAGTCCAGCGAAAACTTGTGCGCCTCGGAGAAGGTCGGCTTGTGCACGCCGGTCTTGTAGGCGCCGATGGCGCGCAGTGCGTTGAGGTCGGCGAGGACGCGCTTCCCGTCGGCGCAGGGCGGAGTGTCAGGCATGTTCGGCAACCTTCAGCGCCTCGCTGCGAATCTCCTCGACCAGCCGCTCCTTGAGCTGGACGAATTCCGGCGTGGTCTTGATCTTGTAGGAGCGCGGATGCGGCAGGTCCACATGGATCTCGGCCTTGATCCGGCCCGGGCGCGCGCTCATGACGACGACGCGGCTACCGAGGAAGATCGCCTCCTCGATATCGTGGGTCACGAACAGCACCGTTTTCTGGTCGCGCTCCCAGATCGCCAGCAGCATTTCCTGCATCAAGGCGCGGGTCTGGTTGTCCAGCGCGCCGAACGGCTCGTCGAGCAACAGGATTTTCGGGTCGTTGGCGAGCGCGCGGGCGATCGCGGTGCGCTGCTGCATGCCGCCGGAGAGTTGCTTCGGCCAGTGGTTCTCGAAGCCGGATAGTCCGACCTGGCGGATGAAGGCATCGGCGATCCGCTTGCGCTCCGCCTCGCGCACGCCGCGCTCGCGCAGGCCGAAGGCGATGTTCTCGCGCACGGTCAGCCAGGGGAACAACGTGTAGGACTGGAACACCATGCCGCGATCCGCGCCGGGGCCGGTCACCTCGCGCCCATCGAGCGTGACGCGCCCGCTGGTCGGGCGATCCAGGCCCGCAACGATGCGCAGCAGCGTGGACTTGCCGCAGCCGGAGGGGCCGAGGATGGTGACGAAGTCGTTGTTGCCTATGATGAGATCGGTGGGCTCCAGCGCCTTGGTCGGCGCGTTGCCGTGGCGTGCCGGGAAGATGCGCGAAACCTGTTCGATCTTGAGCGTCGTCATGCGAGCTTCCATGGGAACAGCCAGGCATTGAACGCCTTGAACAGGAAGTCCGAGATCAAGCCAATCAATCCGATCACGATGATGCCGAAGATGATCTGGCCGGTGTTGAGCAGCGCCTGACTGTCGGTGATCATGTGGCCGATGCCGGAGGACGAGCCGATCAACTCGGCGACGATGACGTAGGTCCAGGCCCAGCCCAGCACCAGCCGCAGGATCTCCGCAATTTCAGGGGCGGAGGAAGGCAGCAGCACGCGGCGGATGATGCCGCGGTCGCTGGCCCCGAGTGTATAGGCCGCCTCGACCAGGTCACGGCGCGTCGCGCCGACGGTCACGGCGACCATCAGGATGACCTGGAACACCGAGCCGATGAAGATGACGAGCAGCTTCTGCAACTCGCCGATGCCGGCCCACAGGATCAGGAGCGGAATGAATGCGGAGGCAGGCAAGTAGCGCGCAAAGGAGACGAACGGTTCGAGGAACGCTTCGACCGGCTTGTAGGCGCCCATGAGCACGCCAAGCGGCACCGCGATGATCGCGGCGAGAGCGAAGCCGCCGACGACGCGCCAGATCGTCATGCCGATGTCGTAGACGAAGCCCTGCTTGGCCAGCAGGTCATAACCTTCCTGCACCATGGTCAGCGGGTTGGCGAGGAAGGTCTTCGACACATGGCCGCCGAGCGTTGCCCACGACCAGAGGGCAACGAACAGCACGAAGAACGCAAAGCCGTACGCCATGCGCTGCTTCGATGTCACGGGATCCAGGGGACGCATCAAACTGTCTATCCGAATAGCCGATCATGCGCCGGTCCCGCGCTTCAGCGGAACCGGCAACTTGCAGAGCTTTACTTGATGAAGCTCGCGTCGAAGAGATCCTCGACCTTCGGGGCGGCCTTGATGATGCCGATTTCGAGCAGGAGGTCGGCGGCCTCCTTGTTGAAAGTCAGGAAATCGCCGGCGAAGAACTTCTGGTTCGCGGCCTTGTCCTGCCAGCGCAGATATTTCGCCGAATTGCCGAACTGCTCGCCGGTCTGCTTCACATCGGCGCCCATGATCTCGTAGGCCTTGGCCTGATCCTTGGCGATCATGTCGAGCGCCTCGAAATAGCTGTCGGCGAGCGCCTTGGCGGCCTTGGGGTTCTCCGTCAGGAACTTCGGCGTGCAGCCAAAAGTGTCCATGACCATCGGGTAGTCGAGCGTGGTCGCGATGATCTTGCCCTTGTCCGGCGCGGCGCGCACGGTCGAAAGATAGGGTTCATAGGTCATCGCGGCATCGTTCTGGCCGGAGACGAAGGCCTGCGCAGCCGCAGCCGGCTCGAGATTGACGACGGTGACGTCCTTCACCGACAGGCCATTTTTCTTGAGCATCCAGGCCAGCGCGAAATACGGCGAGGTGCCGGGCGCGGAGGCCGCGACGGTCTTGCCCTTCAGGTCCTTGATCGAGGCCAGGTCGTTGCGGACGGCCATGCCGTCGGCGCCGTAGCTCTTGTCGAGCTGGAAGATCTGCTTGGTGGCAACCCCGTTGGCGTTCCAGGAGATCCAGGTCTCGACGGTCGTTGCCGCACACTGGACGTCGCCGGAGGCGATCGCGAGGTGACGGTCTTTCTGCGGGATTTTCTTGATGGTGACGTCCAGGCCGTTCTTCTTGAAGATGCCGGCTTCCTTCGCCAGCGTCAGCGGCGCAAAGCCCGTCCATCCGGAGATACCGATGCCGACCTTGACGTCGTCGGCGAGCACCGGAGTGGAGACCGCGAGGGCAATGATTGTCACAAATACTTTCAAACTACGCATGATTGTCGTCCTCCTGCCGATCGATGGATTGAACGTCCTGTTGATCCTTGTCTGTCCATTTGGACCGCTGCCCGAAGCATTGCACGAATTGTGCCGCCATTATTCTCTCAGCCTCCCTTGAATCGGGCGACAAGGCGGTGAGAGTCACCCGGATAGAGCAGGCGCACCGCGGTGATCGTGCGCGCGCTGCGCCAGGTATAGCGGTCGATCACGAGGCAAGGCGCGCCAACCGCGATGTCGAGCGCCTTCGCCGCGCGATCATCCGCAACAATGGCGCTGATGGTATGCTCGGCCTCCGTCCACGGGACATGGTGGAGCAGCCACGAGCCTGGCGGCTCGCGCGAGAAATCCGCGGTCGCAGCGTTCGGCACAGACGCAAGGTCGATCAGCCTGTCCTCGACGGCGAACGGCACATTGTCGGCGCTATGCCGGCAGGCGATCGCGACCACCTTGCCGGACTTCTTGACGCCCAGGCGGGCGCGGTCAGCGGCGGTCGCCGTGCGCAGCTTGCGGCCAATCAGCTCGTAGCCGTAGCTGCGGCCGAGCCAGATGATCTCGGCACGGATGTCGGCGATCTTGAGCACGGCAGACTGATGCTGCGGCCGGCGCACGAAGGATCCGGCGCGCCGCCGCCGTTCGATCAGGTCGGCTTGCGCCAGCTCCGACAAGGCCTTGTTCACCGTCATGCGCGAGCAGCCGTAGCGCGCGACCAGCTCGTGCTCGAAGGGGATGCGATGCCCGGGCGGCCATTCGCCGGTCAAAATGCACTTTTCGATATCGGCGCGGATTCGCTTGTAGAGCGTCGGCTTGTCGGCCGCATCGGTTGCTAGGCTCATGCGACGAGCCTCCGGACCGAGGCGTTGAAGCGCTCGCGTGCGGCTTGGCGCAGCTTGTGCCGGCCGCCCTCAACCACTTTGTCGCCGCCGACCCAGACGCAATCGACCGCGCCGCTGCCAGCCGCAAAGATCCAGCCGTCGATGACGGCGTCGCGTGCGCGTCCCGCCAGTGACGGATGTGCCGTGTCGAGCGTGACGATGTCAGCGCGCGCTCCTGACGCGAGGCCGACGGTCGTCTGCCCCATCGCCTGTGCGCCGCCCGCGAGCGCATGATCAAACAGCGTGCGTCCGGTCGAGCGCCCGGCGCCGCTGGAGAGCACGTTACGCTGGCGATGCTTGAGGCGCTGGCCATATTCGAGCTGGCGTAACTCGTCGGCGACGCCGATCATCACGTTGGAATCGGTGCCCACACCGAACGCGCCGCCGGCATCGAGGAATTCGCGTGCCGGAAAGATGCCGTCGCCGAGGCTTGCTTCGGTGATCGGGCAGAGACCCGCGACCGCGCCGGACTTGGCGAATGCGGTGACTTCCTCATTCGTCGTGTGGGTGGCGTGGATGAGGCACCAGCTTTGATCGACCGGCGCGTGCTCCAGCAACCATTGCACAGGTCGCCGTCCCGACCATGCGAGGCAATCCTCGACTTCCTTCACCTGTTCGGCGGCGTGAATGTGCACCGGCCCGCCATCGGCAAGCGGAATGATCGACTTGAGCTCGTCAGGCGCCACCGCGCGCAGACTATGCGGCGCGATGCCGATATTCGCGCCCGGCAACCCGCTGATCGCCTTGCGCGAGGCGGCCATTAGCGCGGCGAACTGATCGACCGAGCAGATGAAGCGGCGTTGGCCTGCATGCGGCGGTGCGCCTCCGAAGGAGCCGTGCGCATAAAAACTCGGCAACAGCGTCAGCGCAATGCTTGAAGCTTCGGCAGCCTGTGCGATGCGCGCGGCCATCTCGCCGACGTCAGCATAAGGCGAGCCGTCTCGATCATGATGGAGATAGTGGAATTCGCCGACGCGGGTGAAACCTTGCTCCAGCATTTCGACATAGAGCAGCGTCGCGACGGCGGTCACGTCATCTGGCGTCATCGCCAGCGCGAAGCGATACATCGTCTCGCGCCAGGTCCAGAAAGTGTCGGTGCTGTCGCCGCGCAGCTCGGCGAGACCCGCCATGCCGCGCTGGAACGCGTGGCTGTGCAGGCTCGCCAATCCCGGAAGCGCGATTGCGTGGCGCTCGTCCCCGGCTGCCGGCGCCACATTCGGCGTCACCGCCGCGATCGTGCCGGCGGTGACGACCACCTGCACGTCATTGGCCCAGCCCGAGGGCAAGAGCGCGGAGGCGAAATGCAGTCGGGTCATGATTACACGCCGGCTGGACAGAACCGCCCCACGATTATATGTCTAGACATATAAGTCAAGCATCCCACGAAGGGGCCGTTGCATGGCAGAGCGCTTCGACCGGATCTGGCACAATGCCCGGCTCGCCACGATGCGGGCTGACCGTCCTGACCTTGGCGAGATCGAGCGGGGCGTCATCGCCGCGCGCGGCGGCCGTATCGTCTATGCGGGCGCGCAGACCGATTTTCCGGCGGATGCCGATGCGGTGGAAAAGATCGATTGCGCGGGACGCTGGATCACGCCCGGTCTCGTCGATTGCCACACCCATCTGGTCTATGGGGGCAACCGCGCGCACGAGTTCGAGCTGCGCCTGAAGGGGGCGAGCTACGAGGAGATCGCGCGCGCCGGCGGTGGCATCGTCTCGACGGTGGCTGCGACGCGGCAGGCGAGCGAGGCCGAGCTCGTCGTAGGCGCGCTGCCGCGGCTTGACGCCTTGATCGCCGAGGGCGCAACCACGGTCGAGATCAAGTCCGGCTATGGTCTCGATACCGAGACTGAGATGCGTCAGCTTGCCGCCGCGCGCAGCCTCTGTGGTCGGCGGCCGGTCGCGATCCGCACCTCCTTCCTCGGCGCGCATGCACTGCCGCCGGAGGCGGAGGACAACAAGGATCGTTACATCGATCTCGTGTGCCATGAGATGCTGCCCGCGATCGCAAAGGCGGGACTTGCCGATGCCGTCGATGCCTTCATGGAAGGCATCGCGTTCTCCGCCGGGCAGACCGCGCGGGTGTTCGAGACAGCGCGGGAACTTGGACTGCCGGTCAAGCTCCATGCCGACCAGCTCTCGAATCTCGGCGGTGCTGCGCTTGCCGCGAAATTCTCCGCGCTCTCGGCCGATCATCTCGAGCACACCGATGAAGCCGGCGCCGTCGCGATGGCCAAGGCCGGAACGGTAGCCGTGCTGCTGCCCGGTGCCTTCTACTTCATCCGCGAGACGCAAAAGCCGCCGGTCGAGACGTTTCGCAAGCTTGGCGTCCACATGGCGCTGGCGACCGACTGTAATCCCGGCAGCTCACCGCTGACCTCGCTGCTGCTCGCGATGAACATGGGGGCGACCCTGTTCCGGATGACAGTGGCCGAATGCCTCGCCGGCGTGACGCGCGAAGGTGCGCGGGCGCTGGGCGTGCTGGATGAGAGCGGTACGTTAGAGGCCGGCAAATGGTGCGACCTCGCGATCTGGGACATCGAGCGGCCGGCCGAGCTTGTCTACCGGATCGGCTTCAATCCGCTGCACGGGCGGATATGGAGGGGCCAGTGACGGAGCGGGACGCAGCGATCGTCGTCAGACCGGGGATGGTCCGTCTCGACGATCTCGGGTGTGTGCTCGATGGTGCGCCCGTCGTGCTCGATCCCTCGTTTTGGGCGCGCGTCGAAGCAGCGGCGGAGATCGTCGCAAGAGCCGCGCGCGCGGATGTCCCCGTCTACGGCATCAACACCGGCTTCGGGAAGCTTGCGTCGAAGCGCATTCCGCCGGATCAGACCGCGGTGCTCCAGCGCAACCTGATCGTCTCGCATTGCTGCGGAGTCGGCCCGGCGACACCCGAATCGATCGTGCGGCTGATGATGGCGCTGAAGATCGTCTCGCTCGCCCGCGGCGCCTCCGGCGTCCGTCGCGAGCTGATCGAGCAGCTGCAGGACATGTTGGCGCGAGGTGTCTATCCGCTGGTGCCGCAGCAGGGCTCCGTGGGCGCATCCGGCGATCTTGCACCGCTTGCGCATATGACGGCCGTGATGATCGGCGAAGGGCAGGCGATCGTTGACGGGAAAATTGTATCTGGCGCCGAAGCGCTGAAGGCCGCCGGACTCGCGCCGCTGACGCTCGGGCCTAAGGAAGGGCTCGCGCTGATCAACGGGACGCAGTTCTCGACCGCCTACGCCATCTCGGGCGTGCTGCGCGCATTTCGCCTCGCTCGCGCCGCGCTCGTCACGGGGGCGCTGTCCGTCGATGCGGCGATGGCCTCGACGGCGCCGTTCCGCCCTGAAATCCAGGCGCTGCGCGGCCACGCCGGGCAGATCGCCGCGGCGGCGACGCTGACGGCGCTGCTCGACGGCAGCGACATCCGCCTGTCGCATCTCGAAGGCGACGAGCGCGTGCAGGACCCCTATTGCCTGCGCTGTCAGCCGCAGGTCGCGGGCGCAGCACTAGACCTGATCACGCAGGCGGCGCGCACGCTGATGATCGAGGCCAACGCCGTCACCGACAATCCGCTGGTGCTGGTCGAGACGGGCGAGATCGTCTCCGGCGGTAATTTTCACGCCGAGCCGGTGGCCTTTGCCGCCGATGCGATTGCGCTCGCGCTGTCGGAGATCGGCGCGATCAGCGAGCGGCGCATCGCGACGCTGGTCGATCCTGCACTCAATTTCGGCCTGCCGCCGTTCCTGACGCCCGACCCCGGCGTCAATTCCGGCTTCATGATCGCCGAGGTCACGGCGGCCGCGCTCTATGCCGAAAATAAACAGCGGGCGCTCGCCTGCTCGATCGACTCGACCCCGACCAGCGCCAACCAGGAAGATCACGTCTCGATGGCCGCACATGCCGCGCGGCGCCTGTCCGACATGGCCGACAATCTCGCCGCCATTCTCGGCATCGAGCTTCTGGTCGCCGCCCAAGGCATCACGCTTCGTGCGCCGCATGCGACCAGCGCGCCGCTCGCTGCCGTCATTGCCACGCTTCGTGAGCAAGTGCCCGCACTCGGTGCCGACCGCTACATGGCCGGCGATCTCGCCAAGGCAGCTGCACTGATCGAGGCCGACGCGTTGCCGGCCAACGCGATTGCCGCACTTCCATCCGATCCGTTTCCGAGACTTGATTAAGAGGTCCGCATGAACCGCCGACTGGACAACGACCGCACCATCCGCGCGCCGCGCGGCAGCGACATCAGCGCCAAGAGCTGGCTGACGGAAGCGCCCTTGCGCATGCTGATGAACAATCTCGATCCCGACGTGGCGGAGCGGCCGAGCGAGCTCGTCGTCTATGGCGGCATTGGCAGAGCCGCGCGCGACTGGGAGAGTTTTGATCGGATCACGGCGGCCTTGCGCAAGCTTGAAAACGACCAGACCTTGCTAATCCAGTCCGGAAAACCGGTCGGTGTCTTCCGTACCCATGCCGACGCACCGCGCGTGCTGATCGCGAACTCCAACATCGTGCCGCACTGGGCGACGCTCGATCATTTTAACGAGCTCGATCGGAAGGGCTTGATGATGTACGGCCAGATGACCGCGGGCTCCTGGATTTATATTGGCAGCCAGGGCATCGTGCAGGGCACCTACGAAACCTTTGTCGAGGTCGGCCGTCGCCACTATGGCGGCAGCCTCGCTGGTAAATGGATTGTCACCGCCGGCCTTGGTGGCATGGGCGGCGCGCAGCCGCTGGCCGCAACCATGGCCGGCGCCTCGATGCTCGCGGTCGAATGCCAGCCCAGCCGCATCGACATGCGGCTGCGCACCGGCTATCTCGATCGGCAGGCCGCAACGCTCGACGAAGCGCTTGCGATCATCGAAGAGGCGGGAAACACTAAGAAGGCGGTCTCGGTCGGCCTGCTCGGGAATGCCGCCGAGATCTTCCCGGAACTGGTGCGCCGCGGTGTCAAGCCCGACATCGTCACCGATCAGACCAGCGCGCACGACCCGATCAATGGATACTTGCCGAAAGGCTGGACGCTGGCCGAGTGGGAGGCGAAGCGCGCGTCCGATCCGAAGTCGGTCGAGCGTGCCTCGAAGACGTCGATGGTCGAGCACGTCAAGGCCATGCTGGATTTCCACGCACAGGGCATTCCGACGCTCGACTACGGCAATAACATCCGCCAGATGGCGCAGGACATGGGCCTGAAGAATGCCTTTGATTTCCCGGGCTTCGTTCCCGCCTATATCCGTCCCCTGTTCTGCCGCGGCGTCGGGCCGTTCCGCTGGGCCGCACTCTCGGGCGATCCCGAGGACATCTTCAAGACGGATGCCAAGGTCAAGGCGCTGATGCCTGACGACAAGCATCTGCACAATTGGCTCGACATGGCGAAGGCGCGCATCAAGTTCCAGGGCCTGCCGGCGCGGATCTGCTGGGTCGGCCTTGGCGATCGCCATCGTCTGGGCCTTGCCTTCAACGAGATGGTGGCGCGCGGCGAATTGAAAGCGCCGATCGTGATCGGCCGCGATCACCTCGACAGCGGTTCGGTGGCAAGCCCGAACCGCGAAACCGAGGCGATGAAGGACGGGTCGGACGCGGTGTCGGATTGGCCCTTGCTCAACGCGTTGCTCAATTGCGCCAGCGGTGCGACCTGGGTCTCGCTGCATCACGGCGGCGGCGTCGGCATCGGCTATTCGCAACATGCCGGCATGGTGATCGTGGCCGACGGCACGCCGGAAGCCGCGAAGCGGATCGAGCGCGTGCTCTGGAACGATCCCGCCAGCGGCGTGATGCGCCATGCCGATGCAGGCTATGAGACCGCGATCGACTGCGCTCACGCCAACGGCCTCGATCTGCCGAGCCTGGCCTAGTGCGATCAGATCGCGACCTTGGCTGCGGCTCCGTCTCTGCTTCGCCGAACGCCGTGCCGGATGAGGCGAAGGCAATGCTAGACGGCCGCTATTTCTTCTCCAGTGCCGCGGTCTGTTTGGCCAGCTGCTTGTCGAAATCCTCGGACAGGCCGGTGATGTAGGTCGCCAGCTCCCCCGGCCTGACGAACGGGTTCGGCGCGCCGTCCTTCATCTGCGCCCGCTTGGCCTGCATGCCGTAGACCTCCGGATGCGGCCCGAGCAGCACGTCGATCTTCATCGCCTTGGCCTTGGCGAATGTCGCGCGATAATCATCGACGATCCCGGGATAGGTCGGTTGACCGACCAGCCTATTCAGCGCGACCGTGCCGCTGCAGAAGAACAGCACCTCGCGGTCCTCCTTGCCGTCCTTGACACTCATCTCCCAGCTCGTGCAGCCCGGCGAATGGCCGGGCGTTGCATGCGCCGTCAGCGTGACGTCGCCCAGTGTGACCTTGTCGCCTTCCTTCACCGTGCGGTCAACCTTCACCGCAGGGAAGGCGAGGTCCTGGTTCTTCTCGTCGCCGGGATAGTAGCCGCCTTCGAGCAGCGGCTTGTCGCGCTCACCGGCCACGAGCTGCGCGCCGGTTTCCTTCTTGATCTCGGCAAAACCGCCGGTGTGGTCGAGATGCGCATGCGTGTTGAGGATGTATTTGATGTCTGAAACCTTGAAGCCGAGTTTGGCGATGTTGTCCTTGATCATGCCGGTGGACTGGGGCATCGCCGTGTCCATCAGGATCAGGCCCTGCGGGGTCTTGATGACGTAGACGGCAATGCCTTCGGTCCCGACATAGTAGATGTTGCCGATGAGCTGGAACGGCTCGAATGGGGCTGTCCACTTCTGCATGACCGCGGCCAGGAAATCCTTGATGGTCTGCGCCTGCGCGTCAGTTGCGAACAATGCCAGCGCGCACAGCGCGGCCGCGAGCTTCTTCATAGTCTGCCTCCCATTAGTTTTCTTGTCGTCTCGATCGGGCGCGGAAATCGTGTGCTCGACCGGTGCGCAAGTTACGTCGCGATCGGCGTTGCGGGCAACTGCTTCGTGTCTGGAAAATTTGATCTGCCGCGCGGCAATAGCGCCAGGCCGGCCGAAGGCCACAAGAGCCTAGCGCCCGATCGTCACCCCGGCGGTCGCGCGCATGGCGCCCCGGAGGCTCGTCGCGTTCATGTCGTCAAGGACCTGCCGCGTCAGCACGGTGGTCTGGCCGGGCGTGTTGAGGATCGTCTCGCTGCGCGAGGACGAGAGCCGATCGGCCTTGTAGAGTGTGGCCGGATCGGCGACGGGAGCAGCCGCGTGACGCGGCCATTTCCCGGCCGCGAGAGCGGGCTGCCCAATGCAGAAGGCGGCGAGCAGGACCACAGACAATGACCTTGCGCGCATATGCGATCTCCCATGTTGGGACATCAACCTAGCACATCGCCAGTGGCCGCAGAAGAAAGGATCAGGCGAGAGCGGCCTGGCGCTCCCGCACCGGCTCGCGGACCCGGTCGTGTTTCCCGGGCTCTGCGAGCCGGGTGAAGCTGCGCTGGCTTGCATGCGCAGGCGCCTCGACGATGACGCCCTCGCAGACGATTTGCCCGCCCAGCATCTTGAATTCCAGCTTGTCGTAGCGCGGCATCGTCTCGCCGGTCGCGGGTGGCAGCAGTCCGACACTGCCCTGGATGTTGAGCGTGGCATCGCCGGTGCCGTGCAGGCGCGGATTCCACATCCTGATCCCGGTCTCGGCCCAGCGCTGCCGGATCAGCGCGGCACGATCGGTCGGCTCTGTGGGTCTAGCGCGAACTTTCCGTGTGCTGCGAATCTCCGGAGAAGCAGACACGACAGCGGGAGCCGGCTCGATATTCGTGATGGCGCCGAGCGAATAGGCAGAGGGAACACCCGTAGCGACGGCTTTGGCGAGCGGCGCATCATTTGCGGTGGCGGGCGCGATCTCGGCGCTGCCATATGGGGCGCTGCCGGAGCTGGTTTCAGGCACGTCCGCAGCAACGCTGATGGTATCGACGACAACGGCGGGAATTTGATTGGCGACGGCCGCGGAAGCGCTGGGCGAGGATTTGTCGCTGGTGAGAGGGGTCTCGACCTCTCCAGACGAAAGCGAGACCTTCGCTGCGACGGCTTCAACCGCCGCCGGCACTTCAGAGCCCGTCTCGCTGACGATGACGAGATCAGGAACCAAAACCGGATCGTGCTCCACGTCGGGCGATGAAGCAGAAACGTCCTCGACGGCCGGGTATGTCGAGGCCGCCTCGGCTCCTATCAGTGTCTCCGGAGTTGAAGCGTCTTCCACGCGCATTTCGGTCGAGGGGCTCTCCGCATCGACAGAGACAGCCGTGTCATTCTCGGCTACCGGAGCCGTGACCGCGAGGTCGGAATTGTCATGCAAAGGCTCCGCGCTGACGTCGGTGACGCGAGCCGGAGCGGCTTCCGCAACGTCGATGAGGGCGGCTGGGCCATCTACGGCACTCGGTGCAACGTCAACGCTGCGGCTGTGCGGCGGGGGCCGAAGCCGGGTGAACGCCCAATTCACCGCAGGGAGGCGGCGCAGCAACGATATCAGTCTCGAAAGCACTGGAGTTATCCAAGAGGTACCCGGCGTGAGGCTATCGCTGATTCGCCAGCAATGTAAAAAACTGCCCCGGCCCTCGCACCGATGTCAATCGAGACGGGACCAATTGCAGAACATCGGTGCGCTCACACACGAGGCGGAAACCGCCCGTGCTTTTGTAATTGTGATTGTCGGCGGTATCTCAAAGCCTGCGCTATCGCTGATTTCACTGAACAGCGCGAGCGGTCATTGGCATAGCTACGATCGGCATCAGCCGGGGCGCGGCGTAGCAGCGAACTCCCGGGGAATCTTCAGGCTAGGCGAAGCTGTAACGTCCTCTCGCGGCTATCGCCCGGAGCCGGAGCCTGCACCGCCGCCGGAGCCAGCGCCACCGGAGCCAGCGCCGCCACCGGCTTGGCTGCCCATGTTATTCGTATTGGTGCCTCCTGCGGATGGCTGTTGGGTGCCCTTGCTGTCGCTGGCCTCGTTCTGCATGTTCGACGAACGGCCCGTCGTCATGCCCTTGGTCGCGGGCCCCCGCGACGAGGGACCGACGTCGCCTTGGCCGGATGCGCCTGGAGCGGGTTGTGTCTGCGCGAATGCGCCCCCGGTCGCCAGCGCCATGACGCACGCGGATGCCAAAATGATCTTCTTCATCGCAGTCTCCTTGCCTTTCACCTCGAAGACAACATGCCGATGCTGGCGACGTTCCTGGACGATGGCCTGTCGGCGTCCGCCTCGGATCAATTCGCGTTGCACCCAAATTTGACGGTTCCCGTCTCGTCCGTTCGTGGCTATTCAGGAAGCCCGTTGCTTGTTCGAGGATACGTATGAGGAAGATCGCCGCGATCGGAGCGCTTCTGCTCTGGTCCACCATCGCGTTGGCGCAGGATCGCACAATCACCGTGGCCTCGACGACGTCGACGGAGCAGTCGGGGCTGTTTGGCTATTTGCTGCCATTGTTCTCGAAGGCTTCCGGGATCGACGTGAAGGTCGTTGCCGTCGGCACCGGCCAGGCGCTGGACATCGGGCGGCGCGGCGACGCCGATGTGGTGTTCGTTCATGACAGGGTTGCCGAAGACAAGTTCATGTCCGAGGGGCAGGGCGTGAAGCGCTTCGACGTCATGTACAACGACTTCGTCATCGTCGGTCCCAAGAGCGATCCGGCGCAGATCGCCGGCAGCAAGGACGTCACTGATGCGCTGCGCAAGATCGCGGCGGCGAAGGCGCCGTTCATCTCGCGCGGTGACAAGTCCGGCACGCACGCGGCCGAGCTGAGGCTATGGGAGGAGGCAGGCGTCGATCTCAGTGCGGCCAAGGACGGCTGGTATCGGGAGATCGGCCAGGGCATGGGACCAGCGCTGAACATGGCGTCGTCGTCGAATGCCTATCTTGTCTCGGACCGCGGCACCTGGCTCTCGTTCAAGAACCGGGGTGAGCTCGCCATCCTGACCGAGGGCGACAAGCGGCTGTTCAACCAGTATGGCGTTATGCTGGTGAATCCGGCCTTGCATCCGAACGTCAAGGTGAAGGACGGGCAGGCCTTCATAGACTGGCTCATCTCATCCAAGGGGCAGGACGCGATCGCAGGCTACAAGGTGGGCGGCGAGCAGCTATTTTTCCCCAACGCGTCCCACTAGCAGGAACGCGATGGTTGACACCGCGACGCTGAGCGCGAGCAGGATCAGTCCGAGCCCCAGTGCCAGCGGCAGGTCGCCCTTGCTGGTCTCCAGCGCGATCGCCGTTGTCATCGTGCGGGTGAAGCCCCGGATATTGCCGCCGACGATGATGATGGCGCCGACTTCAGCGATGGCGCGGCCGAAGGCCGCGAGAAAGGCCGTCAGCAGCGAGGTCCGTCCCAGCGCGAACAGGAGTGCCATGCTGCGCAGCGCCGACAGTCCGTCGATCCGCGCCAGATCGCCATACTCCGCCCACAGCAGGCTGGCCGGCCGGTGCACCAGTGCCACCACGATCGGCGTCGCGAGCAGCGTCTGCGCAATCACCATGGCAGTTGGCGTGAACAGCAAGCCGGCGGGCCCAAACGGGCCGGACCGCGACAGCAGGAGGTAGAGCGCGAGCCCGACCACGACCGGCGGAAGACCGAGCAAGGCATTGGTCAGAATGATGATGACCTGACGTCCGCGGAAGCGCGTGATCGCAAGCAGGGCCCCGAATGGGGCACCGATCAGCAACGCGACGATGCTGGCGGTCAGGCTGACACGAATCGACAAGGCGACGATGCCGAGCAGTTCGGCGTCCACTTCGCCGATCAGCGTGAAGGCGGCAACAATGGATTGCGCGAACTCGTTCATCCGGCCGGACGCTGTTGCGCCGGGGAGGATGCCTCGGGATCGTCGATATCGCGCAATCGAATCACGGGATTGGTCTCTGCGAGTCCGACAGAATACTCGGGCGAGATGATTTGGACAGGCGATTTAGCGCAAAATAACCGTCAAATGCCGCGTTATGCAGGCGTTCCCGATGTGATCTCGGCGGCGTTCGGCTTTACAGAGGCTGGGCTCCAAAGCCAGCGCGCCACCACAACGGCAAGAACTGCCCCTACGAATTGAGCGGCGATGAAAGCTGGCACGTCCCGCGGGGCAATACCCGCGAACGTATGAGACAGCGCGCGGGCGATGGTGACCGCGGGATTAGCGAACGACGTGGATGACGTGAACCAGTAAGCCGAAGTAATATAAAGGCCGACGGCATAAGGAACCGCGGCGGGTGTCCGATACCGGACGCCAAGGATCGTCGACAGCAGACCGAAGGTCGCCACGGCCTCGGCCAGCCATTGTCCGGCGCCGGCGCGTTCCGTGAGCGAATGCTGGAGGACTGCAAGCTCGAACATAAGGTGTGCGATCTCAACCCCGGCGATGCCACCGGTGATCTGAGCGACAAGATAGATCGCGGCGTCCCTCCATGACGTTTCGCCGCGCCAAGCTAGTGCCAGCGTCACCGCTGGATTGAAATGCGCACCCGAGATCGGAGCGAGCATCAGGATCAGCACGACGAGGATTGCGCCCGTGGCAATCGTATTGCACAGCAGTGCCAGCGCGACGTTTCCGGCGGCGAGCTTTTGCGCCATGATCCCCGAGCCGACGACGGCGGCAAGCAGGAACGCTGTCCCAAGCGTTTCGGCGAAGGCGCGCTGTCGCAGGCCCGACATCAGGCGCCGCGATCGAGCCTGACGCGCTCGCCGTCTTCCTTGACGAATTCGCCCTGTTGCGCCGGCAACAGATCGACCACCCGTTCGGAGGGACGGCAGAGCCTGACGCCGTTCGGCGTCACCACGATCGGCCTGTTGATCAGGATTGGATGCGCCATCATCGCGTCGAGCAGCTCGTCGTCAGTCAGCGCCGCGTTATCGAGCTCGAGCTCCGCATAGGGCGCCGCCTTCTCGCGAACGGCCTCGCGCACCGAAATCCCCATGCGCGCGATGAGCTGCTGCAACAGCGCGCGCGATGGCGGCGTCTTCAGATATTCGATCACGTGCGGCTCGATGCCGGCGTACCGGATCATCGCCAGCGTGTTGCGCGAGGTGCCACAATCGGGATTGTGATAGATGATCGCATCCATGGGGAGTCCTCGTGCTCAGCAGCACGCCTGCGAGGCTGTGGGCGCTGCCTGCGGCGCGCAGCAGGCCGATTGCTGCTCCCGCTTCTTGTGAGCGACCCGCGCCCGGTTCTCGCCGCTGCCGTCGCCGTAATCGGTGCTCTCGCCCCTGGTGTAGAAGGTTTCCCAGGCGATGCCGGCCGGATCGTCAATCCAGGATTTTTCCGACTTGGCATAGCAGCAGGTGGTCTGTCCTTGCTCGACCACGTTGCCGCTGGCCTGGCGCAGCCGCGTATAGACTTCCTGGAGTTCCTCACTGGTCTCGACCTGGATGCCGAGATGGTCAAGGCCGGCCGCGCGTCCGCGCGTCGAGATCGCAAAATTCACCCGGGGATCGTCCAGCATCCATTTGGCATAGTCGGATTTCACGACCGAGGGCTCGCTAGCGAACAAGGCGGAGTAGAATCCGATCGAGTGAGAGAGATTTTCGACGGACACGTGAACATGCAGGCGCTTCATGGTCGGTCCTTTCAGGCTGGCACTCTGCTGTGCTTTCGCGCGGATTTCGAAGGCGTGGCCGGAGCGCACGACACGCCGCCGCAGCAGTTATCGGTCAGAAAACCGAGGAGCGCGTTCATGGTCTCAAAGCGCGCCGCGTAGATCATCGAGCGTCCCTCGCGCCGGACGGTCACGAGTCCGGCCGTCCGCAGCCGGTCGAAATGGAAAGTCAGTGTGTTGGGGGCGAGATCCAAAGTTTCGGCGACAGCGCCGGCAGTCATGCCGTCGGGCCCGGCTTGCACCAGCAGGCGGAAGACCTCGAGACGGTTGTCCTGTGCAAGCGCGGCGAGCGCCGCGACGGCATCGTTCGTTTCCATATTTCAACGATTATGGAAATAATGGACGGCTGTCAATCGAGAGCGTAGGGGGTCTACCCAGTCTCGAATTGACGGTCGGTCGCAGCATTCAGCGGTAGGCGACTTTATTCCGGCGATGGATGCTTTAAGGAGTGGCACGATCAGGTCGCACGCGCCCGGTGGGGGTGCTAGACCCTGATGCAGAAACAACGGGGCTGAGCCGTCCTGGCGCCGCCCAAGCATGAAGGACACGACGCAATGATCCAAACCGTTGGCATCATCGGGGCAGGCACCATGGGGAACGGCATCGCGCAGGTCTGCGCGGCGGCCGGGCTCTCGGTCGTGATGGTCGATATTTCTGATGCTGCGGTGAACCGCGGACTTTCGACCGTCGGGGGCAGCCTCGAGCGGCTGGTCAAGAAGGAGAAGATGTCGGCGGCCGATCGCGAGGCGACGCTCAAGCGCATCACCGGCACCACGGACCGGTCGAAGCTGTCGGATTGCGACCTCGTCATCGAGGCGGCGACCGAGAACGAGGAGCTCAAGGTCAAGATACTGAAGGATCTCTGCGCGACGCTGTCGCCGCGCACGCTGGTTGCGACCAACACCTCCTCGATCTCGATCACCAAGCTCGCCGCCGCGACCGACCGCCCTGACCGCTTCATCGGCATGCACTTCTTCAACCCGGTGCCGGTGATGGCCCTGCTGGAGCTGATCCGCGGCTTGCAGACTTCCGACGACACCCACGCCAAGGCGCTCGATTTCGCCAGGCGGGTCGGCAAGGTGGCGATCACGGCGAAGAACAGCCCGGGCTTCGCCGTCAACCGCATCCTCTGTCCGATGATCAACGAGGCGATCTTCGCGCTTCAGGAAGGGATCGCGACGGCGGAAGAGATCGACGCCGGCATGAAGCTTGGCTGCAACCATCCGATCGGGCCGCTAGCGCTGGCCGATCTCGTCGGCCTCGACACCATGCTTTCGGTGATGGAGGTCTTTTACAAAGGCTTCAACGACCCTAAATATCGGCCAGCCCCGCTGCTGAAAGAGATGGTCGATGCCGGTCATCTCGGCCGCAAGACCGGGCAGGGCTTCTACACCTATAGCGCCTGATGAAGGCATCAGCGGCGGGCGTTCAGCGTCCGCCGCTAGATCCCGCAATTTGCGCTGCGACAAAGACGCCGCGCAATTGGCCCGACAATGTCGAACGGGGGCTCGCGGGAACAACGGAACGGACAACGAAGGACATGTCGGATCGACTGAAGGCCGAGCGCGACGCGGCGGCTGCGCGGCGGAACCTGCTGACCGAGGATGCGATCGAGCGCACCGGGATCACCGAGGAGATGATTGGGGAACTCGTCACCCGTTTCTATGGACGGGTGCGCGAGGACGCACTGCTCGGTCCGGTTTTTGCGATCGTCCAGAACTGGGACGAGCATCTCGCCAAGCTCACCGATTTCTGGTCATCGGTCGTTCTGATGAGCGGCCGCTATCGTGGTTCGCCGATGCGGGCGCATCTGCCGCTGAGCCTGAGTGGCGACCACTTCGACCGTTGGCTCGACCTGTTCGAACAGACTGCGCGCGAGATCTGCCCGCCGGCGGCGGCCGCGCTCTTCATAGACAAGGCGCGGCGCATCGCCGACAGTTTCGAAATTGCGTCGGCGACGGTCGCAGGGCGTATCGCATCGCCGCGCCACGTGCTCCGGTCCTAGAGCGATCTGCTCCGCGTTTGCGCTCCGCAACGAAGAGCGCGGTGCACCAATTCCAGCATCATTGGTCTGATCTGCAAAATCATCATGCAGATCGCGCGGTGTGACGTTGAAATCGCGAAAATCCCTTTGAATGGGCTGATGATCGCGCAATCAAAGCGAGTAAAGCCATATTGATGCACTGCAGTGCCAATTCTTTGCCTTGTTTTTGGCAGAGTTCCAGCGCCTGCTAATAGACATGTCGCGCGCACCGTCCACCGCCCATTCCTCACCCTCCAAACCCATTGCGGAACCTGAAGCCGACGCGGGCATCGAGCAAACGCGGCGAACGCTGCTGCTTGCCGCGCTCGCGACCACCGCGTGTCTCGGCTGTTCCCAAGCGGCGCGCGCAGGTGAAGATCCACCTGGCTCGGACGAGCGGCCCCAGAAGGGCGATGTGCTCGTTTTCTCCGAAGGCGACAAGGAGGGAAAACTCATCACTGCGGCCGATGTGCCGGCCGGCGGGCCCCCGGTCCATGCCTGGCCGAAGGATCCCAACACGTCGGTGGTGCGGAGCGCCTCGCGCCTCAACGAGATCCTGATCATCAAGCTCGATCCCGCCGAGTTCGACGAGAAGACTCGTGCGCGTGCCGTCGACGGCATCATCGCCTATTCGGCCATCTGCTCGCATGCGGGCTGTCCCGTCACCGCCTGGGTGAAGAGCGATGCCGGCGACAAGGAGGTGTTCAAGTGCATGTGTCACAACTCCGAATTCGATCCCCGCGAGGGCGCGCAGGTCGTGTTCGGGCCGGCACCGCGACGGCTTGCGGCGCTGCCGCTGGCGCTCGTTGACGGTTCGCTCAGTGTCTCCGGGAATTTCATCGGAAAGGTAGGAGGCGCGCAGCCGGGATGACGGACAGTGCGGGCCGTGCCCGCGTCAGGAGAGGCCGCATCCGCCGATGGGCGGACGACGGGACGAACGACAAGAATTCACAACAAGAATTCAAATGGCTGAAAAGGGGAACGTCCATGACCAGGAAGCAATGGTTACTGTCCGGCTTCGTCGCCTTCACGTGTCTTGCCTCGACCGCCGCTGTATCAGGCCCGATCGAGAATTATTCTCCAGTCACCGCGCAACGGCTGGAAAATCCTGAACCCGGCAACTGGATGCTCTACCGGCGCACCTATGACGGGCACGGCTACAGCCCGCTTGACCAGATCAACGCCTCGAATGTGAAAAACCTCACGCCGGTCTGGACCTTCGCTACGGGCGTGGTCGAAGGCCACGAGGCGCCGCCGATCGTCAACAACGGCGTGATGTTCGTGGCGACCCCGATGGGCCAGGTGATCGCGCTGAACGCGAAGACCGGCGATGAATATTGGCGCTACAAGCGGCAACTCCCCGACGATTTATTCCAGCTGCATCCGACCAGCCGCGGCGTCGGCCTATGGGAGGACAAGCTCTATCTCGCCACCACCGACGACCACGTCGTCGCGCTCGACGCCAAGACCGGCAAGGTGGTGTGGGACACCAAGGTGCAGGATTACAAGAAGGGCCAGTACATGACCCTGATGCCGCTGATCGTCGAAGGCAAGGTCATCGTCGGCGGCTCCGGCGGCGAGTTCGGTGTGCGCGGCTATGTCGCTGCCTACGATGCCAAGGACGGCAAGGAGCTGTGGCGGACCTACACCATTCCCGGCGAAGGCGAGCCCGGTCACGACACTTGGCAGGGCGACGACTGGAAAAACGGCGGCGGCTCGGCCTGGATGACCGGCAATTACGACAAGGAGACCAAGACGATCTACTGGGGTGTGGGCAATGCCGCGCCATGGCCTGGCGAAACCCATCCCGGCGACAATCTCTACACCTCCTCGGTGCTCGCGCTCGATCCCAACACCGGCAAGATCAAAACCTATCACCAGTACCACCAGAACGATTCCTGGGATTGGGACGAGGTCGAGGCGCCAATGCTGATCGACCTGCAGCGCGATGGCCGCAACATCAAGAGCCTGGTCCATCCGGGACGCGACGCGATCTTCTGGGTGCTCGAGCGCACGCCGACCAAGATCAACTACGTCGCCGGCTGGCCGTTCGTCTCCACCGATGTCTGGAAGGGCATCGAACCCGAGAGCGGCAAGCCGATCGTAGATCCCGCGCACAAGCCGGTGATCGGCAAGCGCGTGGAGTTCTGCCCCTCACTGTGGGGCGGCAAGGATTGGCCGTCCGCGGCCTATAGCCAGAAGACCGGCCTCGTCTATGTGCCTGCCAACGAGAATTTCTGCGGCGGGTTCACCGGCGAGAAGGTCGCGCTGAAGCCTGGCGAGCTCTGGCTCGGCACCAAGCCGGAGGATATCGGCCTCAAGACGAAGCCCGGCGCGGATCATTTCGGCGAGCTCCAGGCCTGGGATCCCGCGACGGGCAAGAAGGTGTGGCAGCACAACTTCCCGAAGTCGCAGCTGTTCGGCTCGGTGACGGCGACCGCAGGCGATCTCGTCTTCGTCGGCGGCACAAACGACCGTAACTTCCGCGCCTTCCACGCCAAAACCGGCGAATTGTTGTGGGAGCAGAAGACCAACTCCGGCATCATGGGCATGCCGGTCTCCTATGAGATCGACGGCACGCAGTACATCGCGATCCAGTCCGGATGGGGCGTGGACGCTCAGCGCATCCAGGATGCGCTTGCGACCAACAACATCGGCATCGAAGCCAACGTGCCGCAGGGCGGCGTGATCTGGGTGTTCGCGCTCAAGAAATAGCTCCGCGGGCGGATCGAAAAAGCGGAGCAGCAGGGGGGTGGCGAATGCGGCGGACGGCAACGTCCGCCGCATTTTTGCATCTTCCTTCTCCCCTTGTGGGAAAAGGTGGCGCGCGCATTGCGCGCGCCGGATGAGGGGTTCTATTCACGCGCACTCATCGTGAGATTGGCGTGGAGACAAACCGCTCATCCAAGCGAGATCGTGATGGCCAGCGTCGCTGCCCTCTCCGCAAAGGGATCCATGCGCAGCCGTCAGATAACTACTTCCCCTCGCGCTCGACCTTGTCCTTCTCCTTCTGGTTCATCTCCCGAACCTTCGGATCAGGATTGTGTTGCCCCGTGGTCTGGGTGGTCGAGGCGGGCGGGGCGTTGGCGTTGGGAAGCGAGTTCTGGTCCGGTGTGGTGGGGCGCGTCGCTGTTGTCGGCGGGCTGGTGCTGCTCTGGGCGAATGCGCCGGCGCTCGTCAAAAGAAAGGCGCCCGACAGCGAGACTGCGAGCGCCTTTGAGATATTGGTCATCGATCTGCTCCTGTCAGATCGATGGCAACGGTGTGAGCCGTATTGCGTTCCCCGCTAGGCCTCCAATTGCTTGCCGATCGGAAGCGAGCGGATACGTTTTCCCGTCGCGGCGAAAATCGCATTGATCAGCGCCGGCGCGAACGGCGGAACGCCGGGTTCGCCGACGCCGCTGGGCGGCGTGTCGGGTCCGGGCGGCACGATGTGGACGTTGGTCACTGCGGGAGCTTCGTCGATCCTGACGAGTTGGAAGTCGTCAAAGTTCTTCTGCTGGACCTTGCCGTCCTTGAAGGTGATCTCGCCATATTTGGCAAGGCTCAGCCCCATGATCGCTGCGCCCTCGATCTGCGAGGCGATGCGCTCGGGGTTGACATAGGTGCCGCAATCGATCGCCGTGTCCACCCTTGGCACCGTCAGCTTGCCCTTGTCGTCGACCGCGACCTCGACGATCGTCGCGATGTAGCTGACGAAGCTGCGGTGCGCGGCGATGCCCAGGCCGTGGCCCTTCGGGACCTGACGGCCCCATTCGCCCTTCTCGGCGACCAGCTCGACCACCTTGCGCAGGCGCGCAGTGTCGATCGGGTAGCTGTCCTGGGGCTCGCCATAGTTCCAAAGGTCTTTCACCTCGGGCTTTACGATGCGCGGGCTGCCAATCAGCGCGAGAAGGGTCTCCTTCTGGTCGCGGCCGGTCGCCTGCGCGATCTCGCCGACCATCGATTGCACCGCGAAGGCACGCGGGATGTTCGAGACCGAGCGGAACCAGCCGATGCGGGTATGCGCGGCCGCCTCCGGGTTTTCGCAGGAGATGTTGGCGATCTCGAATGGCATGTCGACAAGGCCCATGCCGATTTCGAACGGCGCCTGGTGCACGGTGCCGGCGGCAAAGGTCGAGGCGATGCTGGGTGCCACGCTGCGATGGCGCCAGGCGATCACCTTGCCACTCTTGTCGAGGCCGGCCTCGATCCGCTCGACCGAGACGGTGTGCAGGAAGCCGTTATGGATGTCATCCTCGCGCGTCCACTGCACCTTGACCGGTGCACCGAGCTCCTTGGAGAGCAGCGCGGCCTCGAGCGCAAAGTCGCATTTCGACTTGCGTCCGAACCCGCCGCCGAGCAGCGTGACATTGACCGTCACGTTCTGCTCGGGAATCTCGAGCGTCTTGGCGACGTCCTCGCGGGTGCCGCCGGGGCTCTGCACCGGCGCCCAGATCTCCGCCTTGTCGCCCTTGACGTCGGCGACCGCCACCGGCGGCTCCATGGCCACATGGGCGAGATGGGGGATGTAGTACTCGCCGACAATGACCTTGTCGGCGCTCTTCAAGGCGGCGTCCGCATCGCCCTCCTTGCGCAGGACGAGGCCGGGCTTGCGCGACGCCTCCTCGAGCTCCTTGCGGTAGGCGACGGAGTCGTATTTGCCGTTGGGACCGTCGTCCCACACGAGCTTGAGCGCGTCGCGGCCCTTGATCGCGGCGCCGGTGTTGCGCGCGATCACGGCGACGCCGCCGAGCGGCTGGAACTTCGACGGCCACGGCCAGCCGCGCACCTGCATCACCTTTTCGACGCCGGGGACCTTCAGCGCCGCGTCGGGATCGAACGAGACCAGCTTGCCGCCGGTCACCGGCGGGCGGGCGATCACGGCATATTTCATGCCGGGCAGCCGCACGTCGGCACCATAAACTGCCTTGCCGGTGGTGATGTCGTGGAGATCGACGATGCCGATCTGACCCTTGCCGAGATAGCGGAAATCCTTGGGGTCCTTCAGCTTGAGGCCTTCGATGCTCGGCACCGACTCCTTGGCGGCATCGGCGGCGAGCTCGCCGAAGCCGAGCTTGCGGCCGCTGGCGCTGTGGACAATCTCGTGATTGACGGCCTTCACCTCGGTCGCCGGTACGCCCCAGCGCTTCGCCGCGGCCTGCTCCAGCATGGTGCGGGCGGAGGCGCCGATCTGACGCATCGGGATCAAATAATGCCGCGTGCTGCGCGAGCCGTCGGTGTCCTGGTTGCCGTACTTGACCTCGTCGCCATGGGCCTGCTGCACCTTGACCCTGGTCCAATCGGCTTCCATCTCCTCGGCCACGATCAGCGGCAGGCTGGTGCGCACGCCAGTGCCCATTTCCGAACGGTGCCCGACGATGGTGACGATGCCGTCCGGCGCGACCGAAACGAACACGCGCGGATCGACCACGACGCCATGCGGCATCTTTCCGGCACCGGTTTCATAGGCGAAGGCCTGGCGCGACATCACGGGGGCGGCAAGCACGAAGCCGCCGGTGACGCCGAGGCCCTTCAGAATGCTGCGGCGCGAGACTTTTTCGACCCTGACGTGCTTTTCGAAGCCGCGAAGCTTGCGGGGATTGTCGATGAAATTCATGTCACACTCCCGTCGATGCGAGATGGACGGCGTTCTCGATGCGCTGGTAGCAGCCGCAGCGGCAGATGTTGCCGGACATCGCCTCGCGGATCTGGTCGTGCGAGGGTTTTGGGTTGTCCATCAACAGTGCCGCGGCCTGCATAATCTGGCCGGCCTGGCAGAAGCCGCATTGGGGCACGTTGAGCTGGCGCCAGGCCTTCTGCACCGGGTGATCGCCGTTAGTGTGCAGTCCCTCGATCGTCGTGACCTCGCGTCCGGCGACGTCGTTGATCGACGTGATGCAGGCGCGGACGGCCTCCTTGTCGACGATGACGGTGCACGCGCCGCACAGGGCCTGGCCGCAGCCGTATTTGGTGCCGGTCAGTCCGGCTTCGTCACGCAGGAACCAGAGTAGCGGGAGATCCGGGTCGCCGTCCCAGCTCTGTTCCTGCCCGTTGATCTTCACCTTGATCATGATCGTCCCTCGCTCTTCATAAGCATGTTCAATTCAAAACCCATTGACGCCGCCGGAGCGCAATGCCGGTTGCGTCGTGGCGCCGCATCCCGGCCCGTCATCCCGCACGGGCAGATCCCAGCGGGCGGCAGGAATACGAATCGCAATGTTCCGGATGTGCTCGATACCTCCCGTTTTGTTCTTAATTGCTTGCATTTCGCGCGGCATCGTGACGACGCGATCGTAGCAGAGGTCGCGCCGGCTCGGCGTTCACAGCCGAGTGTTCTCACCGGGAAAAGATTGCATCGACGGTTTGTCAAAAGCAGGGCGCGGCTTGATGCCGCGCGCTTGCGAAACGGGCGCAACCAAAAAAAGCTTCGTCCGCCAGAAGACTGTACGGACGAAGCAGGGTGCCTCAGTCGAGGGAGGGAGAAACGCAAGTACCGCGAACTTCAAACAGAAGCCGGCGGCCCTGCGCAGTCATTCAGAGACCAGGACTGAGGAGCTGATGGCCCTCACATACGCGTGGTGCAGAAAAGCGGCGGGATCGCCGTGATGGTCCCGGAACGGGACCGGCCGGCCCGCTGGCGTTGGTGGACGCCAGCGAACCGACAGAAGTCTGGGCGAAGGCGCGGCGGCCCTGCTCAGGCGCCTTGCTTAGGCGGCTTTGGCTTTCGCCACGTGGGTCGCGATCGCGTCCATCAGTGCCGGCGACAGGCAGTCATAGGGCTCCAGTCCGATCTCCTTCAGCCGCGAACGGATGCCCGCCATCTGCTCCGGCTTCACGCCCGATTCGATCACCGAGGAGACGAAGGCGGCGAATTGCGGCGCCTGTGCGCCCTCCTCCTGGAACAGCTCGGGATGGATGAAGTCCAGGCCGTAGAACGGATGGCCCTTGTTCTCGATCCGGCCGTACATGTGGGTGCCGCAGGCCTTGCAGGCATAGCGCTGGATCACCGCGGAGGGATCGACGATCTGGAGCTTGTCGCCGTTCTCGAGCACGGTGACGTTCTGGCGCGGCACCACGGCGACGACCGAGAAGGTCGCGCCCTGCGGCTTCCAGCACTTGGTGCAGCCACAGGCGTGGTTGTGCGCGACGTCGCCCTTGATGCCGACCTTCACCGGCTGGTCCTTGCATTTGCAGACCAGCGTGCCGCCGGCGAAGTTGCCGCTGCCTTGCTTGATGCCGTTGTCGATCAATGGATGGAGTGCAACAGTCATGGGTCGATCCTCCTGGGTGATGGCTGTGAGCTAGAACACGACGACGGAACGGATGGATTTGCCCTCATGCATGAGGTCAAAACCTTTGTTGATCTCTTCGAGCTTGAGCGTGTGGGTGATCATTGGGTCGATCTGGATTTTTCCGTTCATGTACCAGTCGACGATCTTCGGCACGTCGGTGCGGCCGCGCGCGCCGCCGAAAGCGGTGCCGCGCCAGTTGCGCCCCGTGACGAGCTGGAACGGGCGGGTGGCAATCTCCTTGCCCGCTTCGGCGACGCCGATGATGATCGAGGTACCCCAGCCGCGATGGCAGGCTTCCAGTGCCTGGCGCATCACCGTGGTGTTGCCGGTGCAGTCGAAGGTGTAGTCGGCGCCGCCGTCGGTGAGACCGACGAGGTGCTGGACGATGTCGCCGGTGACCTTCTTCGGGTTGACGAAGTGGGTCATGCCGAAGCGGCGGCCCCAATCTTCCTTGGAATCGTTGATGTCGACACCGATGATCTTGTCGGCGCCGGCCATCTTGGCGCCCTGGATCACGTTGAGGCCGATACCGCCGAGGCCGAACACGACCACGTTGGCGCCCGGCTCGACCTTCGCAGTGTTGACGACGGCACCGACGCCGGTCGTCACACCGCAGCCGATGTAGCAGCTCTTGTCGAACGGCGCGTCCTCGCGAATCTTGGCGACGGCGATCTCGGGCAGCACGGTGAAGTTTGAGAAGGTCGAGCAGCCCATGTAATGGTAGATCGGCTTGCCCTTGTAGGAGAAGCGGCTGGTGCCGTCGGGCATCACGCCCTTGCCCTGCGTCGCGCGGATCGCGGTGCAGAGATTGGTCTTCTGGCTGAGGCAGCTTTTGCACTGCCGGCATTCCGGCGTGTAGAGCGGGATGACGTGGTCGCCCGGCTTCACCGAGGTCACGCCGGGACCGATCTCGCGGATGATGCCGGCGCCCTCATGGCCCAGGATCGACGGGAAGATTCCTTCGCTGTCGAAGCCGTCGAGTGTGTAGGCGTCGGTATGGCAGATGCCGGTGGCCTTGATCTCGACCAGGACTTCGCCGGCCTTTGGTCCCTCCAGGTCGACCTCGACGATCTCGAGCGGCTTCTTGGCTTCGAAAGCGACGGCGGCACGTGTCTTCATCGTAAACTCCTCAAATCCTCGTAGGACGCCAGGAAGTGGTCTTGGCAATCCTGGCAACGTTCATTTCTTGCCCATGCAGGCATCTTCCGCCTTGGTGTAGGCGTCCGTTTTCTCTTCCTTCTTGGCGGGACGCTGGCGGCCCCATGCTTCGGTGGAGCGGGCGCGCAGATAGACGTAGAGATCGTCCATGTAGCAAGCGACGTTCGGGTTGTCGCCGAAGGCCGGCATGACGTTCTCCTGCGCCGTCGAGATGTTCTTGCGGCCGGAGGCGATCACGCCGAGAAAGTCGCCATAGCTCATCGACTTGACGGAATCCTTCAGCGCCGGTGCGTAGGTGGATCCCATCCCGTCCGGCCCGTGGCACACGTGGCAGTCTGAATGATAGCGGCGGTATCCGGAATAGGTGAACCAGTCCACGGTGCCGTCGGCTGAAATCTTGTAGGTGGGGTTTCCTTCTTTATCGAGCCACTTCCCGTCGTCTTCCTTCTTCACCGCGGTCGGGTCGCCCGGACCTTCCGCGACCGCAGCTCCTCCGGACGCAACGAAGATCATCACAGCAATGACAGAGCAGATTTTACGCAAGAGATTGTCCTCGAGGCGTTCGGTGGAGACGAGCCGGCGCGTGGAGTCGATCCACGCGCCGGAGCGATGCTGAGCGGGCCTAGTTCGGCAGCGCGAACACGGTCAGCGTGCCGCCGAGCGCCGTGTAGTTGCTGAGAGCCGCGTAGCCACCGACGGCGCCGAGACCGGCGGTCGGATCGGTCAGACCTGCCGCCAGGCCGATGCCGGCCCAGCCACCCACGCCGGAGAGCACGGCAACGTACTGCTTGCCATTGTTCTCATAGGTGGTGACGTTGCCGATGATGCCGGAGGGAGTCTTGAACTTGTAGAGCTCCTTGCCGGTCTTGGCATCGACCGCCTTCAGGTAGCCTTCGAGCGTGCCGTAGAACACCACGCCGCCGGCGGTTGCGAGTGCGCCCGACCAGACCGAGAACTGCTCCTTGTTCGACCAGACGATCTTGCCGGTCTTGCCGTCCCAGGCGATGAAGTTGCCCATGTGGCTTTCACCCTGCGGCGGATACATCGAGAGCGTCGCACCCACATAGGGCTGGCCCGCGGTGTAGCTCACCTTGAACGGTTCGTAATCCATGCAGACGTGGTTGGTCGGAACGTAGAACAGCTGCGTGTCGGGCGAGTAAGCTGCCGGCTGCTCGTCCTTGGTGCCGAGCGCGGCCGGGCAGATGCCCTTCACGTTGACGTCCTCGCCCGCCTTGTCGGTCGAAGCTGCGTCGAGCACCTTCGGGCGGCCATAGGTCGGCGAGCTCTTGTTCATGTCGACGCCGGAGGTCCAGTTCACCTTCGGATCGTACTTTTCGGCGACCAGCAGTTCGCCGTTCTCTCGGTCCATGGTGTAGGCGAGACCGTTGCGGTCGAAATGGGTCAGGAGCTTGCGAGGCTGGCCATTGATCTGCTGATCCGTGAGGATCATCTCGTTGACGCCGTCATAGTCCCACTCGTCGTGGGGCGTCATCTGATAGACCCACTTGGCCATTCCGGTGTCCGCGTCGCGCGCGAAAATGGTCATGGACCATTTGTTGTCGCCCGGACGCTGCTTCGGATTCCAGGTCGAGGGGTTGCCCGACCCGTAATAGACCATGTTCAGAGCGGGATCGTAGGAGATCCAGCCCCAGGTGCAGCCGCCGCCGATCTTCCACTGATCGCCTTGCCAGGTCTTCAAGCTGGAGTCCGGTCCGACCGGCTTGCCCAGCGATGTCGTCTTGGCCGGATCGAACTTGATCTGGTCATCCGGACCTTCGGAATAGGCGCGCCAGACCTGCTTGCCGCTCTTGAGATCGTAGGCGGTGACGTGGCACTGCACGCCGAACTCGCCGCCGGAGATGCCGACCAGGACCTTGTCCTTGACCACCAGCGCGGCCGATGTGCCGGTCTCGCCCTTCGCAGGATTGCCGTTGGTCGCCGACCAAGCCACCTGGCCGGTCTTGGCGTCGAGCGCGACGAGATTGGTGTCGGCCTGATGCAGGATGATCTTGCCGTCGCCGTAAGACAGGCCGCGATTGACGGTGTCGCAGCACATCACCGGGATGACGTTCGGATCCTGCTTCGGCTCGTACTTCCAGACGATCTTGTTCTCGTTTGAAAGGTCAATGGCGTAGACCTTGTTCGGGAACGGGGTGTGGACGTACATCATGTTGCCGATGATCAGCGGCCCGCCTTCGTGGCCACGCAGCACGCCCGTCGAGAAGGTCCAGGCCACCTGGAGCTTGCCGACGTTCTGTGCGTTGATCTGGTTCAGCTTGGAATAGCGGGTATTGGCATAGTCGCCCGCGGGCATCACCCAGTCTTTCGGGTTCTGCGACATCTTGATCAGCTCGTCATTGGCTGAGGCGCTGCCGACGGCGAGAGCCGCCGCGGAGCCAAGATAGGTCGCCAGTAGCACCTTGCGCATAGTTAATTCCTCCGTTGGTCGTTTATTGTTTCCGAAGCATTGCTCAATCACCGGGCTTTTCGTCCGGCGTCCGCTCGTGCAGGGCGGTCACGATCGAGACCAGAAACGATGCTGTGCTGTTTCCTCCTCCTGATGAGAGCCACGGGTCCGCGTGCAGGAGCGGCCCGTTCTTGTTGTTCCTGCCGCAATCCCTAACGACTTCATCAACGGGAAACTTGCCCAAGAGAGAAGCCGGTTTGCTCGACAGCGCACGGGCGCGAAGATTTTGATTTTGCAGTAGCGAATTCAGCGGTTTCCGCGCGGGCCCGCGCCGCGGTCTGCGCCTAGGTTCCCCTTGACGGCGCTGCAACTAAGGCGGAGGATTAAGTTTCAAAGGTGGCAATGGAACGGAGGTGCAGTTCCAATAGACCGCCCAAGTTTGAGGTAAACGTTACGCAATCACGGCTGAGGGCTCCGCAGCGCTGGTCGCGATTCGCGTCGAATCTCCGGATCAAACCAGTGGCTGGATCAATGTCCGACACCATTCACACGCTCTCGACGACCGGGCTCACGCCGAAGCGGCAGATCCAGAGCTGGATCGATGGTCTGACGAGCCTGTGCGGCCATTTCGACGTCGATCCGCTGGAGGCGTCCTCGCTTGAAGGTCGCATCGACTACACCACCGTCTCGCGCCTGAAGCTCTGTCAGATCGAGGTGAGCCAGCATCGCATCGCGCACACGCTGGCGCGTGCCAAGGCCAATGAACACCCCTACATCAAGATCCACTTCCAGACCTACGGCGTGTCTTATTTCGAGCAAGAAGGCCGCCACATCGAAATCAACCCGGGCGACATCATCGCCTACGACGTCTCCTGCCCGCATTCGATCATCAGCCCGGCCTTCACGCGCCACGACGTGGTGATTGTGCCCAAGGCACTGCTGCGCGACCGCGGCTTTCCCTCGCAGCGGATGCCGGCGTGCAAATTGTCGGCGAAGACCGGGACGGGGCGGATCGCCCATGATTTCGTTCACGCGACTTTCGACGAGGCGGCAAAGCTGTCGGCGAACAGCGCGGTCGGCGTTGCAGATTCACTGATCGACCTCCTGCTGCTACCGCTGCGCGAGGCCGACACGATGTTGGACCGTGTCGGGCCCGAGGCGATGTATGTGCGCGCTCAGTTCTTCATCCGCGAGCACTTGCGCGATCCGGATCTGTGCATCGACCAGATCTCGGCCGAGCTCGGCTGCTCCAAGCGCTATCTGCACATGCTGTTCTCCGAGCGCGGCACCACGGTGAGCGACTACATCTGGCAGGCCCGCCTGCAGAACTGCCGTCAGGAACTCGAGGCCCACGCCGGCAAGACCATCACAGACGTTGCGTTCTCCTGGGGCTTCTCCAGCTCATCGCATTTCAGCCGCGTGTTCCGGAAATACTTTGGAGTGGTGCCGTCCTCCATCCACAAGGCGCAGCAGGGCACCGCGAGTTCGGGCGAGCATTAGGCGCGCTGCGGCCCCGTCGCCGGCAATGTTGTGCCGGCCGTGATGCGACGTCTGTCAAGCCGACACGGCGATATAGGAATGCTGGCCAAGAGAACGGTAAGCAGCACCGCGTTCGCCAGCATTCCGCTCCAATGCAGTTGGCGCAGCCGACGCGGGGCCTCGGTATCGCCGGCTTCCGTCGCGCTGAGCTGGTCGTCCATGCGTTGCAGGAACCAGCGACGTCCCCACATCGCCAAGGCTGCAAGCAGACCAACGCCCGCCGCGGCGATCAGGCGACCGTCGAGCAGGACAGCTATCGTTCCGATGATTCCGGCAACACGCATCACCAGAAAGTGGGCATTGAACATTCCGCGCAGCAGCTGGGCGACGGGCGCAATATCCAGCTTCACCAGCAGGAAGGCGGGCGAAGCCAACGTGAAATAGCCCATCGGAAAGAGCAGGATGATCATGACAGCTACGGCGACGCCATCCGGTGTCATGGGATCGGCCCTTCTCGTTGGCGCCGGCGAGCTGGCGCCGCACAATCATACGCGAAAGTGCATTTCCGACACTAGCTAGGCTTTGGTCGGACGCCAGCGCCGTGAGCGCGACCGCGCCTTGCCTCCGATTCAGGCCGGCTCGAGGCCGAGCGACGTTGCGCTCTCGATCCAGACCGGCAATTCGCGCTGATACAGCGCATTGGTTTCCTTGAATCCGAGGGCCGGTTCGAGCACGAAGGTCGCGAGAACCTCCTTCACCTTCGGATCGTTGTTGGCCGCGACGCAGAGCTCGGCTAGCCGGTCGACGACCGGCTGCGGTGTCGCCTTCGGCACCGCCCAGCCGGTGAAGCCGCTCACGGTAAAGAATTTCGACGTCGCGCCTTGTTCGGGGAGCGTCTTCACGGTCGGGATCGCGTCGACCTTCTTCGAATGCACAGCGAACACGGTGCCGCGGTCGCTTTGCAGGACCGATTGCGCCGCCGTATAGCTGCCCATCGCGGCATCGAGCGTGCCTTCCAGCATGCCGGTCCACATCGGGGCTTCGCCGCGGTAGTGCACCGGCTCGATGGAGAGACCGTATTGCTTGTTGAGCTCGTTGATGGTCATGTGCGGGGCCGATCCCGCGCTGTAGGTGCCGAAATTCACCTTGCCGCTCTTGCGCGCGAAGGCGACGAAATCCTCCAGCGTCTTGACGCCGGTTTTGGGGTTCGCGACCAGCAACAGGCCGGCGCCGGGAATCACGCTGACGAGGGTCAGATCCCTGTCCATGTCGTAGCCGGGATTCTTCATCACCACCCGGTTCATGATGTAGGTGGTCGAGATCGAGCATAGCACGGTGTGGCCGTCGGGCTCGGCGCGGGCGACCTCCGCCGTGCCGATTGCGCCGGAGGCGCCGGGCTTGTTCTCGATGACGACGGTCTTGCCGATCTGCTTGGCGATGAATTCGCCGTAGGCGCGCGCCAGCAGGTCGGTCTGTCCGCCGGCGGGATAGCTGCAAATCATGCGAATCTGCCGCGACGGCCATGCAGCTTGCGCCGAGGCGCCGCGCGAGACGAAAGGCATCGCGAATGCGCTGGCGCCGGCGGCGACGAAGTGGCGGCGATCGAGCTTTGCGGACATGATTCCCTCCAGCATTTTCATCGAGGGTACTGCATCGGGTCGTCTCTGCCATCCGCGACAGCCGAGACAGATTGGCGCATTGGTCGCATCACCAGTCGTTCCTGGATGCGAGCGCGGCTCGCCGGCCTGGCATCCATCGGGCTGCACTGCCGAGAGATGGATTGCGGGCCCGCCGTTCGGACGCCCGGAATGACGGGCAATCACCGCTGAATGATCTTCATCCAGACATCGCCGAGGATCGCAGGCTCGCGCGGCGGCAGATAGGTGAGGCCGGCCTGCTTGCCGAATTCGGCGATCTTGCCTTCGGCAGCAAGCTGGCCAAGCGCCGTGTTGACGGCCTCGATCAGCGCGGGATTGCCGGCAAGCCCGACATAGCCGCGATTGACGCCGATCGGATAATAGTAGCCGGATGCGGTGAGCGCCGTATCGGGGTGCGCGGCCCGATGGGCGTCGAAGCGCGCAAGGTCGATCAGCGTCGCATCATGATCGCCACGCTGGAGCGCGCCGAGCAGGTCGTCGCGGCCGGGCACGAGATGGGTGATGTTGTCGATCAGGCGCCCCTTGTCGAAGGTCATCAGGATGGCATCGCCGAGCGAGCCGCTTTCGATCACGAGGCGAAGGCCGGCAAGATCGCCAATGTCGCCGATCTTGCGGCCCTTCGCCTTCGGCCCGAGCACCACCGTCATCGGCGAATAGAGGTAGGGCCGGCTCGGCGCGAGCACGCCGATCGCGACGCGGCGGCGCCGGTCGTCACGCGTGGCGCCGGCGAAATCCGGCAGACGCGCCGTCTTCATACCGGGCTTGACGAGCGAGTCCTGCGTCAGTGCGTAGCCGCCGACCAGTGCGCAGCGCCCGTCCGAGAGCAGCGCATTGGCCTCGAGCTGTGGGCTGGAATCCTCATCGAGCTTGCTCTCGAACCATTGGATCGTCAGTGGCCGTCCCAGCCGTTCCGCGATCGCCTGCGCCAGCAGCACGTCGAAGCCCGCATCGGGCTTGCCCTTTTGATGCACCGAGAGCGGCGGCCGGTCTTCGTCGAGACAGACCTTCAGCGGATCCTCCGCCGCGCGCGCGACCGTAGGCGCCGCGGCGAGGATCGCGGCAACGCTCCACGCGGCGAGCCTACGCCTCATGGCTTCCTCCGGCTCGAAATGAAGGCCCAGAGGTCGCCGATCTGGTCGTCGCTGAGGATGTCGCCCCAGGGCGGCATCTTGTTGTTCTTGCCATTCTTCACCGTGGTGACGAAGCGCGTCTTGTCGTCGGGAATGGCGCGCAGGTCCGGCGTAATGGTGCCGGAGTTCATCAAGTTCGGGCCGTGGCAGTGCGAGCATTTTTCGGCATACGTCGACTTGCCATGGTCGATCTGCGCCTGCAGCGGATTGCCGGTTGCATCGTCCGCGGCGCGAACGGTCGCCGCAAGCGCGACCGTCAACACCGCGACGGCGGCGAACATCGCCGCCGTCTTGTGAGATATCTGCTTCAGCATCGTGTCGTGGTTATTGCTTGACCGCAAAAACCCACAGCGAGCCGCCCGGCGGAATTTGCGCCAGTCGTTCGTCGCCGGAAAACAGCGAGTAGACGCCGCCATAGCCGCTTGTCACTGCGACATACTGCACCCCATCCTGCTGCCAGGTCACCGGCTGCCCCTCGATGCCGGAGCCGGTCTGGAACTGCCAGAGCTTCTTGCCGGTGTCGGCGTCGAAGGCCTCGAACTCGCCGGTCAGCGCGCCCGTGAACACGACGCCGCCTGCGGTCGATAGCACGCCGGAGAAGCGCGGGATGTCGACAGGTGCCTCCCACTTCGCCTTGCCGGTCAGGGGATCGATCGCCTTGAGATGGCCGCGCGGGCCGTCTCCGTACTCCCAGAGATCGGTCAGATCCATGCCGAGATACCATTCACCCTGCTTGAAGGTGACGGGCTCGGTCTTGTACCTGCCGCCGAAGGCGAGCGTGTTGGCATAAGCCAGGCCGGTCTGCGGATTGAACGACATCGGCTCCCAGTTCTTGCCGCCGAGGATCGATGGATAGACGGTGACCTTCTTGCCCTCGCGCGCGTCCTTCGAAATGTCGGTCTCGATCGGACGTCCGGTCTTCATGTCGATTCCGGTGGCCCAATTGACCTTCACGTAGGGGTTGGCCGCGAGCAGCTTGCCGTTGGTGCGGTCGAGCACGTAGAAGAAGCCGTTGCGGTTGGCGTCCATCAGCACCTTGGTCGGCTTGCCCTCGACGTTCATGTCGGCGAGCACCATCTCGGCCACGCTGTCATAGTCGAACGGATTGTTCGGCGAGAACTGGTAGTGCCACTTGATCTTGCCGGTCTTGGGATCCATCGCCAGCACGGAGCAGGTGTAGAGATTGTCGCCGGGGCGGACCGCCGAATTGAACGGGCCGGGATTGCCGATGCCCCAATAGACGGTGTTCAGCTCGGGATCGTAGGACCCGGTGATCCAGGTCGAGCCGCCGCCGAGCTTCCAGGTGTCGCCCTTCCAAGTGTCGCCGCCGGGCTCGTCAGGGGAAGGGATCGAATGGGTGCGCCAGAGATGCTTGCCTGTCGCCGGATCCCAGCCGTCGATGAAGCCGCGCGTGCCGAATTCGGCGCCCGAGATGCCGGTGATGACGACGCCGTCGGCGACCAGCGGAGCCACCGTCATCGAATAGCCTTCCTTGATGTCGGCGGCCTTCTGCCGCCACAACTCCTTGCCGGTCTTGGCGTCCAGCGCGATCACGTTGGCGTCGAGGGTGGTGCGGTATACTTTGCCGTCGTAGAGCGCGGCGCCGCGATTGATGATGCCGCAGCAGACGATGCGCGGCGTCTCGGCGGGATACTCGACCTTGGTTTTCCAGATCTGCTTGCCGGTCTTGGCGTCCACCGCCATGGTCGCGTTGTGCGAGGTCACGTAGATCACGCCCTGGTACACCAGCGGCTGCGATTCCTCGCTGCGATCATCGTTGAAAGAGTAGTTCCAGACCGGGACGAGGTTCTTGACGGTGTCCTTATTGATCTGGTTCAGCGTCGAGAAACGCTGCAGATTGTAGCCCATCCCGTAATTGAGAACATTCGATGTATCGGTCGCGCCCTTGACCAGTTGCTCGGTGGTCTGTGCGCTTGCACAAGTCGATGCAAGCATGACGAGGCTCGCGGCCATCGCAAAGCGTTTCATCCGTTCCTCCCAATGTGCGCGCCTTTTGACGCTGCAGGAGCAACACTCCGCCCGAATACAAAACGCGTCAATACGAAAGTCGCAAGTCCGGCGCCGATATGCTGGCGCCGGATGCCGGTGACCTGACGGAGACCTGACAGCCCAGCACCCACTTGTGCGCAGGCGCTGGAAAAATTCCGCGACGCGAAGCGCTGGACCGCAAGTGGGCCGGGTCGGCGCGGCCCGCTTCCGCGACTCGTGGCGCGCGCAGGTTGCAATTTCCGGCTTGAACCGGGTCACATTTGTGGACTTATCTCATTTCGGTCCCGCCCGAATCGAGGTTCTCAGGAGGTTTCGATGATGTCACGTCGCTCAGTCGCGCTTGCGCTCACGATTGCATTGCTGTCCGGTCCGGCCCTCGCGGCATCCGGCAACGCGGTCAAGATGTTCGATACCGATAATGACGGAACGCTCGATCTCGCCGAGGTGAAGAAGGCGGCCAGCGCATTGTTCGCCAAGCTCGACCCCGACCACGACGGCACGCTCGACGCTCGCGAGTTGCGGGGACGGTTGTCGGCGAAAGAGCTCGCCGCCGCCGATCCTGATCGCGATGGGACGCTTACGCTCGACGAATACCTGTCCGTGGTGGAGCAGCGCTTCAATGCGGCCAATCCGGACAAGGACGGGACGCTCGATGCAAAAGAGCTGAACACGCGGGCCGGCCGCGCGCTGCTGCGGCTGCTGCGCTGAGGTCCGCCCCGGCAGGAGCTTAATTCCGATCGGAAGCCCGGAACATCGGGCTATTCGGCCTGTTCTCTTCGCGATGTCCTGCTCCGCGCCGGGGAAGCGCGGCGGGAGAAGAGGAGAAGCAGATGAACACGAAACATTCCGTTTTTGCTGCGTGCGCGATCCTGGCGTTGAGCGCCGGCGTCGCCATGGCCGGCCCGTGCAACACCGGCAGCGCCAGCACTGACAAGGATGCCGGTTCCGGTCCAGTCACCGTGGGCTCGACGCAGTCGCAGAGTTCGTCCAGCGAAACGGGGCAGCATCCGCCGACCAGCACGATGAATCGTGCCAGCAGCGGCGCAGCTGCTTCGTCCGAAGATGCGCAGCGGCAGATGCAGAGCCAACCAACTGCGGCGGAGCAGGCGGAAGGTGCTAAGCCTAACACGCAAACGGCAGGTAAGGACTGCTGACGACGCGGTGTCGATTCGAGGCGCGGTTTCTCGGGCAGGGCGATGTCCCCAAGATCTGTAATTGACCAAGAGAGAACTGGCTTTGCCCGAGAGCGAAATGCCGCCGCGAAGAATCGACACAGACGCGTGCGGCCTTCGAATCGGCGCTTGAACTACAGGGGACCCAGCCCTAGGTTTTGCCCCGCGCGATGTCGCGCTCAATACCTTGGGAGACCCCGAATGGCTTGGAAAGCTCCGAAGATCGTGGAAGTGCCGGTCGGCATGGAAATCAACATGTACGCCTGCGCTTCGCGCAAGTAAGACTGACGACCTGCCGCGGCTTCGATGGTAAACGCCGTCGAAGCCGTGGTAGTGTCAGGAATGCGCGCGAGAGCCAATCCCTTCTGGACCATAGCTGCCTGCACAGTCGCGCTTCTACCTGTATGCGTCAGCGCCGAAGAAGGCTTTGATACCGAGCATATCTTCGGCTTCATGATCGGCACCGATGTCGGCAGCGTCGGCGAGCGCGAATTCCAGAGCGAGACGACGGGACGATTTGGTAAGGGCGGTGGGACCTATCGCGCGCTCGCGCAGGAGGTCGAGATCGAGGTGGTGCCGCTGCCGAACTTGCGTATCGAGGTCGGCGGTACCGCCAGCTTGCACGACATCACCGGCGCCCCCGACATCGACGATCGCCGCCAGTTCAACTTCCAGGGCGCCTCGCTCGATCTGCGTTATCGTCTGCTCGACCGCGCGCACGCGCCGTTCGGCCTGACTGTCGCCGCCGAGCTCCATGGCGACCGCATCGACGAGACCAGCGGCGCGAAGGGACGGACGTACGGCACCGATTTCACGCTTGCGTTCGACCGCGAGCTCGTTCCGAACTTCGCCATCGCCGCGCTCAATCTGATCTATCAGCCGGAATGGGCGCGCTTCGAGATGGCGGGACTGTCCGAGAAGAGCTCGACGATCGGGGCGGCGGTTGCCGGCATGGTGCGCGTGCGGCCCAATGTGCTGCTCGGCGGGGAGATGCGTTATTTCCGGCAATACGACGGCATCGGCCTCGGCGAGTTTTCGGGCCACGCCCTGTTCGTCGGCCCCACCGCCTATTTTCAGCTCTCCGAGCGCACGCGGCTGACCTTGAGCTGGAGCATGCAGGCCTGGGGACGTCCGGCTGGATCATCCGCCAATCTCGACCTCGTCAATTTCGAGCGTCACCAGGCGAGGGTTGTGTTCGGGGTTAACTTTTAACGCACCCATGTTCCCCTCTGCCCGCCCGGAGACGGGAAAAGAGCTCCATTTTCTCTCACGCCGGATTGAAACTTCCCGCTCCTTTGCACGTAACCTTTCGTGCTAGTCTCCATCGCCCCTTTGCGAGAGGATCCCGGCATGAACCCGATTGACCTGGTGGTGACTGTCTGTGCGGTGCTCTCGCCCGCGACCTGCGAGGAGCAGCATCTGGTGTTCAACTATTCCGGGTCGCCACGGCAATGCGCGATGGCCGCGCCGCCCTATATCGCGCAATGGGTCGGCGAGCATCCGAAGTGGCATGCGGTGCGATGGCGCTGCGAATATCCGCACCCGAACGACAAGGCGTAAGCCGGCCTCGCTATTTGGTGCAGTCCTTCAGGTCCTTGTCGGCGATCGAGAACACCGCATCCGCCCTGATCTCGATGTCGCGGACGATGCACTGCCGTGAATTGGCATAGCTGACCTTGGCATCATAGCGGCCCGGCTCGACGCCGGTAATGCGCAGCCGCTCGTCGTGGTCGACCTCCTTGTCCTTGTCGTTCAAGCATTGGTTCGGACCCCAGTCGGTCCTGCCGGCCGGAGCGAGCTGGAAGCCGGAGATCGTCTCCGTTGTGAGATTCCAGAGCCGGATGCCCTTGCCTTTGGTCTGCGCGAGCGCCGCGCCCGGCATCGCGACCAACAGGATGCCGATCGCAATCAGCTGACGTCGCACCGTGAAACCTCCCTCGACGGTCTTGTTTGGCCCCAGTTGACCACGAGTGTTCATTTCGATTCAAGCTGCAGCGCCGCGAGCTCGGCCTTGATCCTGCCGAGATCGGTTTCGCTGCGCTCCGCTCGCGGGATCGCGATCGGCACCTCCTGCACGATGCGCGCCGGCCTGGGCGACAGGAAGAGCAGTCGGTCGCCGAGCCGGATCGCATCGTCGATGCTATGGGTGACGAGCAGCGTCATCACCGGACGGCTCGCCACCAGCGTTGCGATCTCGTCGCGCAGGCGGCCGGCGAGCGCGTCGTCGAGCGAGGCGAGTGGCTCGTCGAGCACCAGCAGATCGGGCTCGACCGCGAAGGCGCGGGCCAGCGCCACGCGCCGGGCAAGGCCCAGCGACAACTCGCCGGGGAAATGGTCGCGATGCGCCTGAAGCTCCAGGATCCTGAAAAGCTCAGATAGTTTGGCCTCGGTCACACCGGGCGCAGCCAAGCGCACGTTCTGCTCGACCGAGCGCCACGGCAGCAGCCGCGGCTCCTGGAACACCATGCCGATCCGCGCCTTCGGCGGCCGCGCGATGCGCCCCTGAAATTCATGATCGAGCCCGAGGATGATGCGCAGCATCGTGCTCTTGCCGCAGCCGGAGGGGCCGATCAGCACGCCGACCTCGCCGGATTGAAGCGCGAATTTGACGGGCGCCAGCACCTCGTGCGTCCCGCCCGCGGCACTCCTGAACGTCTTGCCTGTGATCTCGACCTCAAGCCGCACGGGGCCGCCACCGTGTTGCGCGGGCTTCGAACGGCTGCACCAGCAAGGTTTCGATGACGAGTACGACGGCGGCGAAGGTCAGCGAATAGGCGAGCAGCCGCGGCGTGTCGAATAGCTGGAAAGCGACGCCGATCTCGAAGCCGACGCCGTTCGGGCGGCCCAAAAGCTCGGCGACCAGCACGATCTTCCATACCAGAGACAATCCGGAGCGCGCGGAGGCTGCGATATAGGGCGCGAGTTGCGGCAGCACGACGTGGCGGAAGGCGCGCCAGCGCGGCATCGCGAACACGCTCGCCATCTCGTCGAGCGAGCGGTCGAGCGCGCGGGTGCCCTCGCGCAAGGTGACGATGGCGGTCGGCAGCTTGTTGATGGCGATCGCTGCGATCGCGGCGGCTTCAGTCAGGCCAGCCCAGATATAGGCCAGCACAATCACGACCAAGGCCGGCAAATTGAGTAGCAGGATCAGCCAGGGATCGCCGAGCCGGTCGGCAAGCTTCACTCGTCCCATCAGATAGCCGATGGCGCTGCCGAGCGACATTGCCAGCACGAAGGCGAGTGTGACGCGGGCCAGCGTGACGCCGAGATGCAGGAACAACGCGCCGCTCGCGGCTTCCGCGATCATCACCTCGAGCACGGCAGGCGGGGAGGGCAGCTTTGCGCCGCCGACGAACAGCGCGGCGATCCACCAGATTGCGAGGAACAGGACAGACGAGACAAGACGCAGCACCTCAGTCTCCGGGGACTGCGTGATAGAAGGTGCCGGGATCGAGCTCGGCCGCCGGCCCGACGAGATCGCGGCCACCGATCTCGGCGAGCACGCGGTAGAGCACGCGCGCATCCGCCTCCTCGTCGGCAATGCTCCGGCGCGGGATGCCGTCGCGATAGCGGTCGCGATAGGTCTTGAGCAGGACCGGATCGGCAGTGCCGGTGAGCGGCGCGACCTTGTCCCAGGCCGCGTCCGAGGTCACCAGCAGCTCTTTGGCCTTTCGGGTCATTGCGATGAAGCGCGCGATGGCGTCACGATGGCTTGCCGCCCAGCTCTCGTCGAAGACATAGCCGACCGCGGCGACCGGGCCCTTGGCACCGAGTTTTGGCAGGATGTCCTCGATGCCGGCGAGGCGGCGAAAGCCCTTGGCCTCGAGCTGCGCGCAGAAATTCCAGAAATTGAGGCTCGCATCCATCTCGCCGTCGAGCGCCTTGGCCGCGATCAGGGGTGGTGCGCCATAGACGATGGTCGCCGCAGACTTCAGGTCGATGCCATCCTGCCTCATGCGGGCCTGGAGCAGCAGCCAGCTCTTGTCGATCGCTCCGCCGGCGATCGCGAGCTTGCGTCCCCTGAGGTCGGCGAGCGTCTTGATCGGAGAAGCCGCCGGCACCATCACCGCGCCAAGCGCGCTGGAATAGGGATAGAAAGTGAGCTTGGCGCCGAGCGCGCGCTCGCGCGACACCCATAGCCAGTCCGACAGGATGATATCGGCGCCACCTGCGCGCATCGCGATCTTGCCCGCTTCCGTGCTCGCGAGCTCGGTGACCTCGAGCGAGAGGTCGGCCTCCTTGTCCAGACCGTTCGCGCGGATCGCGGCCAGCTCCCAGGAGAATGTTCCGGTTTTCTGCACCGCAAGGCGGATGGTCTCGGCGGCGCGGCCGGGTACGGCCAGCGTCGACGCCAGCGTCACTGCGAGCACCAATGTTCGACCGAGTGCTCTTATCACACCACGTGCTCTCATCACCTTGTGAGCCGTTTCCTCTGACGGAGTGCTTTTCAGGACAATACGCATAGCATAGCTTTGGTCGCAACCAGCGGGAGGATGCGTATGAAACTGGCGGGACAGCTACGACCGATTGTCGCCGCATTGACCGTATTGGCAGTGACCGCGTGCGCGGCGCAGGCCGAGGACGCCAATGATTATCCGACATCGGCGCGCGCGGAGTACGTCTACGGCTGCATGAAAGCCAATGGCGAGACGCGGTCTGCGATCGAGCAATGTTCGTGCTCGATCGACGTGGTCGCCTCGATCGTGCCCTATGAGCGCTACGTCACCGCGGAAACCGCGCTCAGCATGTCCCAGGTCCGCGGCAATCTCGGCGTCCAGTTCCGCACCTCGGAGCAGGCGAACTCGGCGGTGAATGATCTCCGGCGCGCGCAGGCCGAAGCCGAGGTGAGGTGCTTTTGAGTTGTGCGGCGATGGAAGCGGAGGGTCGATCGCGCGCAGCGCGAACGGGGGGTGATCTCTCCATTCGGGCACTGTTGGGTGCGGAGAGACCGTCACCCCCACCCCGTCTCACATTCCGCTGCGCTCCATGTGAGCCGACCCACGGGCGAGCTACGCTCGTTCCGGCCCCCTCCAGCGGAGGGTGCTCCTCGCCTTACGTCCCCGGCTTCTCCACGTCCCACTCATTGCGGAACACGTGCCCATCCGTGTCCTTCGCCTCCGCGCGAAAGCGCTTGGCGCCGTTGGAGACGTAGGTGAAGCGCAGATTGGGATCTTCCGAGATCGAGATGCCGCCTTCCATCGACAGCACCGGGCTGTCGTCCTGCGTCAGCTTGAGCTGGTTGATGAAGAAGGCCGGGATATAGAGCTGCGTGACCTGGTCCATTTGCAGGCCGGAATTGTTGGGATGGCCGATCATGATCTGCGCCTCGCGGACGCGGCTCGCCGGCGCGTCCTCGCGCGCGAATTGCCGATAGCGCATCTGGCCGAGGCGGTTCTTGGCCTCCTCGACGTTCTTTGCCGCCGGCGCAGAGCAACCGCCAGAAGCCTTGACATAGACCTTGGAGACATAGAGCTGGCCATCGCTGAGCTCGGCGACCGCATGCACGTCGGTGTAATTGTTGACGCGCACGCGCGTCGAGATCTCCGTCACATTGGCATCCGGTCCGAGTTCGAACTTCGCTGCCATCGGAGCGGGATTGCGGTCAATCACCAGCGTGATCGAACGGATGCGCCGCGCATCGCCGGGCGACAGCTTGCTGCGCAGCGTGACCGGCACGATGGCCGCATCCTCGGCGCGATAGGGCATTTCGATGCCGATGACGGTGCTGCCGTCGTTCATCGGACGGTTGCTGAAGATGTCCTGCACCAAGCCCGGCCAGGGGTCGTCGGCCTCTTCCGCCTGCACCGGCATCGCGAACGCGATGCCGAGCAGTACGGCGGTCAACGTCAGGCGGCGTGTGCATCCCAACATGGTCATGGTCCTGCGGGCGTTTCGCCCATCGTAGCGCGCCCGCTACTCCCATTCAATTTCTGAAAATGCTGCGGTTGCGTTGCGGGCATTGTAGTCCTCGAACAACGCCCAGCGCGGCCGTTCCGACCCGGCGGCCTTGTCGGCGGCGGTTCGGATCGGCTCGCCCTTCTTGTTCAGTGCGCGGACGTCGGACAGCAGCGTTGACAGGTAGCGTCGCTCATCGGTCAGCGCGGCAGGCCAGTCGCTCACCGGGCCGTGACCAGGAACGACGCGCAGCGCCGCAATGGCCTGCAATTCCTTCAAAGTGTCTAGCCAGCCGCGGATGCTGCCGTCCACGACCGGAATGTGGCGGAGAAAGACGAGATCGCCCGCGAACAAGGTTTTGGTCGTCTCATCGAACACAGTCAGATCATTGTCGCTGTGCCCGGCCGGCCAGGCCCGCAGGGTCAGCCGGCGCGACCCGAGATCGAGCGTCGTCGTGTCCGAAACGAGCAGGGTAGGGGCAATGATGTTCACGGGATCGATCAGCTCATTGCCCATGATGCGGCGAAAATTGTCGAGATAGAAAGGCCCGCGCGTCGCGAGCGCCTGGGGAAGCTTGTGATGGCCGACGAAGATGGTGTTTCCATCGGCGAAGGCCGCATTGCCGAAAACATGATCGGGATGGCCGTGGGTGTTGATGACGTAGCGGATCGGCTTGGGCGTCTTCGCCCGCACGGCCGCCAGCAGCGCCTTGCCTTCGCGGTAGCTCCCGCCGGTATCGATCACAGCCACCGCATCACCGCCCACGATGAAGCCGACGTTGGCGATGTCGCCCTCGTTTTCGCGGGTCATGAGGGCGATGGTCCCGGAGTGTACGAAGATTCCCGGCGCGACTTCGCTCACAGGCAATTCGGATGCCCCGGCGCGTGCTAGCGTGACGGACCCCAGCAGGAACAGGACTGCGATCGTTGAAGCGATGTGAGACACTTTTCCGCCTCAGTTCAGAGTGTTTGCTGCGTTGCGCTGCAGCAAGGCAAAACCAAACACAAAGCTGGCAAAACATGGCGCATCATGCGTTGCATGGATAACATTCAAACAAGACGAGGAGGAAGCGCGATGACGGAGGCCGGACGACATCGTCGCTGGTTGTTTTCACTGTGGATCCTGGTGGCGTCCTGCGCGTTCGGCAATGCTGCGATCGCGCAGACCAACGAGACCGGCGACCTCTCCTTCGAATTGGTCGATCCAAAGGTGCTGCGCGTCTGCGCCGACCCGCGCAATTTGCCGTTCTCGAACGAGAAGGGTGAAGGGTTCGAGAACAAGCTCGCCGAGTTCTTGGCGGACAAGCTCCAGAAGAAGCTCGACTACGTCTTCTTCCCGCAGGCCACCGGCTTCGTGCGCATGACGCTGGGTGCGCATCGCTGCGACGTTATCATGGGCTTTCCGCAGGGCGACGACCTCGTTCAGGGCACCAATCCCTATTACCGCACGACCTATGCGCTGGTCGCCAAGGCCGGTAGCGGACTCGAGGACGTCGATACCCTGGAGGACGCGCGGCTGAAGGGCAAGCATGTCGGCATCGTCGCTGGCACGCCGCCGGCGACCAACATGGCGATAGCCGGTCTGATGGGCGATGCAAAGTCCTATCCGCTGATGATCGACACCCGCTTTGACAATTCGGCACAGGCCATGATCGACGACCTCGCTGCCGGCAAGATCGACGCCGGCGTGCTGTGGGGCCCGATGGCCGGCTATTATGCAAAAAAGGCCGGCGCTTCGCTTCACGTTACGCCGTTGGTCAAAGAAACCACCGGGCCGAAGCTGGTCTATCGCATCGGCATGGGCGTGCGCCCGGCCGATCAGAACTGGAAGCGCCAACTCAACAAGCTAATCCAGGAGAACCAGGGCGAGATCAACAAGATCCTGCTCGACTTCGGCGTACCTCTTTTGGACGAGAACAATCGGCCGCTCGGCGCGGAGACGGCCAAGAAGACGCCATGAAACGGCATCTTGCCGTTGCGCTGCTCGCCACTGTTTTGACAGGGCCGGCATTGGCGCAGCAGCAGGAGCCGTTCGAGCCTGAAGGCTACCGCATCGACAATTACCGCGCGCCTGTGCCGGCGACGCTCGCCGGCGCCCGCGTGCTGACGACGGCGCAAGCCGAGGCGATCTGGCGGGCGAAAAGCGGTGCCTTCGTCGACGTGATGCCGCGGCCGCCGAAGCCGAAGAACCTTCCCGCAGGCACCGTGTGGCGAGATGCACCGCGCAGGAACATTCCGGGCAGCCTGTGGCTGCCGGACACCGGCTACGGCGCGTTGCCGCCGGCCGTGGACGATTACCTGCAGCGCGGCCTCGCGCGTGCCTCGCGCGGCGACAAGGCCGCGCTGCTCGTGATCTATTGCCTGGCCGATTGCTGGATGTCGTGGAACGCCGCCAAGCGCGCGCTGGCGTATGGCTACTCCAACATCGCCTGGTACCCTGACGGCACCGACGGTTGGGAGGGCGCAAAACTCCCCACCGAGGAAGCGCACCCGGAGCCGCGCCCGGAGCAGTAACGCAAGACAATTATGCCGGCGCTTGTCCCGCCTGCGCGGCCCAAGCGAAGCCGCTTCTGCGCGGCGCCGCGGCATCCACGTTCTTCGTTCCGCGTGGCTAGACGTGGATGGCCGGGACAAGCCCGGCCATGACCCTGTGTCGCACCTTGGAGAAGTGAAGGCGAAGATCGCACCTACTGCTTCTGCAACTTCGTCAGCGTGCCCGTGCCGTTGGTCTCGGTGGCGGTATAGGTCACCCGGTCGCCGGCATGAACGGCATCCAGCATCGCGGCGTCCTTTGCCTTGTACTCCTGGAGCGCGCCGGCGCTGCCTGAGCTGGCGCCGACCGTGCCCTTCTGCGTCTGCTGGATCGAGATCGTGCCGTTGAGCCGATCGATCCGCGTGATCATTCCGGTCAGATCGTCGGCAAAGGCGCTGGATGCGAACATGGTGATGACCGCAACGCTCGCGAAGATGAATTTCGTTGTTCCCATCGAGGCCTCCCGATGTCCTGGATTGGATGTCCTGGATTGACCAAGACATCCTAGAGCGATTTGGTTCCGCCAGATAGCGCGGCGGAAGGGTTAACGATCGCGGTGATGTCGCTGGAACTTTGGTGAGCTGTCAGCCAGCCTGACGCTATTCCATTTCCTGCTGGATCACGCGCCCGAGCGCGAACAGGCGCTGGTCGATCGTGGTCGGAACCTCGCAGACGAATCGCACCACTTTGTGACGATCCTCGAAGATACGGGTCTTCCAGATCAGTTCGTTGCTGAGCGCCTCGATCTTGGCATCGTCGCGGGGCGTCACGCCCTGGAGCGCCTGGAGCGCCAGCGTTTCCTCGCGGATCTTGTCGGCGGCCTCGCGCTGCTTGCGGCTGACGCGTTCGAGGCCGTTCATCACCTGGGAGCGCTGGGCGTTAAGCGTGTCGAACAGGCCGGCGAACAGCAGCTTGGCGTTCGCCGTCTTGTCCGACGCGGAGGCGGCCAGAAACTCCTTCACCAACTTCTCGGCCTCGTCGAGTGGCGTCTTGCGCGCCGACAGCTTTGCGACCAGCGCGCTGATCTTGGCGTCGTCCTTCCATTTGTTCTGCACGTCGTCGAGCGGCGGGCCGGCCCAGACGGCCGCGAGCGAAATCTCCGGCACCTTGGCTTGGGTGCAGGGCCAGTCGGGATAGCGCGGATCGGCCGCGCGCGCGGCCGTGCCCGACAGCACAATTGCCATGACAGCCAGGACCAGAACCCTCATCCTTCGCCTCCTGCAGGCCCGCGTCGCGCCAGCCCGCGCGACGGATCATAGGCGAAAATCGCACCGATCATGAACACGATTGTGCAGATTGCGACCACCGCCAGCGAGATCCAGTTGAGCTGCCCGTATAGCGCAAATCGTATCAGCTCGACCGCATGAGTGAACGGATTGGCCTCGCAGAGGTAATACAGATAAGGGCTGCCCTCCTGGACCCGCCAGAGCGGGTAGAGCGCGGAAGAGGCGAAGAACATCGGGAAGATAACAAAATTCATTACGCCGGCGAAGTTTTCCAGCTGCTTGATGCCGGAGGAGATAAGCATGCCGAGTGAGCCCAGCATCAGGCCGGACAGGATCAGCGCCGGCAGCACGGTGAGATAGCCCGCGGGTGGCGGCGTGATGTCCCAAAACCAGGCGATCAAGAGGAACGCATAGACCTGGAGCAGCGACACCGCGGTGCCTGCCAGCAGCTTGCAGAACAAGAGGAAGCCGCGCGGCAGCGGGCTGACCAGCAGCGTGCGCATGTTGCCCATCTCGCGGTCATAGACCATCGACAGCGAGGACTGCATGCCGTTGAAGAGCTGGATCATCGCCATCAAGCCGGGCGCGATATAGACCTCGTAGAGGATGTAGGTCTCGTAGGGTGGTATGATGGAGATGCCGAGCACCTGACGGAAGCCGGCGGCGAAGATGAACAGCCACACCAATGGCCGCACCAGCGCCGAGACGAAGCGCTCGCGCTGATGCAGGAAGCGCAGGCCTTCGCGCCAGACGATGCCGGTGAGGCAGGTCATGTACTCCGCGAACGAGAAGCCGCGCGGCGCCTCGCCCGTCGTGATGCTGCTCATGCGCCGGCTCCCGGCATGGTTTGCGCGCCGGTCAGGCGCATGAAGGCGGTGTTGACGTCCTGCGCACCGACTTCCGTGACGACGCGGCTCATCGGCCCCTGCGCCAGCACCTTGCCCTGGTGCAGCACCACGAGATCGTCATTGGGCATGATCTCGTCGAACAGATGCGTCGCCCAGAGCACGCCGATGCCTTGTTCGGTCACGAGCTGGCGGACATGGCCGATGATGTCGGCGCGCGCCTTGACATCGAGGCCGACGGTCGGCTCGTCCAGCAACAGCAGCCGCGGCCGGTGCAGCAATGCCCGTGCGATCTCCAGTCGCCGCATCTGCCCGCCCGAGAGATCGCGCACCTTGCTGCCGGCGCGCTCGGAGAGCCCGATGCGCCCGAGCAGCTCGGCGCTGCGTGAAGCCGCCTCACGCCGGCTGATGCCGTGGAGCGCGGCGTGATAGAGCAGGTTCTGCGTCAGCGAAAGGTCGAGATCGAGCGTACGCGGCTGGAACACGACACCAAGCAGCCGCAGCGCCTCGCCTGGAGTTTTGCTGATGTCGTGACCGAAGATGGCGACACGGCCAGCCTGGATGCCGAACAGGCGCGTGATCAGCGAGAACAGCGTGCTCTTGCCGGCACCGTTGAGGCCGAGCAGCGCCGTGAAGCTCGCGGGCTGTACGTTGAAGGAGACGTCGGTCAGCGCCCGCCGCGGCCCGTAAGAATGACTGACGCTGTCGATCGATAGCGCCGGCACTGCGGCCAATTCCAGCCTCGGTGTCTCACGCGGTTCGGCGATGGGGGCAGGGCTGGTCATGGCGCGATCGTGATGCCCCAGGGCAGTTCGCCCACCTGAATGGTCTTGATCACCTTTTGCGCGGCGACGTCGATGACGGAGACGTCATTCGACACGCCGTTGGTGGTGAGCAGGTATTTTTCATCAGGCGTGAACGCCATGTGCCAGACCCGCTGCCCCACCAGCAAATATTTCAGCACCTTGCGGGTCGCGACGTCGACCACAGCGATGCGGTTGGCGGGGCCGAGCGCGATGAAGGCGGTCTTGTCGTCCTTGGTCATGCCGATGCCGACCGGCTGGATCGCCTCTTTCCGCAAGCCCGGGATGTCGAAGGTGACCTTGCCGATCACCTCATGCTTGTTGGGATCGATGATCGAGACGGTGCCGCCGATCTCGGAGGAGACCCACACTTCCGAGCTGTCATGCTTGAATTCGGCAAAGCGCGGCCGCGCATCGACCAGCACATTGGCGACGATCTGGCGCGACGATGTGTCGATGAAATGCGCCATGTTGGTCGTCTCGGACGTGTTGATCAGCGTCTTGCCATCGGGGCTGATGGTCATGCCCTCGGGCTCGACGCCGACCTGGATGTCGCCGAGCCGGGCGCGCTTCTCGAGGTCGATCACGGTCACCGTGTTGTCGTTCTCGTTGGCGACGTAGAGGATTTTCCCGGCGGCATCCTGAGCGAACAATTCCGGGTCGGGCCCGGAGGGCAGGCTGTCCACCACGCTTTGCGTCTTGGCGTCGATCACCTGGATGGTGTCGTCGTCGCCGACCGCGACCATCACGAACTTGCCGTCACGGGTGAAATCGATGCCGCGCGGACGCTGGCCGACCTTGATGGTCTTGGTCACGGTCCAGCTGTCGGTGTCGATCACAGATACCGTGTTGCTTTTCTCGTTCGAGACATACGCGAGGAACGCATGCGCGGGTGCGGTGGCAAGCGCTAGTCCGGCAAACAGCGAGAGGGGCAACATCAGCGTATGCAAGGGACGTTGCTCTTCGATGCGCTGAGGTTGTGCGCGGGCTGCCTTCACCTCCCCCGCTTGCGGAGGAGGTCGTATCGCATCGACAGATGCGATGCGGGAGATGGCGCGCTCCTCTTGGGGAGTCTTCCTTACTGAGACACCCTCTCCCCAACCCTCCCCCGCAAGCGGGGGAGGGGGCGCAGCGTCGTCGCGGTGGAGGCTCGAACTCATCTCAAATTGCTCACTTCAGCTTGCATTTGCTCTCCGGACGGTCGTAGCCGAGCGTGTCGAGTTCGGAGAACTGGTGCAGGAATCCCTCCTGCGGCGAGACCGACACCACCATGCGGCCGTCGACCAGTAGGATCGGCTGGCGAAGCTGGAGATTCCAGTCGCGCAGGGTGAGCCGCGTCCCCTTGAAGGCGGCGACCGAGAAATCCGGGCCCTTGATGAAATCGGCGACTTTCTTGACCTCGCCGGAATTGGTGCGCGAGGTGGCTTCGCCGATCATGCGCACCGCGGTCCAGGCCTGCATGTCGAGCGCGGTCATGCGCCGCGAGTTCAGCTTGACGAAGCGGTTCTGCATCTGGATTGCGCCCCATTGATCCTGCGCCGCGTCCCAGCTGCGCGGCACGAGACCGGCCGAGCCCGCGACGGGCCGCGGATCCCAGGTGCGATAGGGCAGGTACGCGCCGAACACCTCGCTCTCGTCGGCGACAACAAGCACGTCATAGGTCGGCGCCTGTTGCGTGAACACCGGCATCTGGCGCTGGATCAGCGTCACGCCGGAGTCGGTCCGGCGTGCGCCGCCTTTGTCTTCAAACGTGCGCTCCTGCACGATCTTGGCGCCGAACCGGGTCGCGGTGCGACGCAGTGCGTCGGCGAATAGCTTGTCCTCGTCATGCGAGCCGACCACGAGCAGCCAGCGCTTCCACTGCTTCCACACCAGGTACTGGCCGAGCGCATCCGCCAGCATCGCGCGCGTCGGCGCGGTGTGGACGACGTTGGCGCGGCAATCGGCCTCGCGCAGCCGCTCGTCGACTGCGCCGACGTTGAACAGCAGCGTGCCCCGAGCGCGCAGGGCGTCCGAGACTTTCAGCAGCGTATCGGCCGGCAGGTCGGCGATGATCAAACCGTTCTTGTCGGCGAGCGCGGTAGCGGCCTGCACCGGATCCTCACCTTCCTTGATGCGGCGCTCCTCCAGCATAAAACGCTGGTTGAGAAATTTCCCGGTGGTGTTGTTGTCCTCGATGGCGAGGCGGGCGCCGGCGACGCCGTCATTCTCCGCGGGCTGCTCGACCAGCGACAGTGTCGATCTGGTGCCGGCGACGCCGAGATAGCCGACGCCGATCGTAATAGGGTCAGCGGCGAGCGCACTCGTCGCGCTGACACCCAAGCCGATCAGGCCGACCAACCATCGGATCATGTTTCCTCCAGACGATCTCTCCGGCTTGACCGCCGGTGGAGAATTGTCTCTGCTAAAGCATGACCAATTTGTCAGGGCATGCAACCCCGCATTTCGTCCTCGCACGCGCGGGGACTGGAATCACGATCCTGCGAGCGCTGCTATGTCTCGCTGCATTGTTGTTGATGGGATCGGTCGCGCTCGCCGACGCGCCGAAACTGGCGGTGTTCGATTTCGAGCTGATCGACACCAGCCTGCCTGGCGAGTTCTACGGCTCGCGGCTTGAAGAGGCGCGGCTGGAGCGCATCAGCGAGCAACTGCGCAAGGAACTGGCCGATTCAGGCAAGTTCCAGCTGCTCGACATCGGGCCAATCAGGGATGCCGCCCGTCACGCGAACTTGCAGGCCTGCGGCGGCTGCGACCTCAAGCTCGCCGGCCAGCTCGGTGCCGATCTCGAGATCACCGGCCTGGTGCAGAAGGTCTCGAACCTGATCATCAACCTGAACATCTATCTGCGCGACGTGAAGACCGGCAACACGATCGCGGTCGCCAGCGCCGACATGCGCGGTAACAGCGACGAAGCCTGGACGCGCACGATGAGCTATCTGATCCGCAACCGCCTGCTGGCGCCGAATTACGGCAGACCGGAGTAGGGGCTCTTACCCTCCCCTCCAGGGCCCCTCCAGGGGAGGGTAAGTAGGATCACGCCGTCAATCTCTCCGCGTGCCAGTGCAAATGATCGCTCATGAAGGTCGAGATGAAATAATAGCTGTGGTCGTACCCCGCCTGGCGCCGCAGCGTCAGCGGGATGCCCGCCTTGGTGCAAGCGGCCTCGAACAACTCCGGCTTGAGCTGCTCTTTCAGGAAATTGTCGGCTTCACCGATATCGACCAGGAAGCCCGAAAACTTGGCGCCGTCCTCGATCAGCGCCACCGTGTCGTGGCTGCGCCAGGCGTCCTTGTTCGGCCCGAGATAGCCGGTCAGCGCCTTGATGCCCCAGGGCACGAGCGAGGGCGCCACGATCGGGGCGAAAGCGCTTGCCGCGCGAAATCGGTGCGGATTGCGCAGGGCTACCGTCAGCGCACCGTGGCCGCCCATCGAATGGCCCATCACCGATTGCCGCTTGGCGTCGACCGGAAAATTCGCCGCCACCAGCTTCGGCAGCTCGTCGGTCACGTAGCTCCACATGCGATAGTTGCGGGAGAACGGCTCTTGCGTCGCGTCGACGTAGAAGCCGGCGCCCAGGCCGAAATCATAGGCGTTGTTGGCATCACCCGGCACGTCGGGCCCGCGCGGGCTGGTATCGGGCGCGACGAAGATCAGGCCGAGCTCGGCGCAGGCTTTGCGGAATTCGCCCTTTTCGGTGACATTGGCATGCGTGCAGGTGAGCCCGGAAAGATACCAGACCACGGGCAGCTTGGCGCCGTCCGCGTGCGGTGGAATATAGACCGAGAACGTCATGTCCGTTTCGGTCGTCTGGCTCGCGTGGCGATAGACACCCTGCACGCCGCCATAGGATTTGTTCGTCGAGACAGTCTGAATCGTCATGCCCAAAGCTCCGTGGCATCTCGCCACATCAAGATTGCAACGCTTGTGTGACCGAAATTTGTGGCGATGTCAGGCAACGCCGCTGTCGATCGCCAGCCGCACCAGCTCGACCGAGGTCTTCACGCCCAGCTTCTGGCGCATGATCGAGGACGTATTGGCCACCGTCTTGTAGGACGATTGCACCAGCCAGGCGATCTCGGACAGACTTTTTCCGGCGCTGAGCAGCCGCAGGATCTCCATCTCGCGTGCGTTCAGCTTCGACAGCGGGCTTTGCGCCAGCGCCGGTCCCGCAAAGGCAATGCTGCGCGCGATCGCGCTCGGGAGGTACGTGCCGCCGCCGCCGACGGCGCGGATCGCCTCGACGAGGTCGTCGGGGTCGCCGGTCTTGGAGACGTAGCCCTTGGCGCCGCATTCGATCGCGCGCGCGGCAAAGGCGGGATCGTCGTTCATGCTGAACATGATGATGCGGGCCTGGGGCGCGCGCTCGAGGATGCGGCGCGCGAGCTCGAAGCCGGACACGGTCGGCAGGTTGATGTCGATGATGCAGAGGTCGGGGCGTTCGACGATGAAGACGCACTCGCCGTCTTCGGCGTCGGCAGCCTCCAAAATCTCGATCTCGCCCTCGTCGGCCAGCACGGCACGGCAGCCGGAGGCGACGATGGGATGATCGTCGACGATCAGAATGCGCATAGGCGTTCCCCGCGACAGCGCGTTCTCCCTGATAGAAACTGCCTGTTCTGCGCCGCATGAGGCCGACCAGGCAAGACGCGCGCGTCTCATGTCGCCTCATGCAACCCGGCCGGGATTGCTGTACGCTTCCGATTAGATATCCGCCGCTTCGCCTCTGTCAACGTCATCGGAGAGGCGGGGCAGAACCTTCGCGGGGCACGAGCGATACCAATGTGGCAAAATCTTTCCTTGCGCGGGCGCATCAACCTGTTGCTGGCGCTGCTGCTGGCGCTAGGGCTGGCCGTCAATATCGGCCGCCAGGTCGCGGAGGCGGGGCCGCGCGTGCAGGCCGAGGACCAGAGCGTGATCCGGCTCGCACGCGAGTTCATCGAGATGATTGTGGCGGACCTGAACGAGGCGCCCGATCCGGACGCCCGGCTGAACCAGATTGCGCGCGATCTCAGTCGTCTGCGCCATGTCAGCATCGCGCTCCATGACGCCGGCGGAAATCCGCTGACGCCGCCCCACGCCGATGCCGACGCCGATACGCGCGGGCCGCCGGCTTGGTTCGTCAGCCTGGTTCATCCCGAGCAGACCGCGGTCAGCGTGCCCGTCTCGATCCATGGCAAGCCCGGCTCGCTCGTGATCACCTCGCATCCGAACGACGAGATTGCCGAGATCTGGGACAGCATCGTGACCCAGCTCGAGGTCGGCTCGGTCATCGCGGTGGTGCTGTTCCTGGTGATGATGAATGTGGTCGGCCGGGCTCTGGCGCCCCTCCAGTCGTTGGCCGAGACGATGGCCGAGATCGAGGGAGGGCATTATGACGCGCGGGTCACCCCAGGCGGTGCGCCCGAACTCGCCGCGATCTGCGGCAAGCTCAATCATCTCGCAGCAGCGCTGGGTGAGGCGGTCGAGGACAAGCGGCGCCTTGCCGAGCGTGCGGTGTCGCTCCAGGACGTCGAGCGCAAGGAGATCGCGCGCGAGCTGCATGACGAGTTCGGACCGTATCTGTTCTCGCTGCGCGCGCATGCCAGCGCGCTGGCGAAGCTGGCGGACGGGCGGGCGCCGAGTGCAGAGGCGGTGCGAAAGCACGGCAGCGCCTTGCTGGAGCAGATCAACGCGCTCCAGCAGTTCACCCGCCGCGTGCTGGAGCGCCTCCGGCCCGTCGGCCTCGCCGAGCTTGGCCTGCGCCAGGCGCTCGAATCGCTATCGCGGCTATGGCGGGAGTCGCATCCCGAGGTCAGCATCGAGACCTCGATCTCGCCGGCGCTGGGCGCGACCGGCGAGACTGCCGACCTCACCATTTACCGCATCGTGCAAGAGGCGCTCACCAACGTGTTCCGCCATGCCGGCGCGACCGCGGTCAACGTCGTCATCGAGCCGGCCGGGCAGCAGGGGCGCGACGGCCGCGTCTGCGCCCGGGTACGCGTCAGCGACAATGGCCGCGGCATGGAGCCGGGTCAGAAGCTCGGCTTCGGTCTCGTCGGCATGCGCGAGCGGATCCTGGCGCTGGGCGGCACCCTTAATGTCGTCTCTGGCGAGAACGGTTTGACCGTGGAGGCGCTGGTTCCGATGGCGGCTGCCTGATCGCGCCCGAAACGATCGGGAAAAATTCCCGATTTCATCGGGAAAACGAGAGCGGATATCGTCCGATCTTTTGTGGCTGGCGCACTCATTGCGGCCGAATACACTCATCTCGACCGAACGGCGGAAAATCACAACAGCCGGTCGTCACGGATGGGAAGGCGGGGATGGGCAAGGGTCTCTGGTTCAAGCGTCGTTTATTGATGGCGTCGATCTCGACGGGGCTGGTGTCCGGGTTGTTCGCGCACCCTGCCGCGGCCGCGCAGGACGAGGAGACCAACGTTCAGAACCTGCCACCGGTCGAGGTGACCGCGCCACCGTCGGCGACGAGGCGCACGACGCCGTCGCGACCGGTCGCACGCATCGGGACGCCGGGGTCCGCCAGCCCCAGGACGCGCATTTACGTCTATCCGACCGCGCCGGGCACCGGCAGAGGTCTTGATGTCGACAAGGTCCCGTCGGCGATCAACGCTGTTGATGCCAGCCAGATCAAGCGCACCGGCTCGCTGAACGTGACCGACGCACTGCGCGACAACATCGCCGGCGTCAACATCAGCGAAGTCACCGGCAATCCGTTTCAGCCCGACGTCGAATTCCGCGGCTTCGTCGCTTCGCCCGTGACCGGCACGCCGCAAGGCCTTGCGGCGTACCAGAACGGCGTCCGCATCAACGAAGCCTTCTCCGACGCCGTCAATTGGGACCTGATCCCCACCGCCGCGATCAGGTCCGTGACGCTGGTAACCAACAATCCCGCCTTCGGTCTCAATGCGCTGGGCGGTGCCATCAACCTGCAAATGAAGGACGGCTTCACCTATCAGGGTGCGGAGCTCGATGTCATGGGGGGCTCGTTCGGCCGCATCCAGGGCTCGGCGCAATGGGGCAAGCAGGTCGACAAGAATTACGCCGTCTTCGGCGCGCTCGAAGGCCTGCACGACAACGGCTTCCGCAACTTCTCCCGATCGGACGTGCGGCGCTTCTACGGCGATGTCGGCTACAAGGCGGGCGACAGCGAATTTCACGCCAACATGGGAGTGGCCAAAAACGATTTCGGCGCCAGCGCCACTGTTCCCGCCGAGCTGCTCGAAAAATATTGGGGCGCGACCTACACCACACCGCAGACCACCTCGAACCGCGTTGGCTATCTCAACTTGACCGGAAAGGTCGATGCGACGCCGACCTGGACGCTCGAAGGCACCGCGCATGTGCGCCGCTACGAGCAGAAGATCGTCGACGGAAACCCGACCGATGCGCAGGAGTGCGGTGCAGATCCGACGCTGCTGTGCTTCGGCGATGACACCACGCCCGCAAACGGCGTGAACGGCGTGCAGCTTGCCAATCCGTTTGCGCCGGGAACGATCCTCGGCGAGATCGACCGGGGCACGATCCGTTCGAGCAGCTTCGGCATTTCGGGACAGGCCACCAACACCGATCAGCTGTTCGGGCACGACAATCGCTTCGTGATGGGCGCAACCTATGACGCCGGTGTCACGCGCTACAACGCCACCGCCGAGATCGGCTCGATTGCAGAAAATTACGCCGTCAGCGGCAGCGGTGTCTTCCTGGGGCCGACCGGCTTACCAAATCCCGTTGCCGGTCCTGTCTCGCTGCGGACCGTCAACCAATATAACGGCCTTTACGCGATGGACACGGTCAACGTCACGGATGCCTTCGCCATCACCGGCGGCGGTCGCTTCAACGTGGCGCGCATCACGCTGGAAGATCAGCTCGGCACTGCGCTCAACGGCGATCACACCTTCACCCGCTTCAACCCGGTGATCGGCGGCACCTACAAGATCACGCCCGAGCTGACCGCCTATGCCGGCTATTCCGAGGCCAACCGCGTGCCGACGCCGCTCGAGCTCGGCTGCTCCGATCCAGCCCGTCCCTGCCTGATTGCAGCGTTTCTCGTCTCCGATCCGCCGCTGAAGCAGGTTGTGTCGAAGACCGTGGAAGCGGGCCTGCGCGGCACCAGGGAGCTGAACATCGGCACGCTCGGATGGAAGATCGGCGGCTTCCGCGCCACCAATCATGACGACATCCTTGCGGTACCCGCCGTCGGGCGCACAGGCTTCGGTTATTTTTCCAATGTCGGCCGGACGCGGCGGCAGGGGCTCGAAGCCGAAGTCAACATCAAGTCTCCGACGCTCCAGTTCCAGGCGAGCTACGCCTTCGTCGACGCGCGCTTCCTTGACCCGCTCGAACTCGGCTCGGAAAGCCCGTTTGCCGATCCGGCCACCGAGACCATCCGGGTCTTGCCCGGCAACCAGATCCCCGCGGTCCCGCGCCATCGCGTCAAGGTCGGCGTCGATTACGCCGTGACCGACGTCTGGAAGGTCGGCGGCAACGCGCTGTTCGTCTCCAGCCAGTATCTGGTCGGCGATGAGTCCAACCAATACGCGAAGCTGCCGTCCTACACGGTCTTTAACCTCCACACCTCCTATCAGGTCGCAAAGAACGTCCAGCTCTACGGGCGCATCGACAACGTGTTCGACAAGCGTTACGCCACCTACGGACAGTTCTTCGACCGCGAGGCCGTGCCCAATTTCACCAATGGCGGCGCAGAATTCACTGACCCGCGCTCGCTCAGCCCGGCAAGGCCGCGGGCGTTCTATGCGGGCATGCGGGTGACGTTCTAGGCGTGCTCGATGCACTGCTTTCCGCTACGGCCTGAGGCGGACTCGCACCGGCACTGCGGCTCTCCGGGAATTGGCGGAGGAATATCGGCGCTGTGCCGACAGCCAAGAGAAGAGAGGCCAAGCTCTGCAGCCTGAAAACGGCGAGCGGACAAACTAAATCGGACGCGTTCCGAGATCGGTGCTAGATACGGGGATGATGAAATTCCTTATGATTGCGCTGGTCACCACAGTTCCGGTCCTCGCTCAAGTCAGCTCCACTCAAAACCCGCCCTTTACCGACCGCGAACAGGTTAAGCATGACCGCGCGAAAGCGGCCGAGGCCGAAAAGAGTGCACCCACAACGCGGCCCTGGGATCGTGACGCGGACGGCAAGCGCCCGTGGGATCAAAAGCCCTCGAAGCCCTGACAGAACGATGTCGCGCCCGGCGCCATGCGCTCGAACTCCGTTCGATGCTTCTGAAGATAGCTGAAGGCCTGCTTCCGCGTGTTGAATGCCGTCGCGAGCCGGCACATCTGCCGATTTGCGCCGGAAGCGAGAAGGAAAGTGATGATTCTGGCGTGATTCTAGGCCACGACCTGCACTTCCGGCATGCGATCGTCTTTAAGTTTCGGCGATGGCGTTGAAGGCGACTATCGCGCCGGCTTCCTCGAACGCTTCTTGGGTGCCGGCAAAGCTATTCGAACAGCTTCATCGGCCGCTTCCTTGGCCTCGCGCACCTCGCGGAGCCGCGCCATGTTCTTGCGAATTTCGATAGCCTGTCTTTCGGCGTCCGCCAATGCGCGCGCTCCCTCTTCGGCGGCCAGCTGCTTACGATTTAGGCGCGCGATGCCTTCGGGTGACAGGTCTGCCGATTTCTTGGCGCTCATTGCTCACCCGGCCTGGCAAACGACAAAACCCGCTCAATCCGAAGATCGAGCGGGCAGGGGGGCCGTTTCAGTACATCCGTGAAACGGCGCCACGATATCAAGCCAGCGAGAGGTTCTCAGCGCTGACTTTGCCTCGCATCTTGTCGGTCTTGACCTCGAAATTGACCTTTTGGCCTTCTCCGAGGCCCGCCAGACCGGCGCGCTCGACGGCGCTGATGTGAACGAACACATCGTTGCTACCATCGTTCGGCTGAATGAAACCGAAGCCCTTTTGGCCGTTGAACCACTTCACAGTACCTGTCGTCATTTTCTTCTCCAAAGCGCGCGAACGCGTTCCGCGCGACAATCACGCGGTTATCTTCAACTTCGTCGATGTCTTTGGAAAAGGAGCCCGCGGGCGCATTCAACAAGGCACAGCGGCTAATCGAACAAGGTCAATATACATCACATTCGCGATTTCGCAAGGACGCAAGCCAATTTGTTTCTGCGAGGCTCCTCGGGTGTTCCGATCGCAGCACTTCGTGTGTGTCTGCCGGCCTGCAAGCAAGACGTTAGCGATTGACAGCACAGCACGACAGTGGTCACGTTGGTGTCACCAAGCTGCATCGCCGTGACAAGCAGATCGGCTCGTCCGAAGCCGCGACGAATGTCGCCGCCGCTATCCTCAAAAATCGCAATGAAGCTCCTGCGCAATTGGCTGCCCTGCAGGACGTGTCGCATTCGCAGCCCCCGCGAGGATGATCAATTGCACGTACTTGTCAGAGACAACAACGTCGACCAGGCGCTCCGCGTTCTCAAGAAGAAGATGCAACGCGAGGGCGTCTTCCGGGAAATGAAACAGCGGCGTTCCTACGAAAAGCCGTCGGAGCGAAAGACCCGCGAGAAATCCGAGGCCATCCGCCGGGCCCGCAAGCTCGCTCGCAAGCAGGCGATCAGGGAGGGCTTGCTGCCCGCGCCGCCCAAGAAGAAGCCGTTCGAGCGCAAGGCGCCACTGCCGGAGATCAAAGCGCGCGCGGAGTAGAAAGAATCCTCGTTCCGGAGATTCCGCAGCAACGGCATGTCCGGTCTCATAACATAATGGCGGCGTCACCTGTGACGTCGCAAGAAGGCCGGTCGCGGTGCTGTCGTTGCTTATGACCTGAAATCGATGCCTCGCAGCACAATGCCTGGCGGCGTGCCCTCGAACTCCGTCGCGCGATATTTGCTCGCCGCGCATGCTTCGATGCGATCCCGCAATCGGCTGAACTGGGCCTCCCGCTGCTCGGGTTTGACTTGCGGGCCGCGCTCGAGGTCGTCCATCGCAGAAGTCGAGATCGCGCAAGGAATCTCCCGGGCACCGTCATGCATCGAGAACCGGACGATCATTCGGTCGTATTCGTGGCTAATAAAGCGGCCGCTGGTCAATGTCATGGCTTGCTCCGTTACCTGATTGCGGCATGTCGAGAATGCGGGGCGGCCGTCGTTCGCCTCAGACCTCGCCCGACAGCCGGGCGAAATCGTCGAACAGTGCTGCCACTAGCGCGCGATGGCGCGTATCCTCGGAAGGCAGACTTGCAGCATAGAGGTTGAGCAGATGGCGCGCCTTCACTGCCGCCTCTGGCCAGGACGCGGCTGGCACCGTCATCATGCGGTTTTCGAGATCGGCTTCACGCTCGCGCAGCTCGCGGAGATGCGCCTCGACGTCAGCCAACGCACGGCGCAGGTCGGTTGCCTTCTGCGCGGCCATGCCGCGATGCTTATCGAGATCGACCGGCCGGTCAGTCATTGGTGATGCTCGCGTCCGCGGCTTGTGCGTTCGCAAGATCGATCGAGCCGATCGACAGCATCTCCGTGGCGCCGCAAGCGCCTTCGGCGGGCACCGTGATCATCGTGGCAATGCGGCGATAGGCCGAGAAGGTCAGGCCCTCGATCGTCTCCTCGTCTGTGACGACCTCATAGGCGCCGGCCGGTAAGGTGCGCTCGATGCCGCGGATGCGGAACGGATGCTTGAACTTGACGGTTTCTCGCCGCGAGCGGATGGTCATGCACGCCTGCCTTTCGCAAGTGAAGCCCCAACCGATGCTGGCTGTCGCGACCATGCGCCCTTCGCATGGCAATAGCCAGCACTATCGTGACCAGCCGGCAAATGAAGATGTCGCGGCGGAGCCGTCGCCCGCGTGGCATTTAACGCTCGCTATTGGCTCGGCGCGGGCGTAGCCTCGCCACCATCACCGCACATCTCAACGGCTTCGACCGGTGACTGAGGGTCACGTGTGCTCCCGCCGAAGGCCTCGCAGGAGCATTCGATGTCGCGCGTTCGCATCTCGGAATGGATCGTGCCGCCGGTGGTCGTTCCGTTGTTTTTGCTGCTTCTCGTATGCGGAGCCGCCGTCCTCAATGGCTAGGACAACCCGCGTGCCATATCTGGTCAGCGGAACCAACGAATACGGCAGCTCCAATCTCGGCCGCGGTAGTGCAACGGTCGCGCTGCGGCTCGCGCGAAAACTGCTGCGCGAAGGCTACATGGACGTCAGGGTCTGCACTCCGCGTGGACGGGTGCTGCAGTCGAACGAACTCGACGAACTCAAACCACCAAAGGAGAGCGACATGGCGAAGGGCCAGCAACGCGGCAATCGCGAAGCCAAGAAGCCGAAGAAGGAAAAGGCCAAGGTGATCGCTGCGGCGCCGAACCGCAAGGAAGCCGCTTGGCAGCCGGATTTCGGGACGGTGAAAAAGAAGTAGCGAGAAACGAGGCGAACGGGCGAGCGCTCGAGGCGCCGCCCGATTGACTCTCCTAATTAACTCGCAACTTCTGATGTCGCCTGTTCGTCCATAGCGGACGGCGCGTCGGCGTTCCATGTCTGCTCTTCCCAAGTGACATCGCTTGATTGGAAATCGAGAGCGGCCGCCGGTTTCGGCCGGACGGCACAAGATCGCCACCCTGAATTCATCGCCGCCGTATTGATGTTTAACCAAGCAGAAACCATCGCGAATGATCCGAAAATTTTAACGAAACTCCCCGGCCGGTTCTGCGTCGTTTCGTCGGAGGGCCCGTCCGATGACAGAGCACCAGTTGCGAGAGCAGGAGTTCCAGATCGCGCGCTATCGGCGCCTGGAGCGGGAAGTGACAGATCCGCTCGCCGCATGTCTGCTTCACAGCATCATCGAGGAGCTCGAGGCCGAGCTGCGGAGGGACCAACCGGATTTGCACGGGCCGCGCGATTAACCCTTTCTTAGCACTAATGCTGCGGACTATCCCCTCGGGAATACCAGGGGGAAATGGCTCCCATGCTGAAGGACGGCACCTACGCGGCTTGGTACAAGACGCCGCTGGACCAGGGCACCGGCATCGTCCATGTCGCAGACGGACAAATCTGGGGCCGCGACAGCCTGATGACGTATCATGGCTCCTGTCACGTCGATGGCGATCGCTTCACCGCTACCGTATCGACCAAGCGCCATACCGACGGCCGTGTAACGGTCTTCGGCAACGACGATGAGCTCACGCTGCACATCGAAGGAAGCTGCCCTGGCAAGATCGCGAGCTACACGGCGACGGCCGTACAAGTCCCGGGAATGATCCTCCAGGGCACGCTCATCCTGACCGAACAGCAGCCACCGGCACCTGAACGAGAACGAGCCGGGCAGATGCCGGAGTTCAATCCCGACAAGCTGCCGAAGTTGCCGAAGCGCTCGCGCTGAGCGCATGCGCCATCGCGACGAAACCGCTCGTCGAAGCCTTGCCACCTAACGCCCTGCAAACTTCGGGAATGGCGACGCAGAATCCCCCGCGCTCACCAACCAGGGGGAGACGTTTCGCGCTGAATGCGGCGACGTCCTGAGTCAGTTGGCTGCTCCAGCGAGGCGAGGCAAAATCATTTTTCCTCCCTCCAACCCCGGGCGAGTATCGCCGCTTGTTGCAAGGTGATGCTTCGGACCAGCGGATCCGCATGACGATGCACGAGTTGCCAATCCGTGCCATCCTTGCGGTAGACTTCAGTCACGCGCAGCGACCAGTCTTGAGCCGCCAACCCGCCCACCTCGGCCCGCTGGTGTTCGACCATGACGAGAACGACGAGCTCGTTCGATGCATAGGTTTGCAAAACCTCGAGTTCGGTTTCGCCTTCCCTGAAGTATCGCGATAGGTCAGCCAAGCGCTTGGGGCTGGCGTCGAATCCGCGACTTGCAGGACCGCCGAAGGGCTGCATCAGCGTGAAATCCGGCGCAATGCGGACAAGCTGGAACCAGCGATCCATGTCGCCACGCATGAAGGCGGCATTCTTCTCGCGGGCGCGTTCGATGAGGCTGGCTATCGCGTCGTTCCCGGCGGCATCGGCCGAAAGCTGAACGGACAGAGGAAGCGCAGCCGTAGCGGTCATCATCGAGCGCCGCGACATCGTCTCCGGCGAGCCTGGCGATTTGTTCAGCCCGGGCGGTCTCTTGGTCATTTCAGGACTCCTGATCGAACGACGAGCGAGCCCAATCCATGCGGCCTTGATCTTGATGAATCCAGCGATATGATTTCAGCAATATGCTGAAGAAAATTGATCTATCCAGGATTGATCTGAATCTGCTCGTGCTCTTCCGCGTCGTTCTGGAAGAACGTCATGTCGCGCGCGCAGCCGCTCGGCTGAGCCTGACGCCGTCGGCCGTCAGTCATGCGCTTGGCCGGCTCCGTCTTCTGCTGAACGATCCGCTGTTCCTGCGGACACCGAAGGGCGTCGTTCCAACGGCGCGGGCGTTGGAGCTTGGGGAGCCGGTGGCCGAGATCATCGCGCGCGTCGAACAGCTGATCGGGTCGGCTGCGCCGTTCGACCCTGTGAAAAGCAGCCGTCGGTTCACGATTGGCGCCCCCGACGCCGTCCTGGTCTCCACAACCGTTCCGATCTTGCGTTCGATCGCGACTGCGGCACCTCACATTGACATCGGGCTGATCCACTTGATGCCTGCGCCGCGCGGCGGCGCGATCGGAGAGCCCTGGCACCAAAGTCTCGACATGCTCGAAACACGCGAGCTCGATATCGCAATGCTGCCGCTGCCGGCGGTATCACCGCGTTTCGAGGCGCGCAGGCTCTATGACGAGGAGTTCGTGCTGGCCATGCGCAGGGGACATCCTTTGGAAAGAGCTTCACCCCGTGTTGCATTCTCGCAATCACAGCACCTGCTGGTGTCTCTCAGCGGTGAACCGCGTGGTTTCGTCGACGAGATGTTGGCCAAGCGTGGCCTCGAACGCCGCATCGCCCTGACGGTCCCGAATTTCATGATGGCGCTTGTCCAGCTTTCTGGGTCTGATCTGATCGCAGCGTTGCCGCGCCGACTGGTGGAGCACCATGCCGGCCGCTTCGGCTTGGTATTTGTCGAGCTGCCTTTCGCGCGCAAACCGGATACGATCCGGGCCATCGCAACCAAGGCAGCGATGAGAGACGCCGGCATCGCCTGGCTGATGCAGATTGTGGTCGGTTCAGTCGGAACAGCCAGGCCCTAAAATCGCCGGCCCTGAACACGAGAGGTGTTCATCCGACGCAGGAAAATGGACGGCATCGTGCCTGCTGCGTCACCAACGCTTGCCGGATCTGGGTCCTCCCGCATGCGCTTCTCAAACGGCCCGGAACTGTTCATTGTGCCGGGCCGAAACGAAGAAGCGGAGCAGCATCAATGTCGGACAAGGTCTCGCGTCGCCAGTTTGCCAAGCTGGCGGGATTGTCCGCAGCCGGAGTTGCGAGTCCCCTTGAAGCTCTCGAGGTCAAGCCGGCATCGCCGCCGCGCGGAAACGGCTTCCCCGCAGGCTTCCTCTGGGGCACGGCGACGTCGTCCTATCAGGTCGAGGGTGCGGTCAACGAGGATGGGCGAGGGGCCTCGATCTGGGACAAGTTTGTCCGCATCCCCGGCAAGATTGAGGACGGCACCAATGGCGACCGCGCCAACGAGCATTATCAACGCTACAAGGAGGATGTCGCGCTGATCAAGGAGCTCGGCTGCAAGGCCTATCGTTTCTCGGTGGCCTGGCCGCGGGTGTTTCCGGACGGCGACGGCAAGCCCAATCCGAAGGGGCTCGACTTCTACAACCGCCTGATCGACGAGCTCCTCAAGAACGGCATCGAGCCGTGGCTGACACTCTATCATTGGGACCTGCCGCAATCGCTCCAGGACCGTTTTGGCGGCTGGCGCTCGACCGAGACCTGCAAGATCTTCGGCGACTATGCGGCCTATGTCGCCAAGCATCTGACCGACCGGGTCAAGAACGTGTTCACGCTGAACGAGAGCGGCCGCTTCGTCTATTTTGGCTACGGCATCGGCATCGACGCGCCGGGCTTGACGCTGCCGCAGGCCGAGGTCAACCAGATCAGGCACAACAGCGCGCTCGCGCACGGGCTCGCCGTGCAGGCCGTGCGCGCCCATGGCCGCCGCGGCACCCGCGTAGGGCCGGCCGAGAACATCGACGCCTGCGCGCCCGCGATCGACACGCCGGAGAACGTCCGCGCCGCGGGAATCGCTCTGCGCGAGATGAATGCCGGCTATCTCAACGTCATCATGACGGGCAAATATACCGACGCCTTCCTGAAATTCGCCGGGCCCAACGCGCCGAAATACACCGATGCGGAGCTGAAGATCATCTCCTCGCCGGTCGATTTCCTCGGCCTCAACATCTACGCCCCGCAGAACTATGTGGTGGCTTCCGACCAGGGTGCCGGCTTCATGCCGCTGCCGATGCCGAAATCGTTCCCGCACATGAACTCGGACTGGCTGCGCGTCGGTCCCGAGACGATCTACTGGGTCCCGAAGCTGGCTGCGAAGATCTGGAAGACCGACGCAATCTATATCAGCGAGAACGGCACCTCCAGCGATGACGTCGTCACGGCGGACGGCAAGATCTACGACACCGATCGCATCATGTATCTGCGCAACTATCTCGCCCAGCTCCAGCGCGCCACCACTGAGGGTGTGCCGGTGCGCGGCTACTTCCTCTGGAGCCTGATGGACAACTTCGAATGGGTGTACGGGTTGAACAAGCGCTTCGGCCTCTATCACGTCAATTTCGACACCCAGGTCCGCACCCCAAAGCTCAGCGCCAGCTTCTACCGCAACGTGATCGCGAACAACGCGGCGGGTGTGTGAGCGCCTTCTTCCCGTGTAGGTCCATGACGTCGCTGAGGCTTTCGCGCGCCATCGCTCAGATCGCATGCCCCTAGCCCGATTTTACGCGTAGCGGAAAATCCGGGGGAGGGGTGCACACGCCACGCATTGACTCACCTGGCCCCCTAATTCACAACGCCTCTCAACACCCATAAACAAGAGGACAACGCCAATGGTTGACGCGCTCATCATCGATGCCTGCCGCACCCCGCGGGGCATCGGCAAGGCCGGCAAGGGAGCACTCTCGGGCATTCATCCGCAGCAACTGGGTGCAACCGTGCTGCGCGCGCTTGCCGACCGCACCGGCATCGATACCGCCGATGTCGACGACATCGTCTGGGGCTGCAGCGCGCAGGTCGCGACGCAAGGCGGTGATCTCGGGCGGATGTCGGCGCTGGATGCCGGCTATGACGTGCGCGCGAGCGCGGTGACGCTCGACCGCTTCTGCGGCTCCGGCATCACCAGCGTCAACATGGCCGCCAGCTCGATCATGGCGGGCGCCGAAGACCTCGTCATCGCCGGCGGCTGCGAGATGATGTCGATGGAGGGGCGGCGCGGCTCTGGTCCGATGATGATGGACAGCGGCAATCTTCGCCTGCGGGCGCGGCACCCGCAGTCGCATCAGGGCGTCTGCGCCGATGCCATCGCGACGCTGGAAGGTATCACGCGGCAGGACGTCGACGCGCTCGGGCTGGAGAGCCAGAAACGGGCAGCGCATGCGATCGCGAACGGCCACTTCAAGAAGAGCCTCGTGCCCGTCCAGCGCGAGGACGGCAGCCTTGCGCTCGACCATGAAGAATATCCGCGCCCGCAGACCACGATGGAGGGGCTGAGCAGCCTGAAACCGGCGTTCTCCGCCGTCGCCGACTATGCGCTCGACGATAAGGGCACGACCTATCGCGGCTTGATCCTGCAAAAGTATCCCGAGCTCGAAATCGACTTCGTGCACCACGCCGGCAACTCGTCCGGCGTTGTCGACGGCGCCGCCGCAATCCTGCTGGCCTCGCCGGCCTACGCCAAGGCACATGGCCTCAAACCGCGCGCCCGCGTCGTGGCGATGGCCAACATGGGGGACTCGCCGACCCTGATGCTGAACGCGCCGGTCCCGGCGACGCGCAAGGTGCTGGCGAAGGCGGGGCTGACCGTCGATGACATTGACCTGTTCGAGATCAACGAGGCCTTTGCGGTGGTTGCGGAAAAATACATCCGCGATCTCAGGCTCGATCGCGCCAAGGTCAACGTCAATGGCGGCTCGATCGCGCTCGGCCATCCCATCGGCGCGACCGGCTCGATCCTGATCGGCACCGTACTCGACGAGCTCGAACGGCGCGACCTCAAGCGCGGTCTCGTCACTATGTGCGCCGCCGGCGGCATGGCGCCGGCGGTCATCATCGAGCGCGTCTAGCCCTTATATTTCAGGGTGAATCGCGACCGGCCTCCGGCAAAGAGGCCGGTCGTCGCTTGTCGAAAGCATCGAATCAGCTTTAGCAAGGTGGCTTGCGGGCCTTTGAAACAAGGCAAAAACCGCTGCCTGAGGCTCCTTTCGCTCCGGAAGCAGCTAAAATGCAGGGTTTTTTGTCACAGAGGGCCAAAAAAGCCCGTAAAAACCGCGACAAAACTGTGCAGAAGGCTATAGGCCTTCGCCGGTTGGTCTAATATGCAACCGGCAACGAATCAGAGGAGACACGATGCCAACCCAAATGTCGAAATCGCAGCTGATCGAAAAGATTGCGACCGCCACCGAGCTTTCCAAGCGTGACGTCAAGAGCGTTATGGAGACGCTGACCGACGTCGGTCACAAGGAGCTCAAGAAGAACGGCCTGTTCCTGGTGCCGGGCTTCGCCAAGTTCGTGGTCATCAAGAAGCCCGCGACCAAGGCGCGCAAGGGTACCAACCCGTTCACGGGTGAAGAGATGATGTTCAAGGCCAAGCCGGCCCGGAAGATCGTCCGCGCCCGCCCGGTCAAGGCTGCCAAGGACGCCGTGGCCTGACAACGCAAAGGCCCCCTCAGTCCGAGGGGGCCTTTTATTTGGGGCTGCCGCGAGGGCTTGAGACGGAGGGCTCAACCCTTGCGGCGCTTCACCCGGACCGGGACCGGCTCGAGCCGCGGTCCTGGCGCCGCAAGCGCATCGCGCACCCGGTCGATGGCGCGATCGAGCAGCTGGCGCAGCCGCTGCGTTGTCCGCGATCGCTTCGCTCTTTCCAGCAATCCGCTCATCACCGTTACTCCGCAGCTTCGACCTTGGCGTCAGCCGGCTCGAGCGCCGCGGCGATGGCTTCGTCCACGCGCTCCAGCCAGATGAATTCGAGGTTGTCCCGCGCGCTCTTCGGGATCTCGTCGTAGTCCCGTTTGTTGCGCGCTGGCAGCATCACGCGCTTCAATCCGGCAGCGGCGGCCGCCACCACCTTCTCCTTGATGCCGCCGACAGGCAGCACCAGGCCGCGCAGCGAGATCTCGCCGGTCATCGCGGTGTCGCTGCGCACCGTGCGATTGGTGAGCAGGGACGTCAGTGCCGTGAACATCGCAACGCCCGCGCTCGGTCCGTCCTTCGGGGTCGCGCCCGCGGGAACGTGAACGTGGATGTCGCTCTTCTCGAACAGCTGCGGATCGATGCTGAGCTGGGCGGCTTTGCTCTTCACCAGCGTCAGCGCAGCCTGCACGCTCTCGCGCATGACGTCGCCGAGCTGACCGGTCAGGATCAGCCCGCCCTTTCCGGGCACGCGCGTCGCCTCGATGAACAGGATGTCGCCGCCGACCGGCGTCCACGCAAGGCCGGTGGCAACGCCCGGAACGCTGGTGCGCAGCGCGATCTCGCCTTCGAAGCGCGGCTGGCCGAGCACGATGGCGATGTCCTTCGGGCCCACCACGACCTTTGCGGCCGTGCCATCGGCGATCTGCACCGCGGCATGCCGGAACACCTTGCCGATCTCACGCTCGAGGTTACGGACGCCGGCCTCGCGGGTGTAGCCCTTGACGATCAGCTTCAGCGCCTCCGGCTCGATCTCGGCCTGTTCGGCCGAGAGGCCGTTGGCCTCCAGCTGGCGCCGCACCAGGTAGCGCCGCGCGATTTCCAGCTTCTCGTCCTCGGTGTAGCCGGCGAGGCTGATCAACTCCATGCGGTCCAGGAGCGGACCCGGGATCTGATCCAGCATATTGGCGGTCGCGATGAACACCACGCGCGACAGGTCGAAGGGCACGCCCAGGTAATTGTCCCGGAACGTCCCGTTCTGCTCGGGGTCGAGCACCTCCAGCATGGCGGCGGAAGGATCGCCCTGCACACCGCGGCCCATCTTGTCGATCTCGTCGAGCATCATCACGCAGTTGCGGGCGCCCGCCTTCTTGATGCCCTGGATGATGTTGCCGGGCAGCGCGCCGATATAGGTGCGCCGGTGGCCACGGATCTCCGCCTCGTCATGCACGCCGCCTAAGCTGACGCGCACGAAGGGGCGATCCATCGCGCGTGCGATGGATTGGCCGAGCGAGGTCTTGCCGACGCCAGGCGGGCCGACGAAGCACAGGATCGGCGCCTTGCCCTGCGGGGCGAGCTTGCGCACCGCCAGATATTCGATGATCCGGCTCTTGATCTTCTCCAGGCCGAAATGATCGGCATCGAGGATGCGGCGGGCCTCCTTGATGTCGATCGGCTTCTCCGAGGGCAGGGCCCAGGGCAGCTCGATCAGCCAGTCAAGATAGGTGCGGACCATGCCGGCTTCGCCGGCGGCCTCCGGCATGCGCTCATAGCGACGCAGCTCCTTCTTGGCGTGCGCGTCCGCCTCGGGCGGCATGTTGGCCTTGGCGATGGCAGCCGTCAGCTCGGCGACCTCAGCCTGCTTGCCGTCGCCTTCGCCGAGCTGGCGCTGGATGGTCGCCATCTGCTCGCGCAGGATCGCCTCGCGCTGCCGCTCGTCGAAGCTGGCCCGGGTCTTCTGGCCGATCTCGTTGCTGATGCGCAGCACCTCCAGCCGCTCGGCGAGGTGCTTCGACACCTTCTCGACCCGCAAGGCGAGGTCGATGGTCTCCAGCACCTCCTGCTTGTCCTGCGGCTTGATGTCCATGAACGAGGTCGCGAGGTCCGCCAGCGCGCCGGGCGCGCTGGTGCCCTGGAACATCGCGGCCAGCTCGGGCGGCGCCTGCGGCAGCAGCTCGATCGCCTCGATGGCCTGGCGCTGCAGGTTCAGCGCGCGCGCCTCGATCTCGGGTGAGGTCGTGGTCGGCTCCGGGATCTGCTGGATGCGAGCAGCCAGGAAAGGTGTGCCCGGCAAGAAGTCGAGGATGCGGGCGCGCTGCACGCCCTGGCAGACGATGTGGTGGCTGCCGTCGGGCGCGGTGATGTAGCGCACGATATTGGCGATGGTCGCAACCCGGTAGAGGTCGTCCGGTCCGGGCTCGTCGATCTCGGGGCTGCGTTGCAGGACGATGCCGACCGGCCGCTGCTCGCGCAGCGCCTGCTGCGCGGCGGCGATGGACTTTGCGCGGCCGATCGAAACCGGCGCGATGGCGCCGGGAAACAGCACCATCTCGCGCACGGGGATGACGATCAGTGCGTCCTCGGGGATCTTCACGTCGGGACCGTTTTGCTGGGTATTCATCTGTTCGGGGGCCATGATCGATCTCAGGATTTGGCGAGGCGCAGCGCGACGCAGCCGTCCATCACGAAGCGGCTGATGGCGTAGCGGCCAAGGGGAAGCGCGATGCGCCGCTCGAAGCGGCCCTGCGGCAGCTCGAGCCGGTGGATGCGGGCGTTACGAAGCTCCGGGGGAAGGGTGCGCTGGCCGGAGATCACGAGCACGCCCTCATGGATCACCGTCTCGACATTGCTCGGATTGACGCCGGGAAGCGCGACCAGGATCAGGAGCTCATGCTCGGTTTCGAGCACGTCGATCGGTGGCTCCCAGCAGGCTTCCTGGCGGCCGAACTGCTGGCGCAGCCGTTCGGCGCGGGTCAACGAGTCCAGGGCTTCGGACAGCATCCAGTCGAGGGGATTTTTGGGTTGCATGATGCGGACTCGGCGATGGGAAAGGCTGCATATGGGGCTGGTTCCCGAGAATTCCAGCCCGCCGGCGCGGACGTGCCATGCGGATCCTGCGATCCAGAAAAGGAAAACGCCGCGGCTCGCACCGCGGCGTTCCGTTATCGGCCACGCACAGCGTCAGGCCGCTGCGCGGTACTCCTCTTCCGCTTCGAGGTTGATCACGGAGGTGGCGAGCTCGGTCAGCGCGCGGTCGGTCGCCTCTTCCTCGTCCAACGTCTCCTGAAGCAGCCTTGCCGCATCCTGCATGCCGAGCTCCTCGGCCCAGGTCCGCAGCGTGCCGTAGCGGGAGATTTCGTAATGTTCGACCGCCTGTGCCGAGGCGAGCAGGCCCGCATCGAGGGCGGGGGCGTTCTTGAACTCTTTCATGATTTCGGCGCCCTCGTCCGCGATGCCGTTGATGGCCTCGCAGGGCTTGCCGCGCGCCGGCTTGCCCAGCATTTTGAAGACTTGGTCGAGACGTTTGACCTGGCCCTGGGTCTCGCGCAGATGCTTGTTGAACGCCGCCGCAAGCTCCTTCGAGTTTGCGGCCTTTGCCATTTTGGGCAGCGTCTTGATGATCTTGTTCTCGGCGAAATAGATGTCCTTCAGCGTCTCCAGGAACAGGTCGCTGAGCATCTTCGGCGCCTGACGCGGTCGCCGCGCCGCGGTCTTCTTGGTTGTGCGTTTCTTCGCTCGTTTAGCCATACGTCCTCCTCTTGAGGTGACACGGGAAGGCGTCGCCTTCCTCAATCCTCAGGCGATCAAAACCCTTTCGAGAACGAAAGTTCCAAACTGGCAACCGGGGTTCGTGGCGATCGCTCAGGTCGGGCGCTTATAGGGGTCTTCCTGGCGCTGTCGCTCTTCGGTCGCGCGATCGAGCCGCGCACGCTCGCTGCGGCGCAGGCGGCCGGCCTTCATCACTCCGTAGACGAGGACGCCGCCGAGCACGAACGCGCCGATGAACCAGAGCCAAAGCATCTGGGCCGAGGCGTGACCCAGCAGCATGCTAACTCCGCTGTCGCTCATAGTTGGTCTCCACCGATGTCCATTACGGGCATTCCATTACGGGCATGCTGAGCTAAGTCGGCTGCCGAAACGTCGTTCCATGCGGCCGCGCTCGGGGGATGTCAGACGAGATGCGCCAGAGGCTGCCGCACCGGCGTGCCCTTCGGCTCACTGCCGCGCGCCGTGAAGTCGCCGGCCTCGGTCGAAGTCCGCAGCCATTTCGTCACGTCGGCAATGGCCTCCCGCGGCGAGCGACCGAATTTCCGCAAACTACGGAAGTATTCGAGCTGAAGATGCGCCGAAGTGCCGCGCTTCGGGATCATCTTCAAATGCTGGATATCGCTTTCGATGCCGAGATGCGCGATGTCGGGCGCCAGCATGGCAATCACCGCCTCGAGCCAGCTCCTGAATGAGATCGGCTCAAAGGACGCCAGATCGATATATGTGCCGTCGGTTCCATAGCGCTGGGCTCGCCAGCGGTTTTCCTCGATCAGCGCGCGGTGCACAGGCGAATAGGTGGCATTCAGATCGGGATGGTGCACGACACGCCGGACCAGCGCGCGAAACAGGGCTGCGATTGCTACCGAGTCTGCAATTGCCGTGCAACAGTCGGTGATGCGCAGCTCCAGGGTCGGATGCTGAAGCGACGGCCGCAGCGCCCACCAGACATAGGTGGCATTGGGGACGATGCCCGCGTCGACCAATGTCTTCACATAGGTCTCGTATTCGGCGAGGTTGCGAAACATCTCCGGGAAACCGGTCCGGGGCAGGGCGTCGTTTGCGGCATTGCGGTAGCCCAGCAGTCCCGTTGGACAGCCGCACCAGAACGGCGACGAGGTCGAGAGCGCCAGCAGCAGCGGCAGGAACGGCACCAGGCGGTGCATGATCTCGACGCGCTGGTCCGGCTCAGGCACCTCGACGTGAACGTGCAGGCCGCTGATAGGATTGCCGAGGCCGACCATTCCGAGATCGCTGATGACCTTGCTGTAGCGGCGCTTGCGCGTCATGCGCTGCTGCTGCGGTTGAGCCAGTGGATGCGTCCCCGCGGCAATGATGCCGACCCCGTGGTCCTTGCCGACCTCGGCGAGAACCGAGCGGTAGCGCGTGAGCTCGGCGATCGCATCGGCCGAAGACGCCAGCGGCGGCGTCGCCACCTCGATCTGCGATTGCAGGATTTCGGTGGTCAGCCGTTCGCCGAGGCGCTTCTGGGCCGCCGCCATATAGGGCTTGGGCAGCTCGGATCTAGGCGCCGCCGATTGCCGATTGACCAGAAAATACTCTTCCTCGATGCCGAAGCGGTAACGGTGCATGGCCTACGCTGCCCCTTGCGGCTTGGCATGCTTGCGAACCGCGTCTCCGAACGCCGAGAGGATGCGGGCCGAGGCATGATCCGTGCTGGCCCAATAGTCCGGATGAAAGAGTGTGCCGAGCGCAAACGCGCTCGCGCCCTTGACGCTGACGGCCTCGATCGAGCCGTCCTCGGCCACCGCTTCCGCGACGAGGCCCGGGGCCAGATCGGCGATCAAGAAACTATGCAGCGAATTCACCGGAATGGCCTCTGCGCTACAGATCTGCTGCAGGACGCCACCCTTACGCAGCGTCACCTTCTGCCGCAACCGATAGCGCGCATCCTCATTGTCCGCCTCGGGCGTGCCATGACGCTGGTCCTCGGGCATATCGTCCGGCTCCTTTGCCAGCGTGCCGCCGAGAGCAACGTTCAGCTCCTGCATTCCGCGGCAGATGAAAAGAGCGGGGATGCCCCGCGCCAATGCACGCGGGATCAGGCGAAGCGCAATCTCGTCGCGGAATTCATCGAACGGACCGTCGCGCGCCTCGTCGGCCATTTGCCCATACCGGGAGGGATGGACGTTTGTCTGTCCGCCGCCGATGAAAATGCCGTCGAGGCCGTCGAGGTAAGCATCGATGTCTGCTTCAGGCGCTGCCGGAAGGATCCGTGGCACCGCGCCCGCGACGAGCCCGACGGCGTTGACGCAGATCAAGGCGACCGAGGCGAGTTGCTCGCCGCGCGTGACCATGGAATCGGAGAGAATACCGACCTGCGGCGCGCCGCTGCGGGCTTGCCAATGGCCACGCGATGCGCTGTGCCTCCATTGCTGAAGACCATAGGCCACCGCATCCGCAGCGCTACCGAATTGATGAATGGCAGCCTTGAGCTCTCTGACGTTTGTCCCTAATCGAAGCGCCCAGTGACTGCAGGCAACGGGATCGTGCGGGTCAATTGTGGAACGGTGCTCGTGCAATTGTCGCGGCTGCTTCTATTCGTGTGTCGATGCTGAGTGAAACGGCAATCGTGCAGAATGGTTGCTGTCCGATCGAGCTGCCCGATCGTTTTACAAAGCACGCGGGTTAACTTTTGTTATGGCGCGGCACTTGAAGAAGCCAGGCCGGAAGAAACGGCAGCGATTGACATCTCCCTGTCCGCCTTCGTGATGCTGCGAAGCTCGCGATCATCATCGTGGTCGTGCTCTCGGGCCTGCTTCTGCTGCTGTGCTTCGCCTCCGCTCATCTGATCCCCCGCATCCTCGAGCGCACCGGAGATGCCGTGCGCTCGCGCATGCTCGGCATGCTGCTCGCAGGCCGCTCGGCTCCATTCGCGACAACGGGATTGCGGCAGTCCAGCCGGGCTTTCGGCGAGGCTGCGACAATCTGGTAATTCTTTGATTTTGCGATGTATTTCCAGACGTTGCGGCCGTGCCGGCAAGACATGGGCCGGTCCGGGTCGCTTTCTCTTGCGCTGCCTTATTGCTTTGACGTACTTCCGGTCTAGCAAACGCCCAGCGCCGACAAACCGCCAAGAAGCCGAGAAGAAATCGAGATGTCGATGACAGCGGACGAGCTCGCCAAGAGACAGGCCATCATCGACGCCTGCCGCCGCATGAATGCGCTCGGTATCAACCAGGGCACCTCGGGTAATATCAGCATCCGGCATGTGGACGGGCTTCTGGTCACCCCGACCAGCGTGCCCTATGACGCTATGACGCCGGACCAGATCGTGTTCATGGCGATGGACGGCTCGCATGCTCCTGGGCAGAAGCCGTCCAGCGAGTGGCGCTTCCATCGCGACATCCTGAAGTCCCGGCCCGACGTCAACGCCGTCGTGCACGCCCATCCGACCTATTGCACCATCCTGGCGATCATGGGCATGGAGATCCCGCCGGTGCACTACATGATCGCGGCCGCCGGTGGCGACAGCATCCGCTGCGCGCCCTATGCCACTTTCGGCACCGTGGAGCTGTCCGAACATGCGGTGCGGGCGCTGGAGGGCCGGCTTGCCTGCCTGCTCGACCATCACGGCATGATCGCGATCGGCAAGACGCTGGACAAGGCGATGTGGCTCGCCGTCGAGGTCGAGACACTTGCGCGGCAATATCACGGCTGTCTCCAGATCGGACAACCGCCGCTGCTGCCGAGCGCCGAGATCGAACGGGTCCGCCAGCGCATGGCAGGCTACGGCCTGTCGGAAGAATAGGGCGGGCAGAAAGTGTTCGTGCGGATCAGACATCTCGTCGATCGCAAGGGGACGAACCGCACCATGGTTCGGCTGCGTGCCCTGCTGCGCAGCAACGAGTTCTACCTGATCCCGCTCGCGCTGGTGATCGGCACGCTCGCGGGCGCGATCGTGACGCTGATGGCCGAGATCGCCCAGATCGCGCACGTCGTGATCTACGGCATCCCCGTCGATGTCCGCCTCTCGTCCAATGCGAGCGTCAGTCCCTGGGCGGCGCTGATCGCGCCTGCACTCGGCGGGCTCGCGCTCGGCATTATGGAATGGTCGCGGCGGCGCATGAAGATCTCGAATGCGGTCGACCCGATCGAGGCAAACGCACTGCGCGGCGGTAATCTGTCGATGCGGGACAGCTTGGTGGTGTCGAGCCAGACTCTGATCTCCAACGGCTGCGGCGCCTCGGTCGGCCTCGAAGCCGGCTATACCCAGATCGGCTCCGGCATCGCCTCGCTGCTCGGCAAGTTCTTCAATCTCCGCCGCAACGATCTGCGCCTGATGGTCGGTTGCGGCGCTGCCGCCGCAATCGCGGCGGCGTTCGGCGCGCCGATCACCGGCGCCTTCTACGCCTGCGAGCTGATCGTCGGCGTCTATTCGGTCGGTAGCGCTGCTCCGATCCTGGCGGCCTCGCTCGCCGGCGCCCTGACCGCGCAATGGCTGGGGGGCGCGCCGTACTCGCTGGAGATACCGAAGGTCAGCGCCGTCGGCGTCGAGCAGTACCTCGCCCTGATCGGACTTGCGCTCGTCACCAGCGGCGTCGGCATCGCCGTGATGCGCTCCTCGCCGACGTTCGAGCGCCTGTTCGCGTGGATGCCGGTCTGGCTGCGTCCGGTGATCGGCGGCCTCATCGTCGGCGGCTTCGCGATTGTCACGCCGCAGGTGCTCGCAGCCGGCCACGGCGCCATGGTGCTCGATCTCTTTCATGACATGACGATCGGCCTGATCGCACTGATCATCGCCCTGAAGGTGACAGCCTGCCTGATCTCGCTCGCCTCGGGCTTCCGGGGCGGCCTGTTCTTCGCCTCGCTGTTCGTCGGCAGCCTGATCGGCAAGTTCTTTGCCGCGGTGCTCCTCTTGATCAGTCCGAACTTCGTGATCGATCCGCTGGTCGCGATGCTGACCGGCATGGCGACGCTTGGCGTCGCCATCGTCGGCGGTCCCTTGACGATGTCGTTCCTGGTGCTGGAGATGACCCGCAATGTCGACGTCACCGCCGTGGTGCTGGCCGGCTGCATCGTCACCTCGATCTGCGTCCGCTTCATGTTCGGCCATTCTTTCTCGACCTGGCGCCTGCATCTGCGTGGCGAGACCATCCGCAGCGCCAACGACGTCGGCTGGCTGCGCAACCTCACCGTCGAGCGCTTGATGCGTTCCGACGTCGGCAAGGTGCCGTCGACCACGACGATCGCGGCCGTGCGCCGCGAATTCGCGCTGGGGTCACGGCCCGGAATCGTCGTCGTCAACAATGCCGACGAATATGTCGGCCTCGTCATGCTGCCCGACTTGTTCTCCAACGACCTCGACACCATCGCCGACGACATCCAGGTGGTCGAGCTGGCGCGCCTGACCGATATCGTGCTGATCCCGGAAATGAACGTGAAGTCGGCGATGGCGGTGTTCGACGAGGCGGAAGCCGAGATGCTGGCGGTGGTTGATTCCACCGACAGCCGCAAGGTGGTCGGCTTCCTCACCGAGACCTTTGCCCGCCGCCGCTATGTCGAGGAAATCGACAAGGCGACGCGCGGGGTTTTGGGGGCGCTGTCGTAGTCTATTGGCCTTGTCGAGGTGGCGAGGCGACGAGGCAGGCTACGATCCGGCGGACCAGTGGCAGCACCACGAGCAGCGTCGGAAACGCGACGAGCCATGACAGCGCCCAGGCGCCGGGCCAGGTTGCCAGGAACGCCGGCGTTGCGCCGAGGCTCCGCAGCGTCGAAATGACCGACACCACCGCCGTCATGAGGACGGACAGCACAAAGGGCATTACGATCGGCGCATAGCGCGCCGGCAGTTTGCGAACCGCAATCATCTGATTTCTTTCGAGGAAAAGGACGCGTCGATCACGTTGAACCCTTAGATGGCATCGATCCCGACGGCGTCGGTTGATGCGTTGGTTCACGTCAAACGCTTACGGCGACCGAAAAACGGCGCGGCTGTTCATTATCCGCTCAGGTTGGATGGTTCAAGCTGGACGTAGTCGTTCGGTTTACAATCGTTCAAAGCGTGGCAGATCGCCGCGATCAGGAAACCATTTCAGTGGTTTGCGCGTTACGTGTCGTTTGCTTATGGCTCTTTGGGCGAGAACAGAGGAAGGTCAAAATGAGCATTAGACCCATGATTCCCGCAGCCGGCCGCAGCGCGCTCGTCGCCGCGTTCGCAAGTCTCGCCCTGATCGCAGTCTCCGCCTCGCCATCCGTGGCCGCTTCGGCCGGGGCACCGCCCGCCAGGGCAGACGTCGCTGGCCAGGCCGTGTCGGGCGCCACCGATTTCAGCGCCGCTCGCCGTCATCGCTATTACCGGCGCGGCCCGAACGCAGCGGGCCTCGCCTTCATGGGCGCGGCGGCAGGCCTGATCGGAGGAGCAATCGCCGAGAGCCAGCGCCGCGAATACTATGAGAACCGCTATTATTATGGCCCTGGTCCTTACTACGGCGGCCCGGGTTATTACGGCGGCGGTCCTTATTACGGTCCGCGCTACTATTCCCAGCCATATTAAGCGATCGTTTTCGCCATAGGCCGCGGGTGCGATCGGCACGTCCATCGGTCAAATCTGCGGCAAGCTTCTGGAACGCGCGAAGAAGGGGCGGTGCTTTGCACCGCCCCTTTGTTGTTTCGGGTCTCGGCTCTCCCGGCCGTCTCATGTGTCGCCTGCCTGTCAATCCCCTCGCGCAAAAATATTCCGCTTTACCCGAAATTCGGAAATGACGTATGTATCGCCCATCCCGGCTCATCCGAGAGGGGCGATCATGTGTCGTGATGATCGCGGAGCCGGGCTTGCGGTGGACGCGGCAGCGTCGGGCGCGAGAGGCCAAGGGCAGGGCGGATTGCTCTCCGTGAGCCCTTGAGCTTCGCCACGGCGCTGTCAGGTTCGTCGCGCCAGCATGTCGATGGCAAGGTGCACAACGCCGTCGAACCCTGCGGCGCAGGCGAGTCGCGCGTACGGCAAAACCGTGTGGTCCTGGCCGTCGTTGCTACGGTCAAGCTCTTGCGGATGCGGCATTGGCGTCAACCGGCGCGGTGTCGGTGACTTCCACGAGGGCGAGGGAGGCCAGAACGAATTCGGCTCCCAGGAGAGCGCGGCATAAGCCGTAAAACCACTGCGCAGGGCTTCGCAGGTGCCAAAAACAACAGATAAATCAATGCGCCACGGTTGAAGTGTCCCCCGTTGTGTCCCGATCCGCCGTCTCGAAAAAAATCAACAGGAATGAGCGGCATCTTAGGTCGTTCTTGCCTCGTTCACTAGCCGCGCCTGTATTCAACGTCGGTTACCGTAGTTCTCCGAGGTTCGGAACAGATCTCGAACAAAGCGAGCGTTCGCCAGCTCTCACAACCGTGAGGGAAAGAGGAAGGCCAGACCCTGCGGATTTGGGCGACAGCTGGCAGTTTGGACAAACCCACGGATCGGATGCTGCACGAGTTCATTCACAACGATGCGCTTCCGATAGTCGGGAAGATTACGCCAGTAAAGGTCGGTGGGGTTCTGAACGCCCGCCGTCGAAAGTATTGAGCGCACCCAACCGTTGATGTCGCCGCCGTACTTCGCGCGAACAACGACGGCACTCAAGCAAAGCCATTCCGTGGCGCCTGTCGGATCAATCGGGCGCACGGTCTTCAGTCCGGGATCGCCCGCTTAATCGATAAAGGCGATGTAATACAGGAATATCGCTCGACACAATGGGAAACCGAAATATCAACCGAAGAAAGTTGCGACAGGAAGATTGATCCCCGGAAATTGCGGGGGCTTCTGCCGAACCCGTGCCAGTGAGTCCGCATGGCTGAGGAGGGCCGGACTGGCTGCGCTCTACATCATGACGCTGCCCAAGGTGGTGCACGGCGCTCCGGAGTGGCAGGCGTCGATGGAGGACTTGCTTCTGGGGGCCGAGCGCGGCCGGCCCATCACGTTGGCCCGATCATCACCGCCGCTTGATCGTCGAAAAATCCGGCCGCACCTCCGCGCCACGCCTGCCGCGCGCCCCACACACCGGCCTTCAATGTCCGATCGGCGGATGTCGTCCGCCATGCCGCGATTCATCTGACGTGGTGGCGCGTCAGTTCAGAGCATCAATCGTTCGTTGCAGCCGGGCGATGGTCTTCTCTTCGGCTTCGATCTGGCGGGTCGCGTCAATGCGCAGTGATGGCGCATCGTCGGGCGCTCCGGCTTCTAAGCGCCGGATGCGGTCACGGGACAGTTCGATGATTTGTTGAAGCTGCTCTTTCCAGTCAGCGGACATAGCTGCAACGCCCACGCGAAACAATTCGGCTTCAGCGTCATATCTAGTGGTTAACAAGATATTCTTTTTGAGGGGCACGCCCATCCGGAAGAATACCGGACCCATGTGTGACACGGCGCCGCGCGCGTAAAACGAAAGGGGCCGCCTCGCAGCGACCCCTTGCCGGTTCGAAATCGGGTTCGGGATAAAATGGCCGCCCCGGCAAAGCGGACCTTGGCTTCTACAGCAACCGGGTAATTCGGGAGAACACCGGAAGCAGGGCTGTTCTTGCCTCCAACAAAAAGAACATGCGCCGGTATCGAACGTGCGGGCCGAGAGCGCTCGATCAAAGCAGTGGTTTTGTTCACGTAGGTGTGGCGGAATTCGGTAAAGGCCGCCGGAATGAACCCAAGGGTCAGTTGTCTGGAAAACACAAAAAGTCGCGCCGACAGAAAATGGGCGCGACTTTTCTCGACACCAAACTCGATCGGGAACGAGCGTTTACTTACTTCTCTTTGATGACAGTCGTACTGCTGCTACTGCCAACTGTCCCTTCCTCGCAGACTTTGGTCTGCTTGATGCGGTCTTCGGCTTCCACGCGGCTCTTGAACGCCATCGGACCGATCTGAGTTACGACCTCCTTGTCCGCCGGGCGTGTGGTGGTAACTGTGCATTGGCGGCTCGGACCTTGCACGACATAGTACTCATCGGCCAGTGCTGGGGCGGCGCATCCGATGATCAATGCGCCAGCAAGAAGAAGTGGTGCCTTCATTGTCGCCTCTCTCTGTTCAAGTGCTGCCGACCGGCGCGATCAAGAAACCGTCACGTGCTACCCCGCACGCGACCGCTCATGCTCCATCGTGTCGGCGGCTCTGTAACTAATTGCGGACTGCAAGAGTTCCGGAAGGCCACGTCCTCACCGAGGCCGACCTGCAGCATGGGTCTTACTTCTTCTTTAGAATGCCAATATCGGTGTTGCCCAAGTTCTCTATGGCGCGTTCGGCGGCGGGCGTATCCACCGCGTTGTCGTGGGAAGTTGGAGCCGGACTAACCGACGAAGCATCCGCGTCGCCGGTCGCTGCGTGGCTGAGCGCGTTGCCGAGGTTGGGACCGGAGGAGCCTCCAGTGCCGCTTATGGTGTGCCCGGTTGATAAGGTGCTGCCCGCATAGCCTTTAGAGCCGGCAGCCGCAGTTCCACTCGCCGCCGAGCCGCCGCTGCTCGATCCACCCGCACTCTGCGCCAAGGCGAGCGAAGAGCCGCCAACGAGTAAGATCAAGATGACGGCGATTTCGTTCATTGAGCGGTCCTCTAATATAACCGCTCAATGTGCTGCACCTCCGATGGTTCCAGCAGCGCCTACCGCTCCCCCGGCCACCGATGCGACGGCGGATCACTCGCCGAAATCTTTGTCGGCCGCAGCGCAACCAGATGGCTCCGCTTGTACGGATAACCGCGCACCTCCGAACAGTCCTTACATCGCATATACCGCTCCAGATCGTGGATCGGCGTCGTCTTCGGCCGCCGCACGACATCGAGCGCGACGGTCTGATGGGTGTCGCAGCCGAGGCACTTCACTTCCAGATACGTGAAGCCTGCGTTGAGAGCGTCACCGAGCGCTGGGGATGGCTGGGCCGGTCCCTGGAAGGCAAGCACGCGTTTGTTCCAGGCTTCGCAGGCGAGCCGGTCGGCTACCTTGCGCGCCTCCGCCGCCCGCTCAGCCGATGCCCGGACTGAACCGCCATAGATCCTCTCTCGGGACTTGCTACCCATGCGCTTATGAAAGAGCGGCGGCGGCTGAAACGCCAATTGTCAATCTGTTGGGGAGGCTCCCGGAGCGGCACACTGCGTGTCGTGGGTGTGGATAGAAGGGCATGTGGTGGACGACCATCTTGGGCGGCAACGTGCTGGGCATAGTCAACTGGGGCGACTCAGCATATCGACAGTCCCATGAAGTATGTCGACAAGCGTCCTTACGCAGACCCTGAAACCCCTGAAACTGCCGCCCGCAAGCTCGTCGAACTCGCCGCCACCATCGACCCCGTCCAAGATGGCCGCATCCCTATCGAAAAGATCAACGCGCCCTTCATGTACCAACACGGCAGCAGCGGCCCGGAGTTCGGCGCCGGCATCAAGATGGCGGTCGAGCGGCGGCTGGCTCGAACTGCACGAGAGCGGCACCTATGTGCGGCTAATCAAGAAAGAGACCGCCAACTGAGGCGGCCTTACAATTGAGAAACCAACAAGGTAACGCACGCGATCAGTGTTGCTGTACTGAACGTCACAACCACGAGAGCCTGTTCACTGCGGGCTTGCAGCTCTTTGTCATCCATATGGCTCAACTCCCGTTCGCGTCCTCGGTTTCAGGTCGGCGGTCTTGGGCCCGTCGAATTCAGCCACTCGAACATGTGGGAGGCTGCTTCGTCCAAACTGGCCTTTCGCAGGATGACGTCGCGTTCATGCCCTGGCGGTAGCTTTTCGGCTTGTGCTCGCAATCGCTTCGCCTCGTCGGCAAAGCGCTCTTCAGCGGTCGTAATGTGGGCAGGTTGCTTCATGGCACGCTGCTTTCCCCTTTTGCAGGCGGGAGCGCGATTGGTCTCTCAGCCACCGACGCCTACCGGAATGCCCCCGGGCGATGATGATGGAACAACATCGCCATTTCAGACGAGTTCCAATGTCCAGCAACGGGCTTAGGGTCGCGGTTAGAAGGTCCCCCGCCCCCTTCATTGTATGTTAAGCTACTGATTCATTCTTTTTGGGCCATTGGGTGAGCCGGGACACACGCATCGAGCAGCCCAGCAGATTGAGCTAGTCGCCGCACTGATCTGTGAAGGAAAGAATGCAGCCCCTGCGCTTGCCCAACTGGAGGTGAGGACCAGGGAACTAGTTCTGTTGGAACATCTCCTCTCGAAATCCCCGACTGCGACTGCGAGCGGCGAGGTCCGCCGGGCACCTCCGGGGGATGCGCTTGGTTGTGACTTCGTCATGGTGACGAAGTGCACGAGCATTACCATCATCACGATGCCTACGACCGAAATGACGACTGAGGCTGCTCCATGGAAGTTCGTCGGCGGATGCTTATCTGCGCCCTATGCCTCATACCTTTGAGTTCTGCCTGCCGACGAAGGGCATTGCGGTCCCGAACGGCCTCGATTGGCTTCATGAAGTAAAATACGATGGCTACCGCCTCCGCTTGGAGCGCGATAGAGACCGCGTGCGCCTGATCACGCGCGGAGGCTACAATTGGGCCAGCCGTTATCCATGGATCCTTGGAAGCCGCTCGTAAGGTCCGCCAGAAGCACTTCGTCCTCGACGGCGAAGCGGTCGTTCTCGGCACCCATGGCGTCTCTGATTTCAACGCACTTCACTCGCACAAGCACGATCATGAAGTCCATTTCTGCGCCTTGATATTCTCGCCGATCGCGGCGACGACCTCCGCATACTCCCTATGTCGATGAGGAAGGCGAACTTGGAGCGCCTGCTGGCGCGCCGTCCTGAAGGTGTGTTCGTCAATCCCTTCGAGCGCGGTGACTTGGGGCCTGATCTGTTTCGGGCCGGGCAACATGGGTCTTGAGGGGCTGGACTGGTGTCAAAGAGAAGAGATCGCCCTTATCAAGCAGGGCGGAGCAAGCATTGGGTAAAGGTAAAAAACCGTAGCCATCCAGCGATGGAGCGGGAGGCGGAGCGGCAGGTCCGATCTGCCACTAACAGCTGATCTCAACGGCCGATTGAACCACTTCGCCTTCGGGCTACCAGGCGACATCCAGCGAGGCGGCCTCAGTTGGCCCTTTAGTGCGTCCACTTGGGATCGTCCTCGTGTTCGAGGGCTTCAGCCAACTTCGTCCAGTCGTCAGATAGGTCCAGCCACGCAGCTTCATCGAAGTCGCTTCGTGCGTACCTCGCATTCAAGCGGCATTGTTCCGCTCTCTTGCGGCATCTCTCCACCAACTTTTTTCGCACAAAACAATTCTTAAGTCGGCGGTTTGAGGCCGGGCGAATTAAGCCACTCGGTCATATGCATGGCAGTTTCATCCTGCCGGGCCTTCCGCAGCACCGCGTCCCGTGTGGGACCAGGCGGAAGCGATGCGGCCACCATGCGCAGCTCCTTTGCTTCTTTAGCTAGGCGCTCTTCGGGCCAACAGCCGACCTGCGACACCGTTCGCTTCTTCTTAAGCAATCCGCTGTGGCAGCTCAATTGAACGTCGTTGCCCTCCACGAACAGCAGCTGATCGTTTACCCCGGCGTCATACCTTTGCTCTTGATCACCGATATGGCGTCCGGCGTTTTCAGGTAGTCGATGAACGCCTTCGCGGCTGCGGCTTCCTTCGTGCTCGCACCGAGCGCGGCCGTGAATACCACATCCTGCTGCAAGTCAGTAGGGAACCGCCCAACCACGTCGAGATCGGGCACCGTCAAGACGTTCATCAGGAAGAGCGCGAGTTCAGCCTCGCCCTTGGCGACCACAGCGACGACCTGTGCCGGCGTCGGCTGCGCTTTCATCTTGGCTTTCATCCGCTCGGCGATGCCGAGGCGATCGAATACCTTCGCGATTGAATAGCCAGTTGCGCTTTCCGGAATTGAGGCGACCGATTCCGCCTTGAGCAAGGCAGCCTTTAACGCGTCGGGCGTGGAGATGTCCGGCTTCGGCGCACCGGCGCGAACCGCGACACCGAGGCCGACACGAGCTATGTCCAGCGTTGGCCCGGCTGCGAAGTGTGATCGCGCGGCGGCGTCCCTCATCACCTGACCGGTACGACGCCGACATCGAACGGCTTGCCGGAGGTCGCTTCCTTGATCAGGTTTGGGGTGGTGCCGAAGAAGATATCAAGCTTGTGGCCTGAGGTGTGCTCGAACTTCGGCTTGAGACCCACCCACACCGCTGCCATGGCGCCGCCGCCCAGAACCCTCAACTCAGCTGCGGTCGCAGCCGATGAGAGCATCATACCGGCGAAGATGCCCACTGCCGCGAAAGAAAACGTCCTCATGTGCCCCCACAGGTTAATATGAACTGAGCGTTTGATCGCACGTGGAACGCTACACTGTTCCAGGTCCAACGCCTAATGTCTCAGATGGGTCAACCTCTGCCGTCATCGCTCAGAATTGCCGCTTCTGGTCCTACCCGAAGAGCCGACCTGACGTTGGCCACCGGAAATCGCCCGCTAAGGCGCTGCGGCGCGTTTCCATGCGGTCCGGAGCGTCATGCCGTTTGGTGTGCGGGGATTATCGAACTTCAGTTCGTCAGATGACAACAGCGTAATCGTTCTCTTTTGATCAGGAATAGCTGCAACGTTCGCGTAAGTACTGGCGGCAAGGTTAACGATCATCACCTTGCTCTGCTCATCAATCGAGTAAGTGCCGTAATAAGCAATGCTTGACGCCACGATGCTCTGAGCTTCTTCGGGCGTAGCCTTGGTGCGGTCGTTCGCGGCAATCTTTGGGAGTTCAGCGCGTGATTGGAACAGAGAGAAGTGGCCGTCATTCGAGAAGATAACCATGCCTTTTGGGGTCGGGCCGAACGGCTCTCCTTTTTCTTTTTCGCCATTATCCATTTCACTCGTGACAGACACCAGGGACCATGCCCCGACAATCGCATTTTTAGGCGATTTCTGCTGCCCAAAAGCGGTCCCCGACAGAACGAAGCCAAGCGCAACGATGACAAGAAGCCCCTTCATCGCAATCTCTCCGTTGTAAATGTACCCATTGTGAGCCCGAGGCAGCACCAAGGCAAGGTCCACGAGGTCTGTTGTGGGTCAAACCGCGAAGAACTCGAGATGAGCAAATCTGGTCCGCCCTGCCTCGCTGAGCAGACATTATCCGGCGGGCCGCTGCATCCAAAAAATGCGAAGACCTCAACCTGAGAAAGTCCGCCTGATCTGATTAGCAACAAAGCGTCAGCCGCATAGTTGAGCCGAAATCTCTCGGAGGATGAGCCATGCGTGTGTCAGCAATAGCGACCCTTATGTTCCTTTCTTCTGGTTTTGTTTCCGGCTTCGCCTTTGCCCAACAGCCGGAATCCGCGCCGGGATCGAACGAAGTCCAAACTACTCCTCTCCAGCAAACTACACCTGTCCAGCCAGAACGTACACCACAGCAGTCTGAACAAGCGCGGGAGCAGGATCGTAAAAGCGCCGAAGACACTCGTATCAGGCGAGACTGGAGGACGCAGCAGCGGGATGACGATCGCATGGACGTAGATCGCATGCGTCAGCGGCACATGGGACGCATGATGGAAGACACGGATCATCGCACCACAGGCGGCAACACAAGAATGCAGCGCGACGATGAGGATATGGACCGTCGCTGGCGATACCGCGACGATGATCGCCCGCGTCGCCGGGTCAAGGTCTGCTTTGAATATGAAAACGGCGATGAATTATGCCGCTACCGGGACTAGGACAGCTTGCGCCCGATAGCACCGCCCGGACAGCTTTCCGGCCTTTCAATGGCTCAGAAAGTGCTGGTCCGAATATGCGCTGGAACATGTCAGTCAGTCTCACGCTCGACCAGCACATCGACTGTGCGACGGGGTCGTCGGATGTTTCGCCGCACCGACAACAGGCGAACTCCTTCTTTGATTGCGCGTTAGAGCGAAGCCCTGAACAGAAGGAGGCCCACATGGACTGGAACCGCGTGGAAGGAAATTGGAAGCAGGTCAAAGGCAAGGTGAAGGAGCAGTGGGGCAAACTCACCGACGATGACTTAGATACCATCGATGGAAAGCAAGATCAGCTCGAAGGTAAACTCCAGCAGCGTTACGGCTACCAGAAAGATCAAGCCAAAAAGGAACTCAACGACTGGTTTGGTCGTCAGAAGTGGTAGAAAGACTTACGCCCGCCGGTCTCGGCGGGCTTCTTTTCTTCTACGCCTCGCCTCACAGCTCTTGGCGTCCGTTCTTCATTTGGTGAAACTCGCAGCAGACAACTCGCGCTTGCGCCAATCCTCACGGCGGCGGCGCTCAATGTAGGTCGGGTTGCCGGCCACAACGTCGCGGATAATCTTGTCGATCTCGGTACCGCTGAGCGTGCGCTTGATCCTCAAGACGGTGGAAACAACCATCAGAATGTCGCCGTAGGGCATCAGCAAGTCACGTGCAGCAATCTCGCAGTGCGCGATGAAGGTCTGAATTGCTTCGTCGCTTTTGCAGATCAAAAGAGCCAGCTCACGGGCTTGCCGCAGATCATCAACAGCGGACCGACCGTCAACATCACCCAACAGCACGAGCTCGGCGGCCCGCCCGGCCAGTAGCTCGGTGCAATGGTCGTATACGCTGGCAAACACATCCCCACCGAACGGCGGTCCTCGCCCGGCTCGGGCATCATGGGAGCGATTGCCTTCCGCACGTCTGAAGCATCGCCGCGAGCTGCTGCGTATGCCTCGGCATGACCAACGCCCCAGCACATGCCTTCAGACCCACGGACGGGATCAGGATTGACGGTCACGCCCCCAACAGGGTGACCGAGCACCCGCGCACAAATGGCGTGCCCAGCTTCGTGGATGGCGATCCGTTGATCCTGCTCCTCCGTCCGGCCGAGCTGCTTGAGCAGATCGTCGTACTCGGCGTTCTCCTCCTCTGATTGATCAATCATGACAAAGCCTCGCGGCCCGCGCCATCCAACCCAATGGCGCGGGCCGCATCGACGTCCGAACCAGAACCGCGCAGACGACAAGCGCGGCCATCCAGCCGGAGCAGCGGATCAGGAATGATATTCATCTAAGCTTTCCGCGCGAGCTTGAAGCGCCGCTCGCGCGCCTTCATGACCCTCTTGGCGAATTCATATTCATGCTGGCGCAGGAGCATGCGGCGGCGAATGCGCTCAACTTCGCCGTGGCAGCCCAAGGCTGCGTCGAACATCGCATCGGCGACAGCACGAGGCATCTCGCCTTCGCGATTGACCACATAACCATCCAGTCTGTGGGTGATGCGGTGCGACTCAAAATCCGGAGGCAGGAACTTCTTGCGCATGGCTAGACCCGCCTCACGCTGATCTGGCCGGTGCGCGCTTCAGCGCTCCGGTCGATCACGGTGAAATTGGCTGCGCGCATCACCGGGTCAGTTTCAACCTGCGGCATGGCGTCAAGATCGACGACATCGGCCGCCTGCGGACTGAAGTCGCCACCCCGAGTACCACGGAGCTGAGCGCGACGTGGATCGGTGACCGGGACCGCGATGCCCATGCCCAACGCGCGCTGTGCCGTCGCCACCGGCATGGTGGCGTCTTCCCATTGGCCGGCGAAGTGCGATCGGCCGTCGTGCTCACGGAACTTCGCGGACTTCAGCATGAACACCGTCTGCGTCGGCGGCGCCGGCTCAGCCGCCGCGATCGGCGTGTCAGCGGGCTTGGCCGCGGGGATCGGCGCGGCGCCCTCGCGGATCGGGCCCACCATCCCGCGCAGTTCGGCGAGAGCGAAGCCGGCAGCGACTTCGACCTGCGTGGTCGTGTTGCTGACGAAGCGGGCCATTGCGCCGCTCTCGAAATGAAAGTGAAGTTTCTCCAGGGCATCGACCAAGCGCTGAGCAGCCGACAGATGGTCCGGCAGTGCTCGCTCGACCGCATCGAGGTCGCGCGCCAGCTTGTCGCTCGCGGCCTTGCGTTCGACGGCCGCGCGCTCGGCTGTGATGTTGTCTTCGATCTCGACGATCTTCGCCTGCTGTGCAGCGATCGCCTTGGCGAAGTTGTCGCGCGTCAATGCGCATGCTGCGACCGTAGCCTCCAGCTTGTTGCGGGCCTTTTCGTCGGCATCGAGGTCTGCTTCCAGCAAATGCTGCTGGAGCTTCGCTTCAGCGTCAACGGAGGCCGCCTCAGCAGCTTTATGACGGCTGTGAAGAGCCGCGGCGCGAGCACGCAAGCCCACGAGTTCGTGTTCCAATTTTTCCATCAGGGATTTTCGTCGAAAGAGTTAGGGCGCTTCGAATTGTCACTTCGGCGTACGAAGTAGGTAAAACAGGGCGCTATTCCCTTCTATCTGAGCCGTTTCCCGCGAAGTCTCATGGCCGCTCATCAGCAAGGCGTCGTCTTCCCAAACCTGCCACTCCCACTTCTGCGGGAGAAGAGCGTCCAGCCTCACCTCAAGCATGCGCCTCGCGGGAATTCTGTGGGCCATACAGCGTATATCCGCTCTCAATCACCGATATATGCTACTGGCCTTGCGGTGATGCCGAAACGCTAGCACGGCACCAATGGCATTGTCTGTATAGATCTTGTCCGCTTTCGAGTGGCAAAAGCACCATAGGGGCTCGGGCTATTCAGACAAGCAGGCAGACGAGATCGACTGATCGCGGTGTCATCACCGATAGATGCCCAGGGCCTTGCGGGGACAGGGTTTTTGTAACGCCTATGGCGGTACCGAATCTGAGCAAATTCGACCATCTCGCCAGAACGCGAATTGGGACAGCCTAGCACTCGTCCTTGTCGCTGTGATGAAGATTAAAAGTTTTGTCGTACTTGTCGCGGGCTTCGGTACCAACGCTGTATCGGCCGGGCCACCATGAATGTGGCGGATTGTAGTTGTCGTTCTCAGCGTCTGCCTTGGCTTTCTCGCCTAGCTTCTCGGGCGTCCAAAGCGACATTGATTTATCTTTACCCCACATCTTGCTCCTCACTGACCATCCTCGACGATGACTTTGCTGCGGCCTATGGCGCCGGCAGCAATTTGAAACGAAGTGCCTATCGCCCAACAGCATGCCACCATAACGCTGAATCCATCCCGCATGATGTAGTCAAAGACAATGATGCCAACGGAGAGAAACACCGCATTCGCGGCAAAGAAAGTTCCGGCCCCGCTAGCTATCGCCGCCGCGTCGGTGCCAAAGCTCCATTCTCCCGATCTGGTGGATTCTACTGTCTGCGCAAGACGGCTAGGCAGATCGATGCCCACGTAGAAGCCAAAGCCCCCGTAAAGCATCATCAACAAGACGATCCATTCGTTTCGAAAAAAATCATTGTCCATGCGCATCATTCCTACGGCCACGTACAGACCGCCCGCGGCCCCAACCATGGCAAGTCCGATTCTTTCGAGAATGTGCGCCAATTTGATCAGCACGGAGCGGCCGAACCATGCGGTAGTGGCGACGCGGGCGTACTTCGTCAACTTTCTCTCCCCAAACGACAAAGCGCTAAGAACGACTGCAATGCTCATTTTCATGATATTCTCCTTTCTTGCTTTCCAATTGCTCGCCCAACGCACGCAGGCACCACCCGAGCGCATCGTGATGCGATTTGAATATCAATGTTCAGGATGACGTGTGCCTACCGACGGCACTGGGCTGCCATTTGGTAGAAGCGGCGACTTCGGTGTGTCGCCGTTTTTGGGCAGCTCTCTCGGACAAGCAATCCGCTCGGCCAAGCCAACAAGCCTACGCCGTTTCCGTTCGAGCGCCTAATGAATAACTTCCACATCGGGGCAATTCATCGCGATACCCCACCGAGGTCGTATTCGCACTTCAAGACGTCAGTTTAAGCCAACCTCTCGCGATCAGGGTGATCTTCAGGGCCGAAGGCTCTGAATGGAGACCCTTTTTCGTCGTGCAGTGCGGCCCAGCCGTTGAGATCTGCGTGTAAACTGCCTCACGTCGACATGATGCTCACGAGCCCAACAGCATACGCCTTGGAGAGCCAGAGCCGATTGGAATCAGTAATGGGGGCTGCCAGTTCACGACTGGGTTTGGTCCAGAGTAAAAAGAAAGAGATAGCTATTCGGGCACAAAGAGCGCACCGTTGCGAGTGTTCGATTGTGACGCTGGCGCGGAGCTGTACTCCAGCCGGACGAAGCGTAGAAAAAGAAAAATAGCTTCAGCGCTCTCCACTCACTGTGGAGGCCAATTGAGTTTTCAATCAAAACGCATTCGCCCGAAGAGCTGAATGGCGTCGCTCGCACCCGGCAACATCGCCCCTGTGCTAGTGGTTACGGCGGCACCTCGCGGCCAATCTGCGAGAATGATCATGGTGATGACCCGATCGCGGAGCGAAACGGTAGTGTTCAAGCACCCATTCCGGATCGCAAGCGCTGAACGACTATTACCGGCCGGATCATATGAGGTTATTACCGAAGAAGAGTCGACGGAAGGCTTGTCATTTCCGTCCTTTCGGCCCGTCGCCACCATGATGAAGGTGCCCGCGCCGCCACCCCGCAGCCCTTCAGTCGAGATGGTGACGATCAGTTCGCTCGATCTTTCGAATGCCCGGGAGCCTATGCGTGAAGCGCCTGTCGACCTCGACAAGCGTCGCGGTAGGGCCGTGCCGAACAGTGACTTTCGCCGAACCCCGGCGGAGATTGAACCCAGTGCCGAGGTGTTGATCGGTCGGCTTTTGCACCTCGAACCTGAGTTGCTCGCGACACCTGCGAAGCCAAGGACGAGCGCGCTTCCGGAGCTGAAAGTGCCCGGCCGCGACCTACGGATCGATGTTTGCCGCGGCATCGCGCTCTGGTGCATCTTTCTGAACCATATTCCCAACAACATCGGAAGCTGGCTGACGCTGCGGAATTACGGCTTCAGCGATAGCGCGGAAGTGTTCATGTTCGCCTCGGGTGTGACCTGCGCGATCGCCTACGGCAAGGCGCACGAGCGCGGCGGATGGACCGGCGTGCTCGGCCGTACGCTGCAACGTAGCTGGGACATTTACGCCGCTTTTTTGCTGCTCATTCTTGCTTGCGCCGTGGTGGTTTACCTCGCAGGCGGCGGCCGGCTTGCCGACGAGACCAATACGCGCATTCTCTTGGAACATCCGGGAGCGACGCTAGCGCAAGCGGCAATCCTGCAATACCGTCCTGTCAACACCGACGTCTTGCCTCTCTTCGTGATTTTCCATCTTTTGTTCGCGCCACTGCTGTGGCTGATGCTCCGAGTGCCGAACGTGGCGCTCGGCGCCTCGCTCTTGCTTTATGCGTCGGTGCATCTTTTCGGCTGGACCGTTCCGGCGTGGCCGAACAACGCTTGGTTCTTCAATCCGCTCGCTTGGCAGTTGCTGGTTGTGCTTGGTGCGTGGTGTGTCACGGAGGGCAAGAAGTTCTGGCCGCGGTTGAGTTCACGCTTGGCGCTTGGACTTGCCGTTCTCTATCTGGCTTTCAGCCTGACTATCGCATTGGGTTGGAGCATCAGACCACCGGAGGTGCTTGTCCCACAGATCCTGGCGAAGTTGCCTTACCTGGCGGGCAAATCGGACCTCGATCCTTTGCGATTGCTGCATTTTATTGCCCTTGCGATTTTGGTGGTATGGCTCGTGCCTCGCAATTGGCGAGGGCTGTCGACGCCGGCGATGCGCGGGGCGATCCGCTGCGGCGAGAACCCCCTGGCAATCTATTGCCTCGGCGTTCTGCTGGCGCTTGCCAGCCACATAGCGCTGGTCAAAATCTCAGATGAGCTTGCAATGCAGATCGCACTCAGTTTCGTCGGCATCCTGGTGATGATTGCGGCTGCAACGATGCTCAGCTCGATCAGGACCAAACCCAGGCAGCGACAACCGCTCATGACATCCGATTTCATTGCAGAGGATGCACGGCGTAACGCGTCTCCGGTCAGGCCATCGAACGGCTGATGTCGCGCCAGATGGAAGTGGAATTGATGCGGTGGAACCGCTACCTGCCGAATCGTGGTGATCGAACCACTCCGCGAATCGGCCATCTTGCCCGGAGGATCTGTCACACCTGAAATGTCCGCATCCCTCTCCGGCACGGGATTTCAGCTAGGCAGACTCAAGAATCCATGGCGCTGTCGTAGGTTCCCTTTGGCATGTATGACGGCCCCAGCGGCGCTGCTGAACTCGGCAGGGATGTCTTGACCATTCGCAACCACTGGCCGAGTCCGCTACGGGTCACCAGCGCCGATTTGGCGCTCTGCCAGCCCCTTCCGGTCTACCCCACACTCCGGACATGTCGCTACATCGGACGTGCCGCTACATCCGCCAACTGACGCGATGGGCCAACGACAGACGCAAATGACGCCCGCTTTCGAGGGCAAAGCAAACGTCAGTATTCCGGCTCGGGCGCTGATCCCGTCGTTGCGCACCCGCCCCAAACATAAGCAAGCGGGTGACCGTCGGCCGCTTCACCGCTCCAGCGTGGCGAGATAGGCAGCAAGTGACAAAAAGTCTGCCTCGTCGAGCGCTTTGACCACGTCGATCATCGGTTTGCTCTCCGGCCCAGCGCGGAAGCCGTGCCGATATTCGTAGAGCTGGCGGAAGATGTAGGTCGGCGAGCGCCCGGCGATGCCCGGCACGACGTCGGTGCCGGTCAGCTTCTCGCCATGGCAGGCGGCGCAGGCGATCTCCTGCTCCGCGGCCAGCCCGTGGCCGGTAGCGACGCTGCCGGGCGGCACGTAGGCGGTAAAGCGGACGCGCGAGTCGCGGTTGACGAAGCGGCCGACATCCGTCGGCGTCTCAATGATGCGCAGGCCGATCGGCTCGCGTTCATCGTTTTTAGTGACAAAGAACCAGCCTGCGACCGTTGGTTTCGGCACGGTCTCAGTCTCCACCACCTCGACCAACTTGTTTGGCTTGATGGCGGCAAAATACTCAGCCGCCGCCTTGATCTCGTCGTCGTTCGCCGCCTTCGCGGCGGAGATCATCCATGCTTGCGGAATGCGGTCGGGCAGTGCTGTCGAACGTTTGCCGCTCCTGTAGTCGTGCATCTGCTGAATAAAATAGGCTACCGGCAGGCCGGCGATGTCAGCGTTCTCCGGACCACCCGTGCCAGAAGCACGATGGCAAAAGCCGCAGGCGTAGACGTCAGGTTTGCGGCCGCTCGCCACGACCGCCGGCATCGGCGGATGGTCATCTGGGTGCCAGTCCGGTGCCAGGAAGCGATCACGCGTTTGTGGGACTGTATAGCTCGCCGTGCTTTCGGGAACGTGGCGAGGTTGACCGTCATCGGGCGGCGGCTTGAAGTCGGGCGGGTTGTAAGTGTAGGCCCAGAATGGAGGCTTGTCGGTGATCTGCGCGTGCGCGCCCGTCGTACACACCAGAATTATGGTGAGTGCACCTGCCGCTTGAGCGGCAGGTCCCAATCGCGCCATGTTCGCCTCCGGCTTATCTGCCCAGACGAGGACAAGCAAATTAGCGCTGAATCCGAGCTCGAGCAATCGGCTTGCTGGTTACTCAGGCTGCCGTCCTGAGGTCCGAGTTGGGTCACGAACGACAAAAGCTCAAGATGAGCACCGTCTGCTTTCGGGCGCATAGCGACGAAACAGCTCACGTCTCCAACGCCGGCACCTCCACCAGCGGCTCTTGCGGCCGTGCCCAGTCCTCGTATTTCTTCGCCCGCTCCTCGGCGCGCGCCCGCTCGCCCGGCCCACGGCGCCGCCGATCAAGAGTGCCTTCTTCAAGATCATCAAGCATTCGCGGTACACTGACGAGCCAGCGCCCGGCAAACTTCCCTGCGGCTAGGCCACGCGCGCAGCAGCCTTGCCGCCTGCTCACGCTCGCGACGCCACGCAGCAGCGGCTTCCTTACTGATCAAGACGCGCGCGCCGACATTGAACGTGCGGGGCATCTGCTTGCGATTCTTGTAGAAGAGCTGCACGGAGGTGCGGTGGCGCGCGCAAAATTCGTCAACGCTGTAGGCGTCAGGGTTTTCTGCTGAGGAGTGGGGCGATTTCCGGCCGGTTACTTCAGGACGTGCCATGCGTGTCTATCTCCATATCCGCAAAACGATATGGAGTAACGAAGCCAGGTGGGCTTCTAAGCCATCACGCAGACACGCGCCGCGCAAATGCGTGTTTGCGTGTTTGCGTGATCAGCAGCTACGTCTTGCGGCGACCGCGTACACGCGCGATGGTATCGATGCAGGGTTCTTTCCAACCCATTTCCTTATACACGGGCACAACATGGCGTTGGACTGCACCGTGGGTGAGATTGGCTGGAATACGACCGTCTGGTGGGAACACGACGCGCAGCACGCCTCTCAGCCGGTCGAGCTGCCAAGTCCTACCTCTAGTGAGCGGCTCCGCATCGCACTCGCCGGCCAATTTTTGCAACAGTTCCTCGCGGGCCTCTACCATCTCGCGGAAGAACTGGTCAGGATAGAACAGCGGCGCTTGCTGTCCGGCCTTCAGCCAGAGAGCGGCTTTCTTGGAATTCTTCTTGGCCATGGTCCTGTAGACTTGATTCCAGAGCATTCAGCCGGCTGTTCCACTTTTGTGAGCCCAGCGCAGCGGCCGTTGGCGGCTGAATCCTTTGAAATAGAAATGCCGAAGGCGTCAATCAACCACCTATTGGTGTAGGTCTAACTAGCCACTGACGGTTGTCGCCTCGACTCCGCGGTAGCAAGCTCATTCGCTCGACCTACAGTTTCTGTAGATCGACCTGCGATCGCAATCACGTTGTCGCCGATCGGCGGAACACACCGCAGCAGCGCCTTGCGGGAAATGTCGTCGGAGTGCTCGGTGATGTACTTGCTGTACGTGCGCTCGATCATTTGAACGCTTGTGTTATGCAAACTCGCGACCAGCCGGATCGGAATGTTCTGCAACAGCATCCGAACAATCGAGCTGTGACGCAACGCATAGATCGTCACGACGCTCGGGTCGAGACCGATCGCGGCGACAATCTTGTCGATCTGGCGATGATAGGTCTGGCCCGGATTGGCGCCCCATGGCGTGCCATCGCTCTGCAGCAAGAGCGGCGCATCATCGGCGCGGCCCTTTGCAACTTGGCGCAGGTTCGTCGCGAGCTGCACGGTGTCGGCACCGAATAGCGTTCATGTTTCTTCTTGGCGCGATTGCGTCCGCCGCCCTTGGCTGATTTCGGCATCATCAGTTTTGGCCGCAGCGGATCGTCGTGAAAATCCTCGACCCGTAGCCGGACGGCTTGTGACGGGCGCGCGCCGGTGACCGCCAGCGTATCCACCAAGAGCTCGAGCTGATGGTCATGTGCGTAGGCCGTGCTGACGAAGTCACGCACCTTGTCGTCGGAGAGAATGACGTTGCGTGCTTCCTGCGCATCCGGCAAGCCGACCAGCCCGACTTCCCACGCCTGCCGATTCTGAATGCGTTCGTCGTGCTGCCTTGCCTGTTCCAGCGCTGCGCACAAGCACCTGCAGACCCGGTTGATCGTGGCGGGCTTGATCTTGCCAAGCAGGCCATCGCGCCCATTTCCGCAACTCGGTCGCGGTGAGTAGCAACACAGGTTTGGCCAGCAGCACGGCCGTGAGATGCACGCGCGGGCTTTCAGCGTTGTAAGGATTGGCTCCGCGCGCTTCGAGATCGCGCTTGTAGTCCTTCAGCGCGACGTCAACCGTGATGGGTGCATTGTCGCCAGCGCCATCACCGCCACGCGCGAGTTGTTTCGCGACGCCCTGCGCTTGAAGCACGTCCTTGCCGTTTGCATCGCCATAGTCATCGGCAACCCCGACGCCTTGGTCCAGTAGGCGCCGTGGCCGTTCGAAGTTTTGACCACCCAAGCGCCGCTGCCCTTGTTACGTCGGTAGAGCAGCGAGACTCCGCGCGCGAGTGACGGGCCGCTGTAGGGTTTGCGGCGAACCTGCAGTTTCAATCGAGCGCTACGCGATTCCAGCGCGCTGTGGCGGACCTTGCGTGCCATGAGTGTCCCGGTTTTGTCCCAATGGTGTGTGGGGAGGCATAAAGAAGCTCATGGCACTATGTGTTAGAAATCGTCGCTAGATCAATGGCGTAGGCATTCCACTGGGGTCTCTGCGCACCCACGCGCATATTTATTTTTCCCTGCGCCCTCTTCGCTTGAGAGGGTGGAGCGACGAAGCAAAGCTCGGGCGAAACGCGCCGCGAGAATGCGAAGGCGGTGTGCGCATTCGGCTAAATATTCCGCAATCGCGCCCGCGGCGCCGGTGGACTTGCCCGCCGCAATCCGGTTCAATGGTCGCGTTGAGTTTTCAGGCGACAACGATGTCGAGATATCTGCTGGTTCTGCTGCTGATCGCCTCGCCGGCGGCTGCGCAAGTCAAGATGAAGCCGCAGACCACGGCGGCGCATCCGGACCCCTGTGCCCTGATCGGGCGTACGGCGGATGGCAAGTTGGTCTACTCCATGACATGCGAGACCCTGCCGGCGCCGCCCCCGTCGCCGCACACGGAACTGAAGGAGGCGCCGCTGCCTGCCGCGGAGCCGGAGATCCGGCGGAGCGGCATTTTCGGCTGGTCCTACGACCGCCGGTGATGCGGCTACGCCCCTTGCGCGAAGCCCGACGGAATGCTCTTTGCCGAGGAGTCCACGGTGGGCTACGCCCCCGACCCAGAGAGATGAGATGAGCAAACTCGTTATCCGCGCCGGCGATTTCACCTTCGATGCCCGCTTCGAGGAGCAGCTGGCACCCAAGACTGTCGCCGCCTTCCGCAAGGCGCTGCCGTTCGAAAGTCACATCATCCATGTGCGCTGGAGTGGCGAAGGGGTGTGGATGCCGCTCGGCGATTTCGATTTCGGCGTCGGCTACGAGAACCACACGAGCTATCCTGCGCCCGGCCAGATCATCCTCTATCCCGGCGGCATCAGCGAGACCGAGATCCTGCTCGCCTATGGTGGCGTGCATTTCGCGAGCAAGATGGGCCAGCTCGCCGGCAACCATTTCATCACGATGACTTCGGGCCTGGAGAATCTGGCGACGCTCGGCAAGAGCGTGCTGTGGAAGGGCGCTCTACCGATCCGCTTCGAGGAAGTCTGAGTGACCGACGCAAGCTACCCGCGCGATCTTCGCGGTTACGGCCGCAATCCGCCGCATCCCGAGTGGCCCGGCAACGCGCGGGTCGCGGTGCAGTTCGTCGTCAATTTCGAGGAAGGCGGCGAGAACAATATTCTGCACGGCGACCGCGCCTCGGAAGCCTTTCTGTCCGACGTGCTCGGGGCGCAGCCCTGGCCGGGCCAGCGCCACGCCAACATCGAATCGATGTTCGAATATGGCTCGCGCGCAGGCTTCTGGCGGCTGTGGCGGATGTTCGGCGAACGCAACTGGCCGGCCACCGTGTTCGGAGTCGCGACCGCGCTGAAACGCAATCCGGAAATCGTAGCTGCCATGAAGGAGGCGGGCTGGGACATCGCCAGCCACAGCCTGAAGTGGATCGAGCACAAGGACATGACCGAGGCGCAGGAGCGCGCCGAGATCGCCGAAGCCATCCGCGTCCACATCGAGGCGACCGGATCGCGGCCACTCGGCTGGTACACCGGGCGCTCCTCCATCAACACCAACCGTCTCCTGATGGAGGAGGGCGGCTTCCTCTATCTCTGCGACTCCTATGCCGACGATCTGCCCTATTGGGTCAAGCGCGCAGGCGGCAAGCAGCTAATCATTCCCTACACGTTAGATGCCAACGACATGCGCTTCATCAACCCGCAAGGGTTTGCCGACGGCGAGCAGTTCTTCACCTATCTGAAGGATGCCTTCGACGTGCTCTATGCCGAAGGGCAGACCGCGCCGAAGATGATGTCGGTCGGTCTGCACTGCCGCCTTGCCGGCCGGCCTGGCCGCGCTGCGGGGCTGATGCGCTTCCTGGATTACATCGGCAGGCACGAGCGCGTCTGGGTGCCGACGCGATTGCAGATCGCGCAGCACTGGCACGACAAGCACGCGCACCTTGCGGCCGACGCATTCGAGATCGAGTGAGAGGGTGATGTCGCAGATCTCGCTGGCCGACCTCAACGCCGCAAGCAAAGCCGATTTCGTCGCGGCACTCGCCAACGTCGTCGAATATTCGCCATGGATCGCCGAGCAGCTCGCCGGCAAGCGGCCGTTCGCGGGCATCAACCAGTTGCACGCCGCGCTGATGGCGGCGATCCAGAGCGCTGAACCGGACGTGCAATTGGCATTGATCCGTGCGCATCCCGATCTTGCCAACAAGACGCAGCGCGCCGCCGGTCTCACGGCGGAATCGACCGACGAGCAAAACAGCGCCGGCCTCGACCGCCTGTCGGACGCCGAATTCGCGGCGTTCGAGCGCGTCAACAATGCCTATCGGGACAAGTTCGGCTTCCCCTATATCGTCTGCGTGCGCCGTCACAGCAGGGATTCGATCTTGCGTGACTTCGAGACGCGGCTGCTCAACATCGTCAAGACCGAGACAAGGCGTGCGATCGAGGAGATCGGCCGCATCTCCGCGCTGCGGCTGGATCAGCTCATCGTCGCCCGCGACAAGCTGAAGGTGCACGGCCGGATGTCGACGCATGTGCTCGACAATCACACGGGCAAGCCCGCGCCCGGCATCCCGGTCGAGCTGGTCGAGCTTGCGAGCCTCGGCGAGAGCCGTGTCATTGCGCGCACTGTGACCAACTCGGACGGCCGCACGGATCAGCCGCTGATCAGCGGTCGCCCCGTGCCGATCGGCCGCTACGAGCTCAGGTTCAGCGTTGCCAGATATTACGCCGAGCGTAACGTGCCGTTGTCCGACCCGCCGTTCCTCGACGAAATTCCGCTGCGCTTTGCGGTCAGCGAGCCGGAGGGGCACTATCACGTGCCGCTCCTGGTCACGCCGTGGAGCTATTCGACCTATCGCGGCAGCTAAAGCATGTAAGTTCGATGGGCTGTCGTTGGTTCACCTCTCCCCGACGGGGAGAGGTCGGATTGCGCAGCAATCCGGGTGAGGGGCGGTGGGACTCAGTGAGACCCAAACCCCTCACCCGGATCGCATCTTCGATGCGTTCCGACCTCTCCCTACGGGAGAGGTGAAGCGAACCATCCCGCTCTAGCCGCCAAACTTCTCGAGCAGCGCTGGAAACAGCCGGTCCGGCTTGAAGGGCGGCGCGGTGAAGCGGATGCCGGTGGCATCGGCAATCGCGTTGCCGAGCGCGGCCGCGACCGGATTGTACGGACTCTCGCTCATCGATTTCGCGCCCAGCGGTCCGATCGTGTCGGACGTCTCGGCGAAGAACACCTCGGTGCGGGGCACGTCGGCATAGGAGGGCAGGTGGTAGTCGCGGAACTTCGGGTTGCTGACGCGGCCGTCTGCGTCGATCACCATCTCCTCGTAGAGCGCGGCGCCGAGCGCCTGCGCGACACCGCCTTCGACCTGCCCGCGGCATTGCATGGGATTGGCGACGACGCCGGCGTCGGCCGCATGCACGCTCCTGAGAATCTTGAGCTCGCCGGTGCCCTTGTTCACGGCAACGCGAAAACCCTGCACGTTGAAGCCGACCGAGCGGGGGGTGCCGTCCGAATTGCCGATGCCTGCCAACGGCTGTCTCCGTTCGCGCGCGAGCTTCGCCAGCTCCGTAAAAGGCATGCGCCGGACGCCGCTAACGACGGCGTCAGCTTCAAGCGCGCAGCTCCCAGCATCGCACAGCCAGGCGTCTGCGGCCGTCGCCTTCAGCTCGGTCGCAAGCTGGATGGCCGCCGCATGCGTCGCCTTGCCGGCAACAAACATGCCCGCGCTGCCATAGGCGCCGGTGTCGTGCCCGCCATGGGCGGTGTCGGATTGGCGCAGGCGGATCCTGTCGACGGTGGTCGCAAGCGTCGTTGCCGCGATCTGCCGGTGCACGGTGCTGGTGCCGTTGCCGAACTCGGCAGTGCCGACGGTCAGGTCGAAACTGCCGTCGTCGTTGAGCGCGATCATAGCGTCGGCGATATGGCCCGCCGGGGGCACCGTGTCGATCATGGTCAGCGCGATGCCGTCGCCGATCAGCCATTCCGGCGACAGGTCCGGTTGCGGGCCATCGGCCTGCATCGCGCGCTCGACGAGGTCGAGGCACTGGTCGAGCCCGTAGGAGCCATAGACGACGTCGTGATATTCGGACGGCGGCGGCGACAGCATGGGATCGCCGGGCCTGACGATGTTGCGCCGGCGCATTTCGTAGGGACTGATGCCGAGCTGCTTCGCCAGCTCGTCGATCGCGGCCTCCACCGCGATCAATGCCTGCGGCAGGCCGTAGCCACGAAACGCACCCGCCGGCACCGTGTTGGTGTAGACGGCGGCGCCGTCGACGCGCTTGTTCGGACAATTATAGACGCTGATGGATTCCGCCAGCGCGTGGAACATCACGGGGCCGGCGTGATTGCCATAGGCGCCCGTGTTGGAGAGCACGTCGAGCTGGAGCGCGGTGAGCTTGCCTGCGGCATCCGCGCCGGCCTTGATGTGGACCCGCATCGGGTGGCGCGTCGAGGTCGCGATGAACTGCTCCTCGCGGGTCAGCTCGAGTTTCACCGGCCGCCCGGTCTTGAGCGTAGCGAGCGCCAGGACGTCCTCGACGAACATCTCCTGCTTGCCGCCAAAGCCGCCGCCGACGCGCTCGCAGAACACGCGGACCTTGTCCATGGGAAGCCTGAAGATATCGGCCAACGCACGCCGGGTCAGGAACGGGACCTGCGTCGAGGTGCGGACGTTGAGCACGCCCGCGTCGTCGAGCCAGGCCAGGCCGCCATGGGTCTCCAATGCGGCGTGCTGCACACGATGACTGTGAAAGGTGCCCTCGAAGGTGACGGCGGAGGTCGCGAGCGCAGCGGCGACGTCGCCGAATTCGCCATGCGTCTCCGCGACGAGATTGCGCTGGGCGTCAGCGACGCGGTTCGCGATGGTGCGGGCAGGATGAACGACGGGCGCGCCCGGCGCCATCGCCTGCTCCGGATCAATCAGCGCGGGCAGGATCTCGTAATCGACCTTCAGCCGACGGCACGCCTCCTCGGCGGCCGCTTCGCTCTCGGCAACGACGGCGGCAACCTTCTGGCCGACGAAGCGGACGACGTCGTCGAGGATGCGGGTGTCCTCGGGATCCATCCACTCCTTCTCATGCCGCGCGGTCGAAATCAGGACAGGCGGCGCATCCTCATGCGTCAGCACGGCCTGGACCCCGGGGACGCCAAGGGCGCCCGACTTGTCGATCGCAACGATCCTGGCGTGGGCATGAGGCGAACGCAGCAGCTTGATGTGCAGCAGTCCGTCGATGGCGGTGTCGAAGGTGTAGCGCGCCTTGCCGCGCACGATGTCGGGACCTGCAGGGGCCGGCAGGCTGCGGCCGAATGCGGCGCCGGCCTCGACGCTCGCCTCGACATTGGTCTTGCCGAGGATCGCATCCTCGATCGAACGATAACCGGTGCAGCGGCAGATATTGCCCTTCAACGCTATGCCGAGATCGGTGCGCTGCGCCTGGTTCAGCGAGGCGCAGGTCAGGATCATGCCGGCGGTGCAGAAGCCGCATTGAAAGCCTTGCGCATCGAGGAACGCCTGCTGCATCGGATGAACGCCGTGGTCCCCGCCAAGACCTTCGATCGTGGTGACGGTGCGCCCCTGGACGCGGAACGCCGGGATCAGGCAGCTATGTACCGGCTCGCCATCCAGCAGCACCGTGCAGGCTCCGCAATCACCGGCATCGCAGCCCTTTTTCACGCCGAAATGGCCGAGCTCGCGCAGGAACGTGCGCAAGCACTGGCCGGCGCGCGGCTCCTGCGCAAACGCCTTGCCGTTGACTTCGAAGCTCATGATGGCGATCCCCCCAGGAGCTCGCCGCGGATCTCCTCCGCGAGCCGCAGCGTCATGTGCTTGCGCCAGAGCGGCTTACCATGGATGTCGGTATGGTACAGGTCGTCCGTGATCTGCTGCGCGATCACATCGCGAAGCGCATTCGGGTCCGGGCTGTTGCGAAAGGTGAGCTGGATCGGCCGCACCGTCGATGCGGTCACCGTCAAAGTCAGCGTGCCGTCCGGATCGAGGCTGCCGATCAGAAGCGCCGCTGAGCGGCCGACAGGCGCCAGCGAGATCTGGCGAAACGCGGTACGGCGCCTCAACGCGGCAATCGGGATATCGATCTGCCGGACCAGGTCGCCTGACGTCAAGCGGTTGCGCTGGTTGCCGGTGACGAAGTCGGGGACGGAGATCCTCTGTTCACCGCCGTCGGCCTTCCAGATGGTGCAGATGCCCTCGAGCGCTGATGTGAGCGAGATCATCGGTCCCGCGGGCAGCGACATGCAGAGATTGCCGCCGACCGTTGCCGTCTTCCAGATCTTGAACGAAGCAAGGAAGGCCCGACAGCACTGGCCGATCAGCGGCGCCGCGAGCCAGTCGGACGGGCAGGCGAGACTATCGAGCTCTGCGATGGTGCAGGTGGCGGCGATGCTGAGATGGCTCTCGGTGATCGTCAGCGCCGGCCATTTCAGGTCGGTGAGATCGATCAGCCGCCTCAGGTGTATTTGCGGCTCCGAGAACAGCCAGGTGCCGCCCGCGAGCCAAGCGTCGCCTGCCGTCCAGGCAGGCAGCTGTGCGCGTGTTTGCGGATGGGCGACTGCTGTGATGGTATTCAAATCCATGGCTGCGCCACCGCTTCCGCCGGGTGAATCGGGCAAGAGAAAGTCTTGCAAGACCGGAGCCAAGTCGCAACAACAAGTCGCAGCCGGAACGCAATGGGCCTGGCCTCGGCCTTGCAGGCCCGCCATCAGGGATGTGAGGAGAAGCGGCAATCATGACCGACGCAAGTGCGATCTGGATCAGGGACCCCCTGGCCGTCCTCGCCGACGGGGCCGAGCGCGGGGTCGTGGTGAAGGATGGCCGGATTGTCGAACTGGTGCCGGCTGGCGGGACGCCTGCGACCGCGGATGTCGCGGTGTTCGATGCCGGTGAACACGTCGTACTGCCCGGCCTCATCAATACACATCACCATTTCTACCAGACGCTGACGCGGGCGCTGCCGGCGGCGATGGATCGCGAGCTGTTTCCCTGGCTCCAGGCGCTTTATCCCGTGTGGGCGAAGCTGACGCCGGAGGCGCTGGAGCTCGGCGTCATCGTCGCGATGTCGGAACTGCTGTTGTCGGGCTGCACGACGACGACCGATCACCATTACGTATTCCCGGCAGGTCTCGAAGACGCTGTCGATATCGAGGTGGCGGTGGCGGAGCGGCTCGGTGTGCGCGTGTTGCTCACGCGCGGCTCGATGAACCTGTCGCAGCGCGACGGCGGCCTGCCGCCCGACAGCGTCGTGCAGGACGAGGACACCATTCTCGCCGACAGCGCGCGCGTGGTCGCCAAGCATCATCAGCGCGGTGCGGATGCGATGGTGCAGATCGCGCTCGCGCCGTGCTCGCCATTCTCCGTGACGACATCCTTGATGCGCGCCACTGCCGAGCTCGCCGACAAGCTCGATGTGCGCCTGCACACCCATCTCGCCGAGACCGAGGACGAGAACAAGTTCTGCGAGCAGATGTATGGCTGCCGCCCGCTCGACTATCTCGAACAATGCGGCTGGCTGCATGCGCGAACCTGGCTCGCTCACGGAATTTTCTTCAAAGCCGACGAGATCAAGCGGCTCGGTAAGGCCAGGACGACGATCAGCCATTGCGCGTGCAGCAACCAGCTGCTGGCGTCCGGCTGCTGTCCCGTCTGCGAGATGGAGGAGGCCGGCGTCGGCGTCGGCATCGGCGTCGACGGCTCAGCCTCCAACGACGGGTCGAACCTGATGCAGGAGGTGCGCGCCGCATTCCTGCTGCAACGGGCCCGTTACGGCGTGACAAAGGTCAGCCACAAGGACGCGCTGCGCTGGGCCACCAGGGGCTCGGCGGCGTGCGTGGGCCGTCCGGAACTCGGCGAGATCGCGGTCGACAAGGCCGCCGATCTCGCGCTGTTCAAGCTCGACGAGCTGCGCTTCTCCGGCCATGGCGATCCGCTGGCGGCATTGGTGCTGTGCGGGGCGCATCGGGCCGATCGGGTGATGGTTGCGGGACGATGGGCCGTGGTTGATGGCGCCATCCCGGGCCTCGATGTGGCGGACCTCATCCGCCGCCACAGCTCGGCGGCGCGCAGCATGCATCTGAGATAAAAGAGGGGGCGACCACAAGTGCCGGGTGCTTCTGGCCACCCCCTCCGAACCTCCTCCGGGAGGAGCAGGTGATCTGGTCAAAGCAAGAAGCGTGCTACTTGCCCGGAAGCTTGTCGTCGATGCCCTTCACGTAGAAATTCATGCCGAGAATCTGGCCGTCATCGAGGTGATCGCCGCCCTTGCACTCGACCGGCTTGCCGTCCTGCCCAATGATCGGGCATTTGAACGGGTGCAGCTTGCCGGCTGTGATCGCGGCCTGGGCATCCTCGGCCATTTTCTTCACGTCATCAGGCATGTTGGTATAGGGCGCCATCGCGAACATGTGGCTGTCGAGGCCGCCCCAGGTGTCCTCGGATTTCCAGGTGCCGGCGAGCTCGGCCTTGACGCGCTCGATGTAGTAGGGGCCCCAGGTGTCGAGGATCGAGGTCAGCTGGGTCTTGGGTCCGAACTTGATCATCTCGGAATCCTGGCCGAAGGCGAGCTTGCCGCGCTCGCTCGCGATCTGCATCGCGGCCGGAGAATCCGTGTGCTGCATGATGACGTCGGCGCCCTGATCGATCAACGCCTTGGCGGCGTCGGCCTCTTTGCCCGGATCGAACCAGGTGTTGGCCCAGATGATCTTGACCTTGATGTTCGGGTTGATGGTCTGCGCCGCCAGCATCGTCGCGTTGATGCCGGAGACGACTTCCGGAATCGGGAACGAGCCGATATAGCCCAGCACGCCGGACTTCGACATCTTGGCCGCGATCAGGCCTTGAATGTAGCGGCCCTGATACCATTTCGCCGAATAGGTCGACATGTTCGGGTTGCGCTTGTAGCCGGTGGCGTGCTCGAAATGCACGTTCGGGTACTTCTTGGCGACCTTGAGCGTCGGGTCCATGTAGCCGAATGATGTCGTGAAGATCAGCTTGTTGCCGGCGCGGACGAGCTGCTCGATGGAGCGCTCGGCGTCCGGGCCTTCGGGCACGTTCTCGAGATAGGTGGTCTCGATCTTATCGCCCAATTCCTTCACCAGCGCCTGGCGGGCGAGATCATGCTGATAGGTCCAGCCGAGGTCTCCGATCGGACCCAGATAGATGAAGCCGACCTTCAGCTTGTCGGCGGCGGACGCTGCACCGAAGCTCCCGCCAAGCAAAAGCCCGGCAGCCAGCGCAAGAAGTGATTTCCTCATCATCAGTCTCCAAACATCAGGGGAAAGCCATGATCCGCAACGCGCGCGCCCCATCGCGCACGCTGCGGAAATGAAAACTCAGCGGTCAGGCACGAACACGGTGCCGAGCGCGGCCGGCGCGGTCGAGCCGCCGGTGCGCGCGCGGGAGAGCAGGACCAGGACGATAACGGTTGCGAGATAGGGCAGCGCGGACATGAACTGCGAGGGAATGCCGACGCCCCAGCCTTGTGCGTGCAATTGCAGGATCGTCACGGCGCCGAAGAGATAAGCACCAACGACGAGCCGGCCCGGCCGCCAGGACGAGAACACGACCAGCGCCAGTGCGATCCAGCCGCGGCCTGCCGTCATGCCGGGAATGAAGAACGGGGTATAGGCCAGCGGCAGATAAGCGCCCGCAAGCCCTGCGCAGGCGCCACCGAACATGACGGCAAAGGTGCGGATGCGCAGCACGGGATAGCCGAGCGCATGCGCGGAGGCATGATTGTCGCCACAGGCGCGCAGGATCAATCCCGCACGCGTGCGGTGCAGGAACCACCAGACGCCGACGATCAGTGCGACCGAGAAGTAGACGAAACCGTCCTCGCCGAACAGCACGCGCCCGATCAGCGGGATCTCGGTGACGCCGGGAATGGTGAGGTGCACTGCCGGCGTGATGCGCTCTCCGACGAAGCCGGCGCCGATCAGGCCGGAGAGCCCGATGCCGAGGATGGTCAGCGCGAGACCCGTCGCAACTTGGTTGACGGCGAGCCCGAGCGTCATCAGCGCGAAGATCAGTGACATCAACGTGCCCGCGACGATGCCGAACAGCGCACCAATGAAGGTGGATTCGGTGAGCCACGCGCCGGCAAAGCCGCAGGCCGCACCGACGATCATCATGCCCTCAACACCGAGATTGAGCACGCCGGAGCGCTCGGTCACGAGCTCACCGGTCGCAGCAATCAGCAGCGGCGTCGACGCCGCGAGCACCGCGAGAATGATGGCCTCAACCAGCTCCACGGGTCACCTGTCGGTTCGGGAAGACCAGCTTGAAACGGTAGAGAATGAGGGAATCGCAGGCGAGCACGTAGAACAGCAAAATGCCCTGGAAAACCTTGGTGACATCCAACGGAATCTTCATCGCGATCTGTGCCTGCTCGCCGCCGATAAAGGTCAATGCGAGGAACAGGCCTGCAATTAATATTCCAAGCGGGTTTAGCCGGCCGAGGAAGGCCACGATGATCGCAGTAAAGCCGTAACCAGGCGAAATGCCGGGCTGAAGATGCCCGACGGGGCCCGCGACCTCGATGATGCCGGCGAGGCCCGCCAGCGCGCCGGAGATGGCGAAGGTGAGGATGACGAGCTGGTTGGCATTGAAGCCGCCGAACCGCGCGGCACGCGGCGCTGCGCCAACCACGCGGATCTCAAAGCCCTTGATGGTGCGCCCCAGCAGGACCGCCACGGCTGCGACGACGAGCAGGGCAATCATCGCGCCGAGATGCAGCCTGCCGCCTTCGATCAGCAGCGGCACCGTCGCTATCGGATCGAACTCGGCCGTGGTCGGGAAGTTGAAGCCGTGCGGATCGCGCCAGGGCCCGCGCACGAGATAGTCGAGGAAGAGGTCGGCGACATAGACCAGCATCAGGCTGGTCAGGATTTCGCTGGCGCCGAACTTCACCTTGCAGATCGCCGGAATCAGCGCATAGAGTGCGCCCGCGGCGGCGGCGAGCACGAGCATGGCCGGCAAAACCCAAGCGCCGACGTCAGTACCTTGCGTCTTCACCGCGATCCAGCTTCCGGCGACGGCGCCGATCAGGAATTGTCCCTCGGCGCCGATATTCCAGGCATTGGCGAGATAGCAGAGCGAGAGCCCGATCGCGATCATCACCAGCGGTGTCGCCTTCACGGCGATCTCCTGGAGCGAGTAGCCATCGGTCAGGGGCGCGATAAAATAGGCATGCAACGCGAGCAGCGGATTCTTGCCGAGGATCGCGAACAGGATGACCATCGTCATGATCGTCAGGCCGATCGCGATCAGCGGCGAGATCAGCGCGATCGTGTTGGAGCGCTCGGCGCGCTTCTCAAGCACCAACTGCATGCGTGGCTTCCTTCGGCTCCAGGCTGCTGCCGCCCATCAGAAGACCGAGCTTTTCGCGGCTCGCCTCGCTGGCGGCGAGTGGAGCCGACAGCCGGCCGTGAAACATCACGGCGATGCGGTCGGCGATCTCCGCGAGCTCGTCGAGGTCCTGGCTGGTTACGAGCAGCGCGGCGCCTGCGGTTGCGAGATCAAGCAGCGCCTGGCGGATGATTGCGGCGGCGCCGGCGTCGACGCCCCAGGTCGGCTGGCTCACCACCAGCACCGCGGGGTTACGCAGGATCTCGCGTCCGACGATGAATTTCTGCAGATTGCCGCCGGAAAGCGATGCTGCTTCCGGATCGCGCCTGGCCTTGCGCACGTCGAACGTTTCGGTCGCGCGGTCGACGGTCTTGAGCGTCGCCGCGGTATCGATGAAGCCGTGACGAACCATGCCGCTGGCGGCATGCCCGGTGAGCAGCGCATTCTCGGACAGCTTCATGCGCGGTGCAGTGCCGTGACCGAGCCGCTCCTCGGGAACGAAGGCGGCGCCCAGCTTGCGCCGCTGCGTGATCGAGAGGTGGCCGGCGGCGATACCCTCGATCACGACGGTGCCGGGGTCCTTCGACAGGCGCTCGCCGGACAGCGCGGCGAACAGCTCATCCTGGCCGTTGCCGGCGACGCCGGCGATGCCCAGGATCTCGCCGCCCTTCAGCTCGAACGAAATGTGCTCGAGCCGCACGCCATGCGCCCCGGCAGGGGCCAGCGAGAGATCGTTGACGACGAGCCGCGGCACAGTGGTCTTGCGACCGGATGCGGCCCTCACTTGCTTGATCTCGCCGCCGACCATCATGCGCGCGAGCGAGGCGGCGGTCTCGCGCTGGGGATTGCAGGTCTCGATGTTCCTGCCGCCGCGCAGGATCGTTGCGGTGTCGCACAGCCGCTTCACTTCGTCTAACTTGTGGCTGATATAGAGGATGGCGCGGCCTTCGGCCTTGAGCCGCTCCAGCACGATGAAGAGCTGGTCGGCCTCCTGCGGCGTCAGCACCGCGGTGGGCTCGTCCAGGATCAGAAATTTCGGATCCTGCATCAGCGCGCGGACGATCTCGATACGTTGGCGCTCGCCGACCGACAATTGCCAGACCTCGCGCCGGGGATCGAGCGGCAGTCCGTAGGTCTTCGACACCTGCTCCAGCCGCGCCGACATGTCCTTGAAGGGTTCCTTGCCATCGAGGCCGAGCGCGACGTTCTCGGCGACGGTGAGATTGTCGAACAGCGAGAAATGCTGGAACACCATGCCGATGCCGCGGCTGCGCGCGTCGGAGGGACCGGACAGCACGATTGGTTCGCCGTGCCAGCGGATCTCGCCCGCGCTGGGCTGGATCAATCCGTAGATTGCCTTGACCAGCGTCGACTTGCCGGCGCCGTTCTCGCCGAGCAACGCGTGGATTTCCCTCGGCCGGATCTCGATGTCGATGGAATCGTTGGCGATGAAGTCCCCATAGCGTTTGGTGAGCCCAACCGTTTGAAGCAGCGGGGGCTCGCTGGAATGCAGGCCTTGAAGCGTCGGATCGAACATTCGCTGATGCATCGGCATGGATGAAGTGGCTCAATACTGAGCTAGTTTGACCCGCCGCGTAAGATGCGAAAAAGCGTCATGCCTTGCTCAACGCCGCGGCAGGCGTGGCAGTGCCGTGTGCCGGTCCATGGGTATCGAGTGACGATCGCTGCGGTGCCTGTTGCAATTTTGTGACGGTTCACGCCAAATCGGAACCCTCTGGGCAAGCTTGACGCCATGTTGAGCAATCGTAGGGCCGTCCATCCATCGCTCAGAGCACAGCGGTCGCGACGGCTGCTTCAACTCGGGGCGCGATCAGAAAATCCGAATAAAAACAATCGGGAATGTTCGGCAATAGCGATCCTCGCCGCTCGTGCTTACCGCGTGCGGGCACTTTGAAATCTCCTCCCTGATTCGTCGCGTGCTGCCGAAACAAACGGCACGCCATGTGAAAAGTTGAGGCTTCGCACTCCGGGAGATCGGCGCAAGTGTCGCACCCAGGGACGTTCATTTTTAAACGTCCAAACTTGGGGGTATTCAGGATGTCGTTTCGTTACACGGCAATGGCAGCAGCGGCGCTGTCACTTGCTACGCTGGCCAGCGGTGGCCTAGCTCAGGCGGCGGATCTGCCGGTGAAGGCGGCCAAGAAGGCGCCGGACCTTCCGTTCTTCCTGGTCATCGATAACCGCGTCACCTTCTCGTACATCTTCAACGCTTCGCAGCCGGGCGCGTGGTCGTTCCGGCCGGATGGGTCGATCAACAGCAAGACCACAAAGCAGGTCTACTCGTTCACCCATTTCGACGCCTGGGCGTACGGCACGAACTTCTTCACCATCTCGATGTACAAGTCGGATCACAATGACCCGGCGGGGCCGTGCACCAATGCGGGCACGATCTTCGGCACGCCGGCATCCTGCGCCGGGGCGACCGAAATCTATGGCCTGTTCCGTTCGACTTTCGGCTGGAACGAGCTCTTCGACACCAAGGCTTTCAGCGCGGGGCCGCTGCACAACATCTCGTTCGAAGTCGGCATGGACGCCAATACCGAGAACAGGTATTTCGGCGCCGCCAAGCGCGACGTCGTCGGCGGTCTGCAGTTTGCGTTCGACCTGCCCTACAAGGGCTACATCAACGTCGCGCCGCTGGTCTATTGGGAGTTCGCCAACCACAATTCCTTCAGCCAGTGTGGCCTGTTCGGCCCGGGCGTTCCCGGAATCACGTGTCTGGCGGACGGCAACACGTCGTTCAAGCCGACCTGGGCTGTCGAAGTCAATTACTACATGGACCTCGGCTTCCTGCCGCCGAACGTGCAGTACTTCTCGATCAGCGGCCGTGCCGGCTGGTACGGCAAGAAGGGCACCGACACCGAACCGCTGCCCTACAGCCCGGCGAATGGCGTCTACAACACCGCGGTTGAGCTAAACTCAGAACCGATCCGTCTGACCTTCGATGCCTCGAAGGCAGCCTGGGGTGACAAGTACTCCCACTTCGTGGATGTCTGGGTGGCCTATCGCTATTGGCAGAACAAATTCGGCCTCGATCACAATCTTGCCGTCGGCTGTACCACGGCCGTCGGTGGCCGGACGGTGAGCACCGGCTCCTGCACCGAGTCCTCGCTCTACTCCGGTATCACCGTAAAGTTCTAGTCATCTGACGCTCTCCAGGTGAAAGACGATGGCGCCGCGTCGAACCTCCGCGGCGTCATCCCTTTTGGATATGCTGCTACTTCGTCCACACGCCCTCGTGCAGCGCCTCGGCCTCGTCCTCCAGCAAAGGCCCGACCACCTCGGTCGGGCGCTGTCCGCTGGCAAAGACCTCGCGGCAGGGCAGGTCGAGCGTCGGATTCTCCGGATGGTTGCCGGTAAGGCCGCGCAGGCGGTGCTCGCTGAGACCGTAGACCACGCGGCCGATGCCGGCCCAGTAGATCGCGCCAGAACACATCGCGCAGGGTTCTGCGGAGGAATAGAGCGTCGCCATCGCCAACACCTCGCGACTGAGCGTGCGGCAGGCCTGCGTCGCCGCCAGGCGCTCGGCATGCGCGGTGCCGTCATGATCCGGCAGATAGCCGTTCTCGGTCTCGATCAGCACGTTGCCGTCGGCATCGACGACGATGCAGCCGAAGGGATGATTGCCGTGGGTGAGGGAACGGCGGGCGACCGCGAAGGCTAGACGCAGAAAGTGCTCGTCCCACTCGGATGCGCCGCTCATCGCTAGTCCCTGGTCAGTGTCCCGCCATGTGCCGGCCGATCACGGTGAGATCGGCCTCGCTGGTCGGTGCTTCATACACGAATTCGCCGTGGAACATCACCACCAGCCGGTCGGACAGTTCGAGCAGCTCATCAAGGTCCTCGCTGGCGAGCAGCACGGCGGCGCCGCGGTTGCGCGCGGCCATGATCTCGGCGTGGATCTGCGCCACCGCGGCGAAGTCGAGGCCGAAACAGGGATTGGCCGCGATCAGAACCTCGACATCGCCGCCTAGCTCACGGGCGAGCACGGCGCGTTGCACGTTGCCGCCCGACAGGGCCGAGATCGGCGTGTCCGGCGTGCGGGTCTTGATCTTGTACTGCGCGATCTTCGTCCTGGCGTCGTCGCGAAAGGCGCCGCGATTGAGCCACCAGCCGCCACGGGCGAAGGGTGCACGGTCGAATTCACGGAAGGCGATGTTGTCGGCGACGCTCATGCCGCCGACGCAGGCGTTCTTCAGCGGCTCCTCGGGCAGAAGCGACATCTTGTGCCGCCGCATTTCCTCACGGCTGGCGCGGTAGGGATCGCCGGCAACACGGATCTCGCCGCTTTCGGCCTCGCGCTGGCCCGCCAGCACCTCGACCAGTTGGCGTTGGCCGTTGCCAGAAACACCTGCAATGCCGACGATCTCGCCGGCGCGGACGGTGAGCGAGACGTCATGCACGGCGACTGCGCCGGCATCGTCGAGTGCGCGAAGCTTTTGCAGCTCGAGCCTGGCTTGGCCAGCCGCGCCGGTGCGCGGCGGCTGCACCGTCAATTGCTCGGCGCCGATCATGGTGCGTGCCATCGCGTCCGGCGTGAGCTCGGCGACCTTGCCGGCTCCAGCGAGCTTTCCGCGGCGCAGGATCGTGACGTCATCGGCGAAGGCCATGACCTCGCGGAACTTGTGCGTGATCATCAGGATGGTCAGCTCGCCCCTGACGACCATATCGCGGAGCATGCCGAGCACCTCGTCGGCTTCTGCCGGCGTTAGCACCGAGGTCGGCTCGTCCAGGATCAAGAAGCGACGCTTGAGGCAGAGCTGCTTGAGGATCTCGCACTTCTGCCGTTCGCCGGCAGAGATGTCCGCGACTTTCGCGCCGAGCGGCACCTTGAAGGGCATGCGGCTCAAGAACGCTTCGAGCTCCTTCATCTCCTTCGGCCAGTTCACCACGGCCGGCACGTCGTCGCGGGCCAGCACGAGGTTTTCCGCGACGGTCATCGCGGGCACCAGCGTAAAATGCTGATAGACCATGCCGAGCCCGAGCGCGTGAGCCTCCTTCGGATTGCCGATCGCCTGCTCGCGCCCGCCGACGAGGATGCCGCCTTCGGTCGCGTGGTAATAGCCCATGATGCATTTGACGAGGGTCGACTTGCCGGCGCCGTTTTCGCCGAGCAGCGCGTGGAAGGAGCCCGGCCGCACTTTCAGCTCGACATTGTCCAGCGCCAGGAAATCGCCGAAGCGCATCGTCATGGCGACGGCGTCGACGCCGAAGGCGCCTGACGGCGGTGGGGTTTCGCCGATGATCACGAAATCGCTCCGATGACGGCGTCGGAGGTTGAGACCGCGCCGAACACGCCGCCCTGCATCTTGATCATCTTCAGCGCGTGGTCATGGTTGCTCTTGTCGGTCGCACCGCAACAATCGTGCAGCAGCACGCATTCGAAGCCGCGATCGTTGGCCTCGCGCATCGTAGTGTGAACGCAGACGTCGGTCGTGATCCCGGTCAGCACGATATTATCGATGCCGCGCACGCGCAGGATCAGCTCCAAGTCGGTGGCGCAGAACGAGCCCTTGCCCGGCTTGTCGATGATCGGCTCGCCCGGCAGCGGTGCCAACTCCGGGATAATGTCCCAGCCGGGCTCGCCACGCACCAGGATGCGGCCGCAGGGCCCGGGATCGCCGATGCCGGCGCCGATCTGGCGCGAGCGCCAGCGCTTGTTAGCGGGAAGATCGGAGAGATCGGGGCGGTGGCCTTCACGGGTGTGGATGATATGGAAGCCTTGGCTGCGCATCACAGCGAGCAGCTTCCTGATCGGCTCGATCGGTGCCCGCGTCAGCGAGAGGTCGTAGCCCATCTTGTCGACATAACCGCCGACGCCGCAGAAATCGGTCTGCATGTCGATGATGATGAGGGCCGTATTCTCGGGACGAAGATCGCCGTTGTAGGGCCAGGCATAGGGTTCGGATTTGATGTGGCGCTCGGGCATAATCCTGCTCTCTAGCGGGTGATCGACAATTCGGCCGGGGCGCCGGTCAGTGTGCGTTTGGGCGAGCAGGTGACGATCATGATCGCCAGCGTCAGGATGTAGGGCGCGGCATTGAAGAGGTGATAGCCGGAGGTGACGCCGACAGATTGCAGCGCCGGCCCCAGCGCCGCGGCGCCGCCGAAGGCGAGCGAGGCCCATAGGCACAGCAGAGGATCCCAGCGTGCGAAGATCACGAGCGCGACCGCCGTGATGCCCTGGCCCGAGGAGAGTCCCTCGTTCCAGCTGCCGGGATAGAACAGCGAGAGGAACGAGCCGCCGATGCCGGCGAGGAAGCCGCCGACCATGGTGGCGCGCAGGCGGATCAGCAGCACGGAGTGGCCCATCGCGCGCGCGGCGTCCGAGCTCTCGCCAGCGGTACGGATGAGCAGGCCCCAGCGCGTGGTGCGGAAGGCCCAGTACAGGATCGGCGCAACCGCGAGGCCGATCAGGAAAAGGACGTTGACACGCAGCGCAGCGCGGACCTGCGGGACGTCGCTCCACCAGCCGAAATCGATGGCGGGCAGCCGCGGCGCGGTGGGCTCGATGAGCGGCTTTCCAAGGTAGAAGGCAAGCCCGGTGCCGAACAGCATCAGCGCAATGCCGACTGCAACGTCGTTGACGCGCGGCAGCGAGCAGATGCCGGCGTGCAGCGCGCCCAAAAGCGCGCCGGTGATGCCGGCGGCGAGCACGCCAAGCCACGGTGAGCCCGTGAGATAGTAGATGCCATAGGCGCTCATCGCGCCCATCACCAACGTGCCTTCGAGGCCGAGATTGATGCGGCCGGAGCGCTCGGTGATGCATTCCCCTAAGCTCACGAACAGGAACGGCGTGGAGACGCGAATGGCGCCGCCGAGCACGGCGAGCGGGACGGTCCACAGTCCGATCGATCCGTCTGCCATCTCAGGATTTTCCCTTCAGGAACCCGGTGCGGCCGTAGAGCGCATCGCTGGCCAGCACGAAGACGAAGATGATGCCCTGGAGCACCAGCACGGACGCATCCGGCAGTCCCAGGCGCCGTTGCAGCAGGCCGCCGCTGGCGCTGATACCGCCGAGCAGGATGGCGACGGGGATGATGGCGAGCGGATTTTGCCGCGCAAGGAAGGCGACGAGAATGCCGGTGAAGCCGTAGCCGGCCGCAAGGTTGGCATTGGTGCGTCCCTGCACGGCGGCGACCTCGACCATGCCGGCAAGGCCAGCGGCGCCGCCGGCAAGGAAGCAAACGGTCAGTATCAGCTTGTCGACGCCGAGGCCGACGATCTTCGCGGCGCGGATGTTGCCGCCGGCAATCCGCGCGGCGAAGCCGAACACGGTGTGATAGACCAGGACGTAGGCGGCGATCGCGGCGATCAGGCCGAACACCAGGCCCCAATGCACATCGGTGCCGGGAATGGTGCCGATCATGTTGGCGGCGCCGATCTCGCGCGTCGAGGGCTTGTTGAGGCTCGCGGGATCGCGCATCGCGCCTTCGACGAGATGGTTGAGGATTGCGAGCGCGATGTAGACGAGCAAGAGGCTCGATATGGTCTCGTTGACGCCGCGATACTGTCGCAAGCCGCCCGACAGCATGATCCACGAGCCTCCGCCGATCACGCCGGCGATGACCATGGAAGTCTGGACGACAAGCGGCGGCAGGCCCTGGAGCGCCAATGCGGCGCTGGTTGCCGACAATGCGCCGATCAGGAGCGCGCCTTCGCCGCCGATGATGACCATGCCGAGCTGCGCGGGCAGCGCCGTGCAGAGTGCTATTAGGATCAAGGGAGCAGCGCGCGTGAGCGTGTTCTGCCAGGAGAACCAGGTGCCGAACGCGCCGTAGTACATGTAGAAATAGAGGTCGAGCGGATTCTTGCCGAACATCGCGACGAAGATGCCGAAGACCGCGAGCGCGCCGACGAGCGCCGCGCCCGGGATGAGGATGTATTCAATTGTTGCGCCGTGGCGCTGGAGAAAGCCGGGATCGGCGGCCGGGGCGATCGTCCCGGCCGCGTCAAGGGGATCCGCAGCTTCCGTTGTCACGAAGTGGCTCCGATCACACCCTCGACGAGATAGTCCATCTTCTCGAGCTCGGGATCCTTCTGACCGCGATCGGTGCCGGCCGCGATCACGGTCCTGCCCCTGTTGTCGACCAGCCCTCCCTTGAAGATGGCGTAGCCTTCAGCCGACAGGAATTTGGCTTTTACGTCGTCGGCGTGCTTGCGGGCCTCTGCGGAAACCGCTTCGCCATAGGGCGATGTCTTGACGATCTCTTCCTTGAGGCCGCCGCGGTAGAAGTTCGGGATGCTCTCGCCGGCGGCAATCATCTTCACGAACTTCGGATAGAGCGCTTCCCAATTCCACTCCGCGCCGGTGAGATACGCCTTCGGCGCGAGCGGCGACTGGTTGGTGTGATAGCCGCAGACGAAGGCGCCGCGTCGTGCCGCATTCTCGACCATGGTCTTGGGACCGTCGACATGGCAGGTGAGCACGTCAACGCCCTGGTCGATCAGGCTGTTGGTGGCTTCGGCTTCCTTGACCGGCATCGACCAGTCACCGGTGAAGATGACCTGCGTGGTCGCCTTGGGATTGGCGAGCCTGGCCCCGAGCGTGAAAGCGTTGATGTTGCGCAGCACCTGCGGGATGGGCTTGGCCGCAACGAAGCCGAGCTTGCCGCTCTTCGAGGTGTAGCCGGCGACGATCCCGCAGATGTATTGAGCTTCGTCGATATAGCCGAAATAGCTGCCGGCGTTCTTCGGATCCTTGTCGCTCCACAGGCCGCCGCAATGCTCGAAACGGAGCTTCGGGTACTTGTTGGCCATCTTGATCATGTGCGGATTGTAGTAGCCGAACGAGGTCGGGAAGAGCAGGCTGGCGCCGTCGAGATTGATCATGGACTCGATCGTCTTCTCGACCGCGTCGGTCTCCGGCACCTTCTCTTCCTCGATGACCTTGAGGCCGGGAATCTTCTTCAGCCCCGCTGCCCCCTGCGCGTGCGCCTGGTTGTAGCCGTAGTCGTCACGCGAGCCGACATAGATGAAGCCGATGGTCGTCTCGGCTGCGAAGGCCGGGCGGAGGCCAGCCGCGGCGCCGAGGGTCAGGGCCGTACCGCCTTGCAACAAATGCCGTCGTGAAATCCTGCCAAAATCCATTGCTTGCTCCCCTGGGCGGATGCCCGCTTCGATCTCGCGGCTGCCGCCGATCTGGCGGAGCTCGGGACAAGTGTCGCAAGCTTCGTGCCACAGGCTGCCGAGCGTTCAATTGCGGATAACGTCTTGAAAGTATGGGAGTCTCTATGCTGCCTGAATTCTGATCAGGATATCGACAGATTAATTTATGGGCAGTAACTCCCAATTGTATGCAATGTAGTTAAGCAGCTTTAACCTGTCCGTGCGTGTGCATGCCGGGAGACTGCCGGCGGGCTACTCGCGTTCATGCTAATCACGCCCGGATTGGGACAGCGCAGTGCGCGATTTTCGCTCGCATCCAACTTGTATCGATTGTCATCAGGACCGCCGCTGCTGCGGTCCCCGAAAGATGGAAAGCCCGCCGAGATGGTTGCTGGGAACGCCGTTCAGACGACATCACTCGGCGAAGAAATCGTGCGTCGCATCAACGAGCTCGGTGCGATCTCGGAAGAGGCCGGCAAGCTCACCCGCATCTATCTGAGCAAGGAGTTGCGCGAAGCCGCGGACCTCATCCTGGGCTGGATGCGCGAGGCCGGCATGAGCGCGCATCTCGATGCGATCGGCAACGTCTGTGGCCGCTACGAAGGCGAGCGGCCGGGTGCGCCCTGCCTGATGCTCGGCTCGCACTACGACACTGTGCGCGATGCCGGCAAATGGGACGGGCCTCTCGGCGTGATCACCGCGATCGCCTGTGTCGCAGATCTCAACCGCCGCGGCAGGCGCTTCCCGTTCGCGATCGAGGTCGTCGGCTTTGCCGATGAAGAGGGGGTACGTTTCGCCTCGACCCTGCTGGGCAGCCGTGCGGTGGCCGGCACATTCGACAAGAGCGTCCTGAACACGCGCGACCGTGACGGCGTATCGATGCGCGATGCGCTCATCACGTTCGGCCTTGACCCCGATCATATCGGCGCGGCTGCACGGACGCGGCGCGAGCTAATTGCCTACCTTGAATTACATATCGAGCAGGGTCCGGTGCTGGAAGCACAGAACCTGCCCTGTCGGCGTCGTCACCGCGATTGCGGGCGCGACGCGTCTTGCCGCGCGGCTGACCGGCATGGCCGGGCACGCCGGCACGGTGCCGATGGCGCTTCGGCGTGATGCGCTCGCCGGCGCGGCCGAATGCATTGGCGCGATCGAGCAGTTTTGCCGGACCGACGACGGCGGGCTGGTCGGGACCGTCGGATACATCCAGGCAAGGCCCGGCGCGACCAACGTCATCCCGGGCGAGGTGTCTTTCACCATCGACATGCGCGCGCCAATCGACATGCATCGCAAGCGTGCAGTCGCCGAAATCGTCCGCCAGATCGAGGCGGTCGCGAAGCGACGGCAATTGGTGCTTCAGCTCGACGTCACGCACGAGAACGGCACGGCACCCTGTGCGCCCTGGCTCAAGGAGCAGATCGCTCAGGCGATCGGAGCGGAAGGCTTTTCCGTATTCGAGCTGCCGAGCGGAGCAGGCCACGACGGCATGGCGATGATCGACATTGCCGATGTCGGCATGATCTTCGTGCGCTGCCGCGGCGGCATCAGTCATCACCCGGACGAGCATGTCGAGCTGACGGATGCCGAAGCTGGCGCCCGCGTGCTGCTGCGGGTGATCGAGAATTTCAGGCCCTGGGAAGGTAAGTCGAGCCCGCAAGTCACCCGATAGAGACACGAATCAGACAGCTCTAGAAAGTGGCGGCGTTATTGCCGGGATCACGAGACACAATTCGAAGACACCTATGAACAGGGGCACCTCTTTTCGATCACGTCGTGAGAACCGGTTTTATCAGGGCCTGACGGCGACCTTCGTTGCCAACGCGCTTCAGGCGGTGAATTTTCTCGGCGATCGATTCCTGAGGCAGTCACCTCATTCACTCTCGGCCATCGCGGACCTTTACCGGCACTCGATGGACAGCGCCTTCTCGGCGACCGAGGCTTTCCTGGTCACGGGGGCGCCGCACGCCTGCGCGTACTATCCGCGCGACTTCGCCTGGTTCTATCCCGACATTCTCGATCCCCAAACCATCATGGATGCGCAGGACGCGGTGCGACGGGCGCGTCTGCTCGAAAAGAGCGTGCACTCTGTTGCTGGAGGCGGTTCGCGCTGGCGTCGTCACCACGACCATCGTGCCGGCGGGACGCGGGCGGTATCTCGGCGTGAATTATTTCTCGCGTCCTTCGGATACGCTGCTCGGCATCCTTGCCGGTCTCCAGCAGATGATTTCCGCGGAGGACAGGGCATCGTCCTATCTGGCGATGTCGCAATGCGCGCATGCCGGCCGTCTGCTGTTGGCCGAATACGGAGCCGACCTGAAGCGGGCGATCCTGCAGCTCGCAAGCGAGCTGGAGTCATTCGACAATGGCGGCACCAGATATTTGTTATGCGATGCCCGCGTCCCGCGCTCTGCAGCCACCGACACCCGCGCCGAGCGACGGCGGTTCGTCACAAATGCCTGTGTGTACACGACGTTCGTGTGGGGCATTCAGCTCGGAGTCGTGGACGAGAATGAGCTAAAGCGGCTGCTGGGACGTCACCTCGGGCAGTACAAGAAGGACCTGCTCCGGCTGTTCGGCAAGGACGGCTATATCAGACATTCGCTGGACGGCCCGGCGGCTCCGCCGGCGTCCTCGGTTGCGCTGGATTTCGTCAGCGTGCATCGCGGCTTCTGGGACCTGAACGAGGAGTGCGAGCGGGCGCTGTTCGCGACCACGGCGGATTTAATCATTGCGGAGCCGCGCTTCCGCATCCCTAACACGTTCCACTTCCTGGTGTCGGCAGATAATCCGCAGACCAAGATGATTCACAAGATCGCGGCTCCCGCCTACCAGGGACGCTCATCCTGGCCGACATTCAACGTCGAGTTTGCGGATCGCATGCTGGATTACGACGAATTCTCGGGGAGCGACACCTACCGGGCCTGCGCCCAGGGAATATTGAAGGACATTCGGACCGCAACCGAGGTCCATGGCGGCTATCAGGAATTGCTGTCCGAGCGGGGCCTCAAATATCGCACCTGGGCCTACAAGGGTGCTGTGGCGCACTCCTGGTTCCCGCGTTTCCTGTCGGTCTGGAGGAGGGCGTATGGAACGCCGCTCCTCCAATGGGAATGACTGATCCGCAACTTCGGTTAAGCAGTCGACGGGGCCACCCTCGAGCACTCTTGCTGCCAAGGTCATCTGATCCGATTTCGGCGAGAATTGATGTTCGGGTGAGGGCGGCCAACCGCCGTTCGCACTACGCTGCGAGATCCAGCAGCCGGCACGATCCGCGGACCAGCACCTTGCGTCCGGTGGGCGTCATCTCAGGCACGCCGCCATTGACGACAACAAGGCCGAGCTTGATGAGGCTTTCGACCAGATAGGCTTTCGAGAGGCGACCGTTCGATGCCGGATTGCGAAGCGTGCGTAGCGCTTCCCATTGATCCGGCGAAAGATCGAAGTCGACATCGTTGCTCATGCTGCCTCAAGCGATAGTAACGTTTGCGCGCCTCTGTTAGCGGCGCTGCATGAACACCATGCGACGACAATGAGTCGGGAATTCGGTGAGTTGTTTAGAACGTCTCTTCACCGAATTGCCGCACTTCATTGCGTCATAGGAGTTAAGATCGTTTGAGCGCAAATATTGTCCCAGACCTCGATCACATATTGATGATTTAGGCTTGTGTTGCGGCGCGAACTGCTGCGCTGCACGGGAACAGCTACTGTCCCATTCTGCGTCGCAATATGCACAGAAATGATGAGACGGAGCGCTCGGGGCCCTGTTAGGTTCGCGGGGAATGGCTTCACAGGCAGGAGTGGACTGCATGAACAGGCTGGTGGAAATTCGCAGTCAGGAATCTCTGTGCCGCGAGCGTGCCGCGCTCGATTTTGAGCGGCGGGTTTTCTGGCTCGCGCAAGCCCAGGAATGGGAACAGCGCGCGCTCGACGAAATTGGGTATCACTTTCGGGAGTGCAATATCGCCCGGGCCGAGTTGACCGCCGCCTAACCTTAGAGAGGGGCGTGTTAGGCCTTCACTGATAAGTGGCCACGATATCGGACACCGCGCGCTCGAGCTGCTGCGCGGTGGCGCATTGGCGCGCGACACTGCAAAAGGTCGCATAGCGCGGCATCTCGGAATCGCCAAAGCCCCAGGCGAGCCGTCCTTCGGGATTGAGCCAGACCAGCCGCTTTGAGCGCTCGGAGATACGGCGCAGGATGTCGGCGCGCGGGTCGAGGTTATTGCTGCGGGCGTCGCCGAGCACGATGACCGTGGTCTGCGGCGTCAGCGCGCTCATGAACTCCTTCTCGAAATCGACCAGCGAGGAGCCGTAGTCGGACGAGCCGAAACCGACCTTGGACATGATCTCGGCCATCGCCTCTTCCGGCGAGTTGTTCTCCAGGATCTCGCTGACCTCGATCAGATGCGAGGAAAAGGCAAAGGAGCGGACGTCGTCGACCACCTCATGCAGCGAGTGGATCAACAGCAGGAAGAAGTCGGAGACCTGGGCGACCGAGCCGGAGACGTCGCAAAGGGCCACGATCTTGGGCCGGTCGCGATGTTTGCGTTTCCAGGCGGTGAGGAACGGCACCCCGCCCCAGGCCGCGTTGCGGCGGAGCGTACGGCGAACGTCGAGATGGCCGCGGCGCTGGCGCTTGCGCGGCTTCGAGTAGCGCTCGCGCAGCCGGCGCGCGATCTGGCGGATGAGGGCACGCATCTCGGCGACCTGGCGCCGCTCGATGCGCGCGAGCGGCGCGTTGCGCAGGATCTCGTTGCGGAGGCTTTCGGCCTCCTCGCGGGCGTAGAGCGCAAGCCCCTGGGAGACCGTGTCGCGCACCGCTTCGCGCAAGGCATCGAGCGCAGCGCGCAGACGCTCGGCCAGTGACGGGTTGGTCGCGGTCAGTTGGTCCAGATCGTCCCGCAGGCGCAGGAGGCCCATGGCGTCGAGGATGCGGCTGGAGAAGATGCCGCGCTGGGTGGAATAGCGGATATCGGACAGCGCGGCGACACCGGAGGCACTGGCGATCGCCGCCGCGATCGCATTGCGATCCTGCGACAGCAGCATCTGCGCAAGAGCGCCCAGTTCCTGGGGAGGCTGACCTTCACCGGCTTCGCTGCCCGCGTCCGATGAGGGCGACTGATCCAGGTCCTGCGAAGCGTCATCGCTGCTGGCCTCAGGCTGATCCTGCCGCTGTTCCGGCTGACTGAAGAAGAGATCAAAACAATCGCCGAGTGCGAGCTTCTCGTCCTGCGACTTGGCGAGCGTCAGCAGCAGGGCGTCGCGCAAGATCGCGCGGTCGGAGAAACCGACCTGCTTGACCGCACGCATCGCATCAATGCTTTCGGCGGGCGAGACATGAACGCCGGCGCCGCGGGCCGCCCGAAAAAAACGATGGAGGTTCTCGCGCATCGGTCTCAACCGAAGACGTTGGACCGCGCCGCTTTGGCAATGAAGGTCGTAACTTGCGGCGACGCGGCTTCAATATCGGCTTCGTATTTCAGGAGCACGTTGAGCGTGTCCCTGACGATCTCGGTATCGAGTTCGGTGGCCTGAAGCAGCACCAGCACGCGCGCCCAATCGATGGTCTCGCTGACCGAGGGCAGCTTCTTCAGATCGAGTGAGCGGATCTCGTGGATGAAACCGACCATCTGCCGGCGCAGCGTCTGCGAGATGCCGGGCACGCGGCTCTCGACGATGCGTTCTTCCAGCCTGTGCTCGGGAAAGCCGATGTGCAGATGCAGGCAGCGTCGCTTCAAGGCATCCCCGAGGTCGCGCTCGCTGTTGGAGGTGAGGATCACGGTCGGCGGCGTGATCGCCGAGACGGTGCCGAGCTCGGGGATGGTGACCTGGAAGTCGGACAGGATCTCCAGCAGCAGCGATTCGAACTCCGCATCCGACTTGTCGATTTCGTCAATCAGGAGCACGCAGCCGCCCGGCTGCTCCAGCGCCTGGAGCAGGGGCCGCGGCTCGACGAATTCCTTCGAGAAGAACACGTCACCGAAATCGTGGAGCTGGTCGAGCGCTGCATGCAGTGTCTGCGCGCCACCCAGGACTTCGCCGAGCTTGTCCTTCAGGATCTGGGTGTAGAGAAGCTGCTTGGCGTATTTCCATTCGTAGAGTGCCTTGGCCTCGTCCAGGCCTTCATAGCATTGCAGGCGGATCATCTTCATGCCGCGCCAAGCGGCAATCGCCTTGGCAAGCTCGGTCTTGCCGACGCCCGCCGGGCCCTCGACCAGGATCGGCTTCTCGATCTGTTGCGACAGATAGACGGCGGTCGCGATCTGCCGGCTCGCGATATAACCTTGCGCGGCGAGGCCGCTCTCCACTGCCTCGATCGAGGTCGAGGCCTTCTGATCAGCCACGAAAGGGCGCTCCCAAAGGTCCTGCTTGCGGCTTGTTCTGCCTGCGTTCCGGGCAAAGAACAAGCCTCGTTTGGGAGCCACCAGACCCGCGGGAGCGGCGTTTTTTCCGCTTGACGCAAATAGTTGAACGGTGCGCCGGCGCGCGATCAGTGCCGCAGCAGCTTCGGCTTGCGGATGGTCTGTCTGACCTCGGCGCCGCAATCGGCGCATTCATAGACAAGGTCGATCTTGGCAAGACTCCAATGCGGTTCGACCTCACGGACATACATCGGCAGGAACCCCATGCAGGTGGGGCAAGTCACTGGCGCGATTTCGACATCCTGATGATGCTGAACATAAGCTGGCATCTCGGCTCTCCTTCGCAGGCGACCACCAAACCCCGCGTGAAGGCTACTGCCACTCGCCCCCGCGCCCGTCATCAACTCTTCCGAACAGAGACGGAACGGCGGACATTTCTCGGCCGCTGTGACATTCTTGTTACGCGTCGGTACTGTAACGGCCGGACCAAATGCCTACTTCCCAGTGCGATCAGGTTCTCTGAACTTCACTGCAACGATAAGGGAGTAACGCCCATGACGCATGCCATTCGCTTTCACAAGACCGGTGGCCCGGAAGTCCTGGTCTGGGAGGAGGTCAACGTCGGCAAGCCCGGACCGGGCGAGGCCCGCATCCGCCAAACCGCCGTTGGTCTCAATTTCGTCGACATCTACAACCGCTCGGGCCTGTATCCGGCGCAGCTGCCGAGCGGGCTCGGCAGCGAGGCGGCCGGCGTCATCGAGGAAGTCGGCCCAGGCGTCACCGATCTGAAGCCGGGCGACCGGGTCGCCTATGGCGCCTCGCCGCTCGGCGCCTATTCCGAGGCCCGGCTGATCCCCGCCGACCGCTTGTTGAAGCTGCCTGACGGTGTCGATGACAAGACTGCGGCGGCGATGATGCTCAAGGGACTGACGACGCAGTATCTGATCCGGCAGACCTATCGGGTGAAGTCCGGCGACACCATCTTGCTCCACGCCGCGGCCGGCGGCGTCGGTCTGATCCTGAGCCAGTGGGCCAAGCACCTCGGCGCCACCGTGATTGGCACCGTCAGCAACGACGAGAAGGCGAAGCTCGCCAAGGCGCATGGCTGCGACCATGTCATCATCTACACGCGCGAGGATTTCGTGAAGCGCGTCGACGAAATCACCGGCGGCAAGAAGGTGCCTGTGGTTTATGATTCGGTCGGCAAAGACACGTTCCTGAAATCGCTGGACTGCCTCGCGCCGCTCGGCGTTGCCGCGCTGTTCGGTCAGTCCTCCGGCGCCGTCGATCCGCTCAATCTCGGCCTGCTGGCCCAGAAGGGCTCGCTCTACGTCACGCGGCCGACGCTATTCACTTATGCCGCCAAGCGTGAAAGTTTGGTCGCGATGGCAGGCGAACTGTTTGAGGTCGTCAAGTCCGGTGCAGTCAAGATTGAGGTGCACCAAACCTATCCCCTTAAGGACGCCGCCAGGGCGCATGCCGATCTCGCCGCGCGCAAGACCACGGGGTCGACCGTGCTTACGGTGTGACGTTCATTCGAGACGGCGCGATGCAGGCTGCCGGCTTCGTCACGTCCGCTCGTGCTTGCGCAGATCGCGGGCGTGATCGAGGCGGCATGCCTGGAGGTCGATATCTTCGGGCGGGATCTGGGGCAGGGTGGCCTCGGACAGGATGGCCTCGGTCACGTCCTCGACGGAAATGTCGGCGATTCGTGGATGAACGAGACATTCCGGTATTCACCCGAAACGATGCGGGAGACGATCTCACGCCTCGTGATTTCGGGGTCGACGACCGCCTCGCGGCCGCGCCGCCCATAGTCGATCATCACGACGAGATATTGCATAGAACGAACCTGCCGCACCCGGAAGTCGAGAGTGCGGCAGAGTATTTCCGAAAATCAGAAATAAGTCAAGAGCGACTTCCAAAAACGGAAATCGGCGCTACCTGCCCTTCTTGCGGGGGCGGGCCGACTTGGCGCGCAGCCGCTCGAGCTGTCCCTTGGGCATGGACAGGCAGATCTCTCCGACCCATTCGAGCTTCACGCCGACGATAGGCTTGGCGTTGAAGCTGGTGAGGTTGACCACGGAGGGGCTTTTGCCACGCTCGATGGTCTTCAAATAGCGCTCGCCGGTCTTGAGCCGGACCACGGCCTCCTCGCCATAGAAGCTCGACAGCGGATGACGCTGGTCCTTGTAGACCACGATCACGTCGCCGCTCTCGTACTTGGGTAGCATCGAATCGCCCACGATCTCGAAGGCGACCGTCTCTTCCATGATGGGGAAGGGCAGCGTGATGTCACCGAGTCCCTCCGGCGGAACTTGTTCATAATCGGGCTCGATCACGGCGCCGGCGCCGACGCGACCCATGATCGGCGCGAGGTTGAGTTCGAGATATTCCATGATCGGAATGATCTCCGAAGCCTTCACTAGGCGTTCGCCGCCGAGGATCTCCGAGACCGCGCCGGGTCGCACGCCCATGGCCGCCGCCAGGCCGCCCTTACTCTTGCCGGTCTTTTCCAGGCCCCGCTCGATCATTGCAACGTCCAACATGGTGATTCCCTCGATTGCGCATGGTCCTGCCTCTTATAATCCGAAATTCGGAATTGATGCAATTATGAATATCAGAATTGTCGCTTGACTTTTTCGATTCGGAATACCGGAATGTATCTTCCGCCTCGCGATCATGCGGTCGGAGGGGCGCATCACAGGACAGCAGCATGGAACCGGGCCATTGGCCGTCGGAGCACTCCGACGCGCTTCACGACTATTTTCTGAAGGGGATGTCTTATGCGGCCATCGGCCGAGAGATTAATGCAAGGTTTGGAACGGCTTACACACGTAGCGCGGTGGTCGGCCGCGCCAAGCGGCTCGGTCTCGTCACACCGGCTTGGATGACGAGTCCATCGGTCGTGCCGTCGCTGCCCGGCGAGGCTTGCCCGCCGTCGCCGCGCCGGTCGGCGTTGCCGAACCTGCATGTGCCGCCGAAATCCGCCATGAAGCCTGCTGCGCGCGCCAAATTGCGGTGCGTCGGCATCCAGCCGCGGTTGGTCCCACTGGTCGACCTTGCGGACCACGACTGCCGCTACCCCTGTGGAGGCGACAAGGACGGGGAGGAAATCACTTTCTGTGGCCATCCGCGCCAGCCGGGTTCCAGCTATTGCACGCCGCATGCGCGTCTGACGCGCCGTTCTGGAGCTGAGTGCGCCCGTGCCACCCGTCCCGTCGTGCTCAGGCTGATCTGCGCTGCCTGAACCCGCGGCCAGCCGTTCATCGTCGATTTCGCAAAGGAGTATCCGAGTGACACGTGCCCGACGCAACCAATCTTACAAATTGGCTGGAATCTACGACCGGCGGTCCCGCGACGTACCGTTCAATGCCGAGGTGGCGGAAGTCGAGGTCGACAATCCGCTGGCGGTCGATCCCGGCGAGAAGATCGTGGCCATCCGGTCGGTCCGAAGCGATCCGCTCGGCCGGCTGCACGCGCATCATCAGATCGACGAGGCACAATACCGCGGCGGGCGCGCCTTCCAGAGCGATTGGGAGAGGGCGGAGCGGGGGCCCCAGGCCATGGACCCGACCCGTGAATATGTCGATGGCGCTCGCACACGCGAGCCGATTACCGAAAACCAGCGCCAGGCGGTGCTGCGGCTGAATCGGGTCGAGCGCGAGCTCGGTACCGACGGCGCAGCGCTGGTGCACGACGTGCTTGTGCTGGGCTTGACCATGGATCAGATCGGGCAGCGCCGCGCCGTTCGTACGCAGCGCTGGAACGACTATTTTGCGCGGCGTTTCCGTGAATGCCTGGACCGGCTGGCGCTGATCTACGGCTTCGCCACGACAATTAGGACGCCACGGGCAGGGCAGCGCAAATGACGATCGCACGCCCGCGGCTTCGCCCGCGGGCAAGCGATCGGCTGCTCACGGATGCGGTACGGGCCACTGGCTTTCCTATCGCCAACGATACAACCGCTGAGACGCGACTCAACAATTGCGTGTATATGCTGCCGAAGCGCCAGTTCGTGTCAGCCCATCTCTGTTCATATCGGAAACAAGTCGAAATGCAGGGCCAATTGACAGCGATCTCGGCTGTGTGCGTGATCGATGCCGCTTCTTGACGCAGGTAGGTGACGGCGGTCGATATTCGTGTTATCCGGAATTGCCGTGGCGCGATCCGGGCGCATTGCTATAGCGGCTCTTGGGCTTGCCGGATGAGTTGTTTCTTGGCATAATTGCAACCTGCTCGGTTGGGCCACGCTAGACCGCCGGGCCTGCGGCCGAGAGCTGATCCCCATAGAATCGGGTTGTGGCGTTCGGTCCCTCGCGTGCGACTTCGACGCAAGAATATGAAGGCCGATGCTTGTCATAGGTGCGAGATGAAGAACCTTAATTTCGCGGCTGAACTGCACCTCACGCTGGGCGCGCCCGCGGGCGGCACCGTCGAAAGCCTGCGCCTGCTCCGTGCGTTTCTGAAGCTCGAGCCTCGGCAGCGTTTCGAGGTCATCAAGCTCGTCGAAGACCTCGTCACCGAAGAAGCTCTTTCCGAACATCCCCTGTCCTGAGTAAGGCCGCACCGGCCCTACGCCGTCGCCTTCGTTTCCTGCCAGATTCGGCCCACCAGGCAGCCCTCGTCAGGGGCCGGCCCGCTGGAAGGCGATCCGGTAAGTGTGGTATTCAGTCGGGAAAAGGGAGGAGTGCGACCATGATCGACCCGAAGCTTGAAGTTCCGGCCGAACTGCGCGACCTGGCCGAGAAGACGATTGACCAGGCGGAAAAGGCATTCGGCATGTTTTTCGAAGCCGCCACCAAATCGATGACGACCGTTCCGGGTGCGGGGACGGAAGTGTCGAAGCAGGCGCTCGCTTTCACCGAACAGAACATGAAGTCGGCGTTCGAGCATGCACGCAAGCTCGTTCACGCCACAGACCTTCAGGAAGCGATGCGAATTCAGTCCGACTTCCTGCGCAGTCAGTTCACCAACGCAGGGGATCACATGCGCCAGATGACTGGCAGCTTCATGCAACCGGGCAAGGACAAGTCCTGATTCTGTTGGTGCGGCGCTGCATGCCCACAAATTGATTTTGCGCGCCGGCGAGTGCGCATTCTGATGCCGGGCAGGTCCATGATGGGCACTTAATGGGTTCATTCGCCGTCCATCATCCTTTTCTGCTGATCCTGTCGGTCTTCCGGCAGGGATTTGCAGTTCCACCTGTCACGTTGGCCCGGCGTTTCTACCGGCGCAGCGATCCGGTATAGGCCATGATGTCGCCGGCTTCCTTGCGGCTCAAGGGAAGCTCGGCATCTTCGCGCCGTCGAGCAGGAAGAAATCGAGTATTCTGGAATTGCGAGAGATCGATGCGCGCGATAATCGACCGCAGCAGCCTGCGCCTCGAACGATAGATCTACGAATGCGGGCGCCCGTGCCGCGGTGCCCCTCCGAGATCGCGGGACCCTTCCTATCATGGCGGCTCGGAGCTGCCTTGACCTGTTGCAAAGGCGGTTCTGGCTAATAGTCGCCGGGGTTCATGATCATCGGGCTCTTCGTATCGGCCGGCGCGAGCGCGCTGCTGGCGCTGTCACGCAGGAAGCGATCGAGCGTCTCCTGGATCTTCGCCTTAACCGAATCGGGACCGCGATCGCTCATCTCGGTGTGCTGTGCGCCGGTATGGACGATGTCGATACCGCGCGCTTTTGCCTCTTCCGGTGTCGGCAGCACGCCGGGATCGGCCACGAAATGCGGATCCTTCGAGCGGAACGACAGGATCTTCATGTTGTCGCTGAGCACCAAAGGCACCCGCAGATTGTCGAGCGTGATCACCTTCGATACCAGCTCCGGGTGCTGATGGGCGACATACATCGAGACATCGCCGCCGTTGGAATGGCCGACGAGAGTGATGTGGTCGTAGTCGACGTTCACCTGCCGCCTCTTCAACTCGCCCAGCACGAACAGAATGTTGGCCTCGCAGCGGACATAGACTTCACGCCGGCCGACATATTGCTGGCCGGCATGGGTCATCAGCGGCGGATCGCTCGGTAGATCCTGCTGGATGCTGACAACCAGATAGCCGCGTGCGGCGAGCACGTTGGCCAGGAAGGAATACTCGGTTGCTTTGACGGTGTTGCCGTTGCTGATGACGGCGAGCGGAAGCTTCCAGAGGCCGAGATTGGCCTTGGTCTCGTAGTCGCGTCTTACCGCGACCTCAACCGAGATCGGCCGCTGGCGAGAAGCGTCGAACAGGGCCAAAGCCTCATGGCGGATCGCGAACCGGCTGACGACGAAATACTGGCCGAGCCCGAGGACGCAGAGAAACGCCAGGCTTGCAAACACCCTCTTCATGGCTCCGTCTCAATCACCTTTGGCTGAACATGGTCAATGGCAACCGCCGGATCGAGCGATCATGAGCAGGTTACGGGATTAAATTTAGGCAAGTCTGTGAGCAAAGGCCGCAAAAGCGCCGTGCGCGGCGATGCCTCGACGCTGCCGAAATAATCGGTCGCACGGTTCGGAACGCTGTGCGCCGTCCCTGGGGATGGCGACGTGAGGCCGCCCATGCACGATGCCGCCCGCCAGGCGCTGCTGGTTCCCGGCGGCGCCGTCGTCGTCGAGTTCGAGGGACGACGCAAGAACGGCGAGACATTCCCGTCGAGGCGAGCTTCTCGGGCTGGCAGGGAGCGGACGGCTTTCAGTATGGAGCGATCCTGCGCGACATCTCGCTGCGCAAGCGCGAGGCCGAGCGCGTCAGGCATCTCGCCGAACATGATACGCTGACGGGTCTTGCGAACCGCAGCATGCTGCATGCGAGCCTCATCGGTCTGATCACGGCGGCGGAGCGGCGGTCTTCCGACCTCGCACTGCTCGTGCTCGGGCTCGACGGCTTCCAGCAAATCAATGACATTTGCGGGCATGCAGCGGGCGACCTCGTGCTGCGGGCGGTCGCCGAGCGCCTGACGACCGAGGTCGGCGCCGGGGCGATCGTCGCGCGCCTCAGTGGCGACGAGTATGGGCCAAGATCAGCATCGGCGTTGCCATCTATCCCGACGGCGGACGTAATGCTGACGATCTCCTGAGCAACGGCCATCTCGCGCTGACCAAGGCAAAGCTGACGCGGCGCGGCAGTCACGTGATCTTCGAGAGTGCGATCAGACAGGAGCTGGAGAACCGGCTGAAGCCTGAGAGCGAATTGGCGCTTGCCGCGGATCGCGGCGAGTTCCAACTGTCCCAGCCCCAGGTTCGTCTGGTCGACGGCAGCCTGATCGCAGCTGAAGCGCTCATCCGTTGGCGGCATCCCGTGCGCGGCTACGTCTCGCCTGCGGAGTTCATGCCCGTGGTAAACACTTCGGCCCTGTCCGAGCGGATCGCGAACTGCGTGATGGAGACCGCCTGCCCTCAGGCACGCGACTGGGAACTGTCGGGCAAGGCCGTGCGCGTCGTGATCACCCTATCGCCCTCGCAGCTCCACTCCGGCGATCTCGCGCATTGGGTTGCGGCGTTGCTCGAAGCGAGGGGCTCAGGCCGTCGCTGCTCGAGCTGGAGGTCACCGAAGACATCCTGCTCCATGACGAAAGCCGCGTGCTCGACATGTTCAAACGGATCCAGGAGCTGGGCGTCCGCGTTCTGTTCGACGATTTGGGTACCGGTTATGCAAGCCTGAGCGGAAGAAGTTTCCGCTCGACGGGCTCAAGATCGATCGTTCATTCGTGGTCGATCTGCTTGCCGATTCTGACGATGCTGCGATCGTCAGCTCGACTATCGGGCTTAGCAAGCAGGTCGGTCTCACAGTGGTGGCTGAAGGTATCGAGAACCGCGCCACGGCGGACTTTCTAGTGAGCATGGGATGCGAGGAAGGGCAGGGGTACTTCTTTGTCGTCCGATGCCGGTGGAAGCGTTCGATCGGCAGTTCCTGGCGCTTGAGTGCGCCGCCGCCGTCACTGCGGCCTGACGGGCCCGCTTCGATTTAGGGTTATTGTTTGAGCATGGCCTCTTCGGAGTACCGCTGGATAGCTTTTCGGATCATGTTCTAGCGTCGACGCGCAACCGCGACGCCGAACAGGAAAGCAACGAACAGGCTGGCGAGCGGCGCTTCGCGCGTGATCGCCGCAATCGTCGAGAGCGGCCGGCCCGGCTTTCGCGCTTCCTCGATCGCAGAGGTAAGACGATCGACCGCTGCATGCAGGCCCCCCGCGACTTCACCGATCGTGCGGGATACATCCGTCGCTGCATCGATGGCGCGTTCGGCCATGCCGGGCTGGGGATTGGACTGCGGTATCTGCGTGCTCAAGCGCGACCTCCAGGCCCGATGATGGAGGCCGGCACCTTTGGCTATCCGCGCGAGCGCTCGTTTTGAACAGCGGGTCTGACGACCTTTGGCTATCCGCGACAGGCGCCGTGGCTTTACGGCGGGTGCCGGCCCTGGAATGGGCAATTCAGCGCGCGGGATTTTGTTCCGGGACAATAGGCCCACGGCGGCCCCCCGGGAAACGACGCATGCGAATCTCTGTTAGGCTGGCGGTAGCCCTGCTGATATCAGGAGATTGCCGTGACCGATCGGACCGCGACGGATCTAACCCGGCGCATCGCCTTGCTCGGCGCTCCCATCGACATGGGAGCTTCGCAGCGCGGCACCTTGATGGGCCCTGCTGCGCTGCGCACCGCAGGCCTTGCGACACTGCTCGATAGCCTCGATTTTGAGGTCGTCGACTACGGCGATCTTTCCGTGGCCGAGGTCCGTGACCTCGCCGACAGGCCGCCCGAGAAAGCCAATCATTACCGGGAAATCCAGCGCTGGACGCGCGTGCTGAGTCGCAGAGGCTATGAGATCGCGAAAAGCGGCGCAGTGCCGATCTTCCTCGGCGGCGATCACACGCTCTCGATGGGCTCGGTCAATGCGATGGCGCGTCATTGGAAGGAGCGCGGCCGCGACCTGTTCGTGCTCTGGCTCGATGCCCATGCCGACTACAACACGCCGGAAACGACGATCACGGCCAATATGCACGGGATGTCGGCCGCGTTCCTGTGCGGGGAGCCCGGCCTCGACGGACTGCTGGGTGACGACCCCCGCGCTTCGATCACCCCTGAGAGGCTAGATCTGTTCGGCGCGCGTTCGATCGACAAGCTCGAGAAGGACTTGATGCGCGCGCGCCGGATCAGGGTTGTCGACATGCGGCAGATCGACGAATTCGGCGTCGCTGTCTTGATCCGGCGCGTCATCGAGCGGGTCAAGGCAAGCAATGGCGTGTTGCATGTCAGCTTCGATGTCGATTTTCTCGACCCTTGCGTGGCGCCAGGCGTCGGCACCACCGTGCCCGGTGGCGCCACCTATCGCGAGGCCCATCTTATCATGGAGCTGCTGCACGATTCCGGCGTGGTGGGATCGGTCGACATCGTCGAACTCAATCCCTTCTTGGACGAACGTGGCCGGACGGCACGCACAGCGGTCGAGCTGATCGGCAGTCTGTTCGGTCAGCAGATCACGGACCGGCCGACCCCGAGCAATGCCATCGCGCCGGGCGAGTGAATCGGTAAAGCATAACGGGGTGTTCCCGCCTTCGCCGGGACCTTACCGAAGCCGGAGCGGAACCGGGGGCACGCAATTGAATTAACCTGCAATAGGATAATTGCGGACGCTTCTGATGACGGCTGATCGGTTCGCGAGTTCCATCTCTACGGCACTTCGTCATCCCGGCGTGATCGCGCTGATCGTGGCCGGCGTGACGATTGCAGCGATGCTGATCGTCGACCACGGACCTTGGAACCGCGCTAAGACCCAGCCGGCCCACGTCGCTATGTACGCGACGACGGGGGAAGCTGCGCGCGCCGCAGGGGCCGCCGTGCTTCCGACCGAACCGAAATCGCCGATAGAGCCGGCCCGGCCGGGGCCGAAGACGTCGCCAACCGTTAATCCCGTCATACCGTAGCCTATCGACGGATCGCGGCATGGTGCGCGGCCGGGAGTGCCCTTCCGGCTCGCTTCGTATCAGCCGATCACGGACGAGCCGAGCAGAGCGAGGACGGCGAGCCCCATCAGTGCAGTGCCGAGCCAGCCCAGCGCGATCAGCCATGAGCGGGCCCTGAAGTGGCCCATGATGGCGCGACTCGAGACGATCAGCATCATCATCGTCATGATGGGGACGGCGACGATACCGTTGAGCACCGCGCTCCACACCAGCATGTGTATCGAGTCGATTCCCGTGAAGCCGAGGCCGAAGCCGATGATGGTTGCGGCCGCAATGATCGTATAGAAGCCGACTGCTTTCTCAGGTTTCGCCTCCAGCGTGGCGTGCCAGCCGAAGATCTCGGCGACGCCGTAAGCCGCCGAGCCCGCCAGCACCGGGATGGCCAAGAGACCCGTGCCGATGATGCCGAGCGCGAACAGCGCGAAGGTGAAGTCGCCGGCGAGCGGCCGCAGCGCTTCGGCGGCCTCCGTCGCCGAATTGATCTTGGTCACGCCGTTGGCATTCAGCACCGATGCGGTGGTCAGGATGATGAAGAAGGCGATGCCGTTGGACAGCAACATGCCGGAGATAGTGTCGGCCCTGATGCGCGCGAGCTCCGGATTGCCGCCGCTCGGAACATCGCGCAGCGGCTTGTCGCGCTTGCCCTGGTTCATCTCCTCGACCTCCTGCGAGGCCTGCCAGAAGAACAGGTAAGGGCTGATGGTGGTGCCGAGCACGGCGACGACCATCAGGAAATAGTCGGCGCTGACATTCGCCTTGGGCCACACTGCGGCGAGCAGCGCCGTGCTCCACGGAATCTGCACGGTGAAGGCGGTGGCGACATAGGCGAACAGCGCAAGAGTGAGGAATTTCAGCACCGGCGAATAGCGGCGATAGGGCAGGAAGATCTGGAGCAGGGTCGAGCCGGCGGCGAAGATCAGCGCATGTTCGTGCTGGAGCCCGCCGATCACGAGCCCAAGCGCCTCCGCCATCGCGGCAATGTCGGCCGCGATGTTGAACGTGTTCGCGACGACGAGCATGGACACGAGCGCGAGTACCGCCCAGCGAGGCGCGAGCCGCATGACGTTGGCGGCGAGCCCCTTGCCGGTGACCCGGCCGATCCGGGCGCTGACGAGTTGAATCGCGATCATGAACGGGGTGGTCAGAAACACCGTCCAGAGCAGCGCGAAACCGAATTGCGCGCCGGCTTGCGAGTAGGTAGCGATGCCCGACGGATCGTCGTCGGCCGCGCCGGTGATCAGACCTGGCCCCAGCCTTTTCAAAAGCGACGGCGCGGACGTCTTGGAAGCGTGAGCGCTGTCGCGCATGAAGGAAGGCCCTTGCTATGAGAACTTCATAGCAAATGCTAATGGGGGAACAGAAGTTCCCCACTGGAGCTCGCGGCCGCACTTCGGATGAGGCGAATTTTGATTGATCGTCCGGCAAAACAGTGTTAGAAACGGACCATCGCAAGAGCCGTCGATCTAGATCCTCGCCGGCTTCGCAAGATCGTCTTTCGGCCAGCGCGATGCTACTTGACGCTAACGAACATGCCCCAGGCGGCGGCGAGCGCTGCGCCCGTGAAGAGGACCACCGGATTGTCGCAGAACGCGCCGCCATAGCGGCACACGTCTGCTCCGAACTGGCCGAGCTCATGACGGCTGGCGGAGTAGAACAGTCCCGACAGCCCCAGCAATGCAGCGGCGACGAAGTACATCGGTGGTCTCTCCAAAGCGGTCCCGTTTGCGTTCTTTCGCAACGAGAGCAAATCGACATGCCCAGCATGGCGCGAAAAGCTTTCATTTCGCCGAAACCGATTCGGCGCCTTTTAGATAAAGTTTGACAGGTGGTTCCCTGTTTTTCCCGACGCGGCTTCGGCAAGGCAGACCCGCTCGACCATGAAAAAAGGCCCCACCAGCGCGGGGCCTTTGTCTTGTCGGGTCGGCCGGGACCTATCGCCGCGCGCCCATGCCGTAAAGCTCGCGCTCGCGGCGGATGTCGTCCGGAGCGAGAGGCGGGCTTGCGGCATCGAAGTCGGTCCAGCCGGCTTTCTGCCAGGCAGAGCTGCGCTCCTGAAGGTTGACGGATCTGTCATGGAGAAGCGCATCGAGCCGTGCGCGATCCTGGTCAGGGACCCTCGCCGAGACGAGCGTGCCGCCGCGGCGGACGCCTTCAGCGTAGCGCGAGGCGTCTTCCTTGGAGACGCCTGCTTGGGTCAGTGCGCCGACGATGCCGCCCGTGGCCGCGCCCGCGGCTGCGCCGGCAGCCGTGGAGGCGAGCCATCCCGCAGCCACGACCGGTCCGAGACCGGGAATGGCGAGCAGGCCGAGACCGGCGAGAAGGCCTGCTGCGCCGCCGAGGCCGGCGCCGATGCCGGCACCCGTGCCGGCGCCTTCGGCGCGATCGTCGACGCCGTCGCGGTCACGATCGATCTTGCCGCGCGATGAGCCGTACCAATTGTCGGAATTGTTGGCGACGATGCTGATGTCGGAGTGCGGCACGCCGGCGCTCTGGAGCCGGGTGACGGCCTGCTCGGCATCGGAATAATTGTCGTAGAGACGAGAAATGGTGATCGTCATGCTGTTTCCTCCTTACTTCGCGGGATTGACGTTGCCTTGGAAGTCAACGCTGACATCGGTCTTGGTGCCGGCCTTGTCGGCCTTGCCTCGCCAGACGCCTTCGTTGTCCTTCTGCAGGCCGGAGACGTTGGAATATCCCGCGTTCTCGATCCGCGACCTCGCCTGTCCCTCGGTGAAGCTGTTGCGGCCGGCGACCGGCGCGTTCGAGTTGTTCTGGTCGGAGCTGTTGACGGCATTGTTGCCCGGTCCGCTTTGCGCGGGTTGGGCGCCCGCGGGCGCAGATGCGAGCAGCAACAAGGTTGCGGCCAGCAAAGTCAGACGTGACATGTTTTGTCTCCTGCAAGGGATTGTGCCGGCGACAACGAGTGAGATTCGAATTGGTTGCCTGCGATCGAAGGCACGGAGTGGCGCAGCACGATCTTGCTGCGACGGAGCTTGGGAAGGCGCTGAAGTAGGAACTTCTGCCGCTTTGTCCCGTTGGCCGACCTTCGATCCAACCGCCACTTCAACACGCGACCGCTGTTCAATTGCGTCCCATGGCGGCGTGCACTTTTGGACATTCCCTTGAAGCCGTCTGTGCTCTGTTGAATCAAGGCCAGCATGGACCGAGACAGAGACAAGCGGATTCTTCAGGAACTGCTGGAGCGCTGCCGGAAGCTCTCGCGTGATTTTCCGAGCGGGCCCACGGCCGAGCATATCCGTGAGCTGGAGGCCGAGCTGCTGGACCACCTGCGTGCGCTCGAACGGAGTGATGTAGGAACTTGGGTAGGGAGGCCTTGTTGCCCTTCTCGAACGCTTCGACTCTCCAAGGCCACCTATGCAATCCCGCTATCCGTTGTCGAAGAATGGACAGTGGAAAGAGCATGAGCCATTGAAGGCCATGGCTGAAGCGGGCCGGCAACCGGACGAGTTTGCGAAAGAGCTCCATCGCAGTGAAGCGGCCGTCAGGATACGCGCCTGGCAGCACGGCATTGCGCTGCGCCTCGTCACATCGAAGCGCGGCAAGTGAGCGCAGCTAGACATCTACTCACAAATCATGCGTTGAGCTTGAGCGCTCCAGATGATGTCCGCTCATCCCTCGACAGCGGCACAAACGGCCGACATCGTTGAACGCCGCCGATGGGCACACCGGACATAAGGCTTTGCCCAAAGCGGAGTTGGCGAATGGGGCGCGCCTCACTGGGCCTTGCGGTTCTGCGGGCTCAGGTGTGAGATGATGCCAGGCACCTGGCCAGGCGGTCAGGTCGCCGTGGCAGCTTTCATCAGGGAGGGCCTAACAATGGCACCAACGGCACCAGGTGGTATCAAAAAGAAGAAGGGTGGCGGAGAGATGACGGTCCCGGAATTTGCGATGCCGGCAAGTGCTGTTCCCGGCATTGCGCAAGTGATCGTCAATGCATGGCAAGGCGATCCAAGCCTCGACAAGATACTGGACCGTACCACTGCCGGACCGAACAAAGGAATGGCCACGGCAGATGCCGTCGCGCAAGCCACAGCGGCTATCAATGCAGCGGCACCGGGATACGGTTTAATGCGGGCCGTAATAATCACGGAAGACGAGCACGATAGTGGATACACGATGGAAACTGACGAAGATGTGGTCTTCGTGCTTCCAAAAGCTTCTCGCGTGAACGGAACAAATCTTCTTGAGACGGCCAAGTTGCTAATGGCCTGTACGCCAAACGGGATTTAGAAACTCCGCAGCGTTGACGTGGGGCCGCGCTACATCGGCGCGGCCCCTCTATTTAGCGCTTGCAGAGCGCATCGGCGAGATCATCGGAATGGCGCGAGGGCTGACGGAGGCGGAGGATCGCATGGCGACGGCGATCACTTACCAAGGAGCCGACGGTGCTTTCATGAGTACGGCCTTAGTTCGAAGGACCGCAAACGTGCGAGGCGATCTGCCCCTGCGCGTTGAAGCTCAGGCTTGCGCTGACGACGCCGCCGCTCGCGATATATGAAATGACTGTCGTATCTCCCGACGGCTTGAGGTCGTTCAGGCTTGTGGCGGGATAGTCCCGCAGACGATCGCGCCAATAGGCGCGTCGGCCAACCTTGCCGGAGCACGTCTTCATGCCGCCGCAGCCGCAGTGAATCACCGCGTCATCGGCATACATTCCCAGGATGGTCTCAATATCGCCGGCGCGGTAGGCATCAAGCCAGTCGACCGCAGCGGCCATCGGGTCAAAGGACATCGTCCTACCTACGTGCCGTTTCGTCGGCCGGCGGTTTAGGACAGGGACAATGAATGCGATGTGAAAGTCGTGGCGGGTGGCCGTTCACCTATCTGTCGGAAGGATGAACAGGAGCTTGCCGCATTAGTCTATGCCGGGTGCAGACGGCGCCCGGCGGCTTCGCGCATTGCGGTGTTCAATTGTGCACACAAGTCGCGTGGCCAGGCGGCGCCCCCGACGAAACGCGCCTGAAACAATGCTCAAACCCGATTGTCCAGAACTCCACAGCCGTCGCCTCTGACCAACCCTGCGAAAAGGAGACAATCATGATCCAGGTCGGTTCGAAGGAAGAAGTCGCGTTGGTGCTGGCGCTGTTCGGCACCCACACCCAGCCCATCAGGACGCCGAGGCCGAAATCCTCCCGCGGATGAGGCGCGTCCCATGCCCGGTTTGGCCGAGCTTCCTGCGTCTCTTGATTGGAGGGGAGATCCCCAGGCGATCCCACTGGCCGAAAATGCGATCGATCAGTATCTGGCCATCACGCCGGCCGGCGCGCGCGGACCCGGCCTGTGCGAGCTCTAGCGCGACGCACGCGACCAGAACGGGGCCGCGATCGTGGTGCAGCGCTCGTTCGCGGAGACAGTGGACGTCTATATCGCGCCGTACGCTGACGGAAGAGCGTGCGGACGTCGGAGGGTGACGGGCCTCGCGACCGGAACAATCCGTTGATGCCAAGGCAACTTTTTCGCCCCGCATAGAAACCTTTGCCGGCTTCGCGCCTATTAGGGCAAAGGATGCCGAAATGCCCCGATATTATTTCGACCTGCGCGACGAGAACGGCACCGCGCTCGACGAGGAGGGGCTGGAACTGTCCAGTCCGCGCGCCGTTCAGGCGGAGGCGGCCAAATCGCTGGGCGACATGGCACGCGACGCCATCCTCTCCGCGTCGCTAAGCGGCAGCAGGCAGACGATGGCGGTCGAGGTTCGCGATGGCAACGGTCCCGTGATGCAGGTGACGTTCTCCTTCGCCATCGAGAGTTACGAGACGCGGCCGCGCGGGCGCGATCATTGACGCGTGAGCTGGTGCGCCGGCGATTGCTCGGGCTCCAGCACGGCGATCTTGCGGCCGAGCTGCCAGACCTCGACCTTGCCGTGGCGCGTGAACTGCCGCGCGAAGGTGAGGGCGGAGGCGTCGGAGGCCGCCTCGAACGCCTCGGCGGAGCGGAACACGCCGTTCTCGCCGACCAGATAGGCGCGATATTGATTTGTCATGTGGGCGCCCTCAGGCCGGGCGAATGCAGCCAGGCATCGATCTGCATGGCGGTCTCGTCCTGCCGCGCCCGGCGCAGCAGCATCTCGCGACGGCGCCCCGGGGTCAGCGTGCGCGCTTCCTCGCGCAGGCGTGCGGCATCGTCTGCGAGCCGTTCGGTGAGTGTCTTAGTCTGCTTGAAGCGACGACGCGTCTGCATGGCGCATCTCCCTTGTTCGAGATAGGACGGGAGCGCAATCCGGCGTTCTCATCACCGATCTCATGCCACGGGCCTTGCGGTGATGTATGAACCGTACGCCTGCGGCCACGCAGAGTCAGTATCTTTTGATATGCAGCGAACAACTATTTTCGAGAGCAAGTTGAGCCACTTACTCAACTGAGTGCAGCGACGCTGTGTTCAATTTTGAACAGAGCCGGCCTCGGCCGACCCGGCGCCCACGAGCTCGTGAACCGTTCGTGACCGGGACGGCGTAACGGATCGGCCGCTGCCTGCGTATCACCGGCAGCCCGCAACAAGCGCCCGAGCAGCCAGGGGAAGACCACGTCCAATGAAAGCAGAATTCAACGTCGCCGAAGCCGGCAACGGATCCTATCGCCTTCTCGCGATCCTGCGCTGGGTCATGGTGATCATCTTCGTCTCGTTCGGCATGCAGAAATTCACGCCGCAATCGGCGCAAGGCATCGCGCAGTTCATCAGCAACAGCCCGTTCATCTCCTGGCTTTCGCTGTTTGGCCTGCGCGGCGAAGCCTATGTGCTGGGTGTCACCGAATTCGCGATCGGCGCGCAGCTGATCGCCGGCGCATTCAATCCGCTGATGTCGGCGCTCGGCGCCTTCATGGGCGTCGTCACCTTCGCCGTCACCTTCTCGTTCTTCTTCACCACGCCCGGCGTGGTGACATGGAGCCTCTCGACCGATCCGATGGCCTGGAATCTCACCGGCGAGTTTCTGTTCAAGGACATCGTGCTGCTGTGCGTCTGCGTCGTGTTGCTGCTGGCGTCACTGCCGGAGGCGATGGCCCTTCCAGTCGGATGGGAAGATTGGCACAATCACGGTGAGATTGTCCGCTTTCGTCGGGCGCGAGATCGAGTTCTGGACTGGTAAACACTGGCAGAATAGCATCATCGAAAGAGTTCGGATCAGCCCGCGGGGTGTCGCGGCTGTGACGTTCGTGCGCTACGCAGCAGCCGGTCCGAACCAGGTTGTCAGCGCATCCGCCAGTCCGCGTTGACGCTCGTCTCCCACCCAGGCCACATGGCCGTCGGGTCGCACCAGCACTGCGCTCGGCGGGGCGACCCATCCGATAGCCGGAAGCTCCCATGGGCCATCGTGATCGGCGACAATGTAACTGACGCGATCCGCCCAGGCCGTAACGTCGATGCCGTCGGGCTTGCCAAAATTGAGCAGCACGCCGCGCGCGCTGTGCAGCAGCGTGAACAGTTTGAGCTTCTGGCCTTCGACCGACAGACCGGGATCCGGCATGCGGTGTCCGAGCAGGCGTGGCCATCGCCTAGATCGTAGCGGATGTCGAGCCCGCTCATCATTGCGCCAACGCGCTGGCGCGGCTGGTCCATGGCGAGCACCTCGGAGACGACGTCGCGCGCGGCCTTGAGGCCGTCATCGCCGCGGCGGAGCAGCGCGATCTGCGCCATGGTGTTGCGCAAGACGCGCGCGGCAACGGGGTGACGTTCGGAATGGTAGGTGTCGAGCAGCCTGTCGGGCGAGATGCCCCTGACCACCTGCGCCAGCTTCCAGCCGAGATTGACGGCGTCCTGCACACCTAGGTTGAGGCCTTGCCCGCCGACGGAGTGATGGATATGCGCGGCATCGCCGGCGAGCAGCACGCGTCCGCTGCGATAGGATACCGCCTGCCGTGCCGCATCGGTGAAACGGGAGATCCAGGCGGGGCTGTGGAGGCCGAAATCGGTGCCGTAAACCGCGACGAGGGCGTCGCTGAGGTCGCGCAAGGTGGGCTCGCCGGTGCGCTCGAGCGTTGCTTCCGTCACGACGACCAGCACGCGGCCGCTCTCGGTCTCGCTGAGGCCGTGAAAGCCGAGCGCGTCGTGACGCAGGCCAAGGGCTGGCGCCTCGCGCATTTCGACTTCGGCCATGAGATTGCTGAGCGTCGGATCGAAGCCGGCGAAGTCGATGCCTGCAGTCTTGCGCACGATGCTGCGGCCGCCATCGCAGCCGACGAGATAATTTGCGCGCAGCTTCTTTCCGCCCGACAGTGCGACGTCGATGCCGGTCTCATCCTGCGCAAATCCCGTCACCTCAGCGTGGCGATAGACCGGCACTGCGAGCTCTTCGACCCAGCCGGCCAGGATGCGTTCGATGTGGCTCTGCCGCAGCGCGAGGCCGTAAGCGTGCCGGGTCGGGAGGTCGCTGATGTCGAGCCGCGTCCAGGCGAAGCCGGCGAGCTGGGTGATCTGGCCCTCGCGCAGAAAGCGGTCGGCGACGCCGCGCTGATCGAGGATCTCGATGGTGCGGGCGTGCAATCCGCCGGCGCGCGTCTCGGCCAGCTCCTGGTTCGCACGCCGCTCGACCACTGCGACGTCGACATTGGCGAGAGCGAGCTCCGCAGCCAGCATCAGGCCGGTCGGGCCACCGCCGGCGATCACCACGGCATGATCGGTCGTCGCTGCGCTGCCCGCGCCGGCGCGACGAGCCTCGTGGCGCGAACGGGACGTCGGAAGCAATACAGGCATGTCGTGACCCCTCGATGTGTTGGCCGGGCCACGGGTTCTACGGCAGGAGCAGGGACTTGAAGCAAGCCCCTTGCCCACCACATATCTAGCTGGGAGGAAGGGCTTCCTCTTGCGTGCGACGGTGTTTGACACGTCGAGGCTGGGCAAGAATTACTCGTTAGCGGAGTGAGGCGGGTGCGTGCCGGCCGATTGCGAGCGGAGGCTGTATATTTGTCCAGAAGGCCCCTAGGGCA
>NZ_JADPKL010000056.1:0-9803 GCF_023073935.1 Bradyrhizobium sp. 147 | reverse complement strand
CCTGAACTGAGTCGCTGCATAAAACCCCCGTTCTGACCGTGTCGCGAGGGGGTCAATTCCTCGTGTCGTCAGGGGGTCAATTTTCCACGTCGCCCGACATCCTGAAGAAGTAACGACGATCGCGGCGGCGTGCGCGGGCCGAGGTAGGCATGCGCAGGTCACAGTTGGCCCGATGCCGAACCACGCTTTTTGTGATGTCGACTATCGTCGGTAGAGCGGACGCGGACTTGGACGCGCTATTGAGCGTAGGAGCCGCGCGAGCTGCATGGACTGCGGCTCGCAATACATAAGCTTTCGTGCAAAGGCCGGTCGGCCGTACCATTTTAACAGCGGCATGCGGATGCTATTCATCCGACAGACATGCGGCTGCGCCGTACATCCAAGTGAACCTGATCAACACATCGCTGCACCGGCCCAGGATATGCTCGGGCGACCCATGGGCAGTCAAGAGTCTCGATGTTCTGGATCTTCGCAAGCCGCAGGCAGATCCAATATCCCCGTTCTGATTCCTTCCGCTCGCCGGTCCCATCCACGGCGAGGACGAATGCCCGCTCTTCCCCGACTGCGTCGCCGAGGATGTACGGGCAGACCACCAGTTCTTTCCCCCCATAGGTCAATCGAAGCGGCCTCCGGTGAAGGATGGCTTCCCTTAGGGCCGCGAAGGCAGCGCTGTGACCTGAGCGAACGATCCGGAAGGGCTTCTTGTGAACGCCGTAACGGTACCTCGCGAAGGAGGGGCAGAAGGATGCAGCCTGGGTAATGCCGAGCCGTTCCATCACGGCGAAGCTGGTGCGGTCGACGAGGGAAAACTCGTCATCGGGGTACGCGGCCGGGATCTGCGAAGCCGCCTCGAGATCGCTGGCGGTGACGGGCTCGACGACGGCGCCGGACTGCCGGCCCCAAAACGTATCCGCCACCTCCTTGCCGAACCTTGCCGACAGCAGTTGCCAGGTCTCGGCGAGCACGTGGTCCGTCAGCCTCCATCCATCGAGGCTGAGTAGAATGGACTTGGCGAGCTCGTTGTTGCGTCGCGCGAGACGGCCGCGGCGAACCAGACCGAACTGTCCACGAACGTGCTCACGTCTCAGTCCTCGACCGGATATTCCCAAGACTGGCCGCTCGGGGCGTTCTGCTCAAGCCATTTCTCGGCGGTCTCTTCCGAGGCAAACAGCTTGATCCAGGCCCGGTCCCCGATTTTTCTGGAGCCTTCATCGACGAGGAAGATCCAGACAGACGCTTGCCGCGGCCCGCCGTCGATCTCGTACTCCCACGCGACGCCTTCCGGATCGTGCTTGTCGAACCATCTGTCGGCGGCTTCGGCGGACGCGAACACCTTCACCCATTCGGGATCGCCTATGGTCCGTTGTGTTCCGCGATCGAAGTCGTCGAGATAGATCCAGGCAGTCCGCCCCGTTCGCCGCAACTCGGCTCGATGCTCGACGGCGGCATTCACCTTCTCTCGGTCAGTACGATCCTCTCTGTCCAGCGACATCACGCTGGCGTGGACATCGGAGGGAAGCCCACGTCTTTGGCCCGGCGGGTTGTTGGCCCACTCGATCCAGCGGTCGAATGTATCCGCCATGGTCACCTCCTCTTGACCCGGAATGGGTTCTCGATCGTGAAGGCATCCGGCGCGATCCCGTTCTCGATCCGCTTCCAGGTCACGGGCGCGGCGATCGGAAAGCCCTCACGCGCCCGCGGCGAGTAGGTGCCGATCGCGGTGGTGCCGCGGCCATTGCGCAAATAGTCTAGAAAGATCCGGCCGCGCCGCTTGGCTTGGGCCGAAAGCAGGTAACGGTCAGGATTGTGCGCCGCGAGCGCGGAGACGAGCTGTTGCGCGATCCGGTGCGCCTTGTCGTGCAGCACCGGCTGATCCAAGGGCGCCATCAGATGAATACCTTTACCGCCGGTGAGCTTGGGCCAGGTGTCGAAGCCCTCATCCGCCATTAGACTGCGCAGATCGAGCGCCGTCTCCACCACTGCGTCCCACCCGACACCCTCGCCGGGATCGAGATCGATCACGATGCGGTCAGCATGCTCGAAGTCCTCAACGAGAGAGTTCCAGGGGTGCAGCTCGACAGCACCGATCTCGACGAGGCCCAGGAATCCTTCAAGACTATCGACCCATAGCCGGGTGCCTTCGCCGCCCTCTCGCTTTCTGATGCGCAACTGGTGCACGGCGGGTGGAATGTCCTTAGGCAGCGGCCCTTTGTGATAGAACGTCGTGCCGTGCACATGGCGCACCAGCTTGAGCGGGCGACGGCCGAGGTGCGGCAGCGCCTTCTTCCAGACCCGCCCCCAATAGTCGCTGAGTTCGTCCTTTGAGGGAGCCACCGCATCGGGAAGAAGCTGGAGGATGTTTTCTTTGGGGACGGCGAGCCTCGGCCGTCCGGCCGAGGAGGGCACCAGCCGTGGCGCCTTCACCTTCTGCAGCGCGAGATCGTCTCTAAGCCCTTTGAAGACCGCTTCGCGCAGCAGGCCGTCGTCCGTCAGCGCCCCATACTCCACCTCGACGTCCACCGTCGGTTCAACCCACGTCGCCTTCGGCTTCTTGATCGGGATATCGAGCGGTGATGTTCGCCGGATCAGAGGATCCAGCCGTTCGCGCAGTTCGCGCGCGGCTGTCTCTGTGTAGCCGCTCCTGACCTTGCCCGCGTAGACGAGTTTTCCGTTCTCCCGGCGACCCACGTAGAGCGAGGCGACCTTACGCGGACGGGCTCCCAGTTTTTCTACGAAGGCGATGATCGGAAAGGTATCGCTCTTCTTGCACTTGAGCTTGATCCAAGACTCCTGTCGCCCGGAGCGGTAGGGTTGGCCCAGCCGTTTGGCGATGAGGCCCTCAAGGCCGAGCTTGCAGCCCTTCTCGAAGACCACCTTGCCGTCGGCCTCAAGCGCTTCGACGTAGATGAAAGTCTCGGGTGCGCCCTTTAGAAGGTGCTGCAGCAAACGCTTGCGATCTTCATATGCGACGTCACGCAGATCGTAGCCGTCAAGGTACAAGAGATCGAACGCATGGTAGCGCACACGCTCGCTGCGCTTCGGCCCGAGCTCGCGCCGGAGCTGCTGAAAGTCGGGCAGACCGCTACTGCCATACACCACGGCCTCGCCGTCGATAATCGCGCTGTTTGCTTTAAGCCGGTGCGCGCTCGCTGCGGTCGAGGAAAACTGTTCGGTCCAGTCTAGCCCCGTGCGCGAATAGATTTTGACATCCTCATCTCGGAGGTGGAGCTGCGCGCGGTAGCCGTCGGCTTTGATCTCGTAGACCCAATCCGTCCCGGGTGGCGGATTCTCGCGCAGCGTGGGATCACACGGCTCGATGTAACCTGGAATAGCAGCTTTGCGGGCGCGGGGGACGCGCGATACTTCCGAACGGTACTGACGCAAGGCCACGGCACACATGCCGGATTCAACGCGTCCGCGCTGATTCGTTCCTGCCTCCGCACGTGTGTACTCAGTCACTGGGGAACCGCCTCTACTTGCTCAGGTTCTACATCCAAGGCTGAGGAAGTGCGGTGCCCCTATCAGACGCCGAACGTTTTCGGAGCAGAGCGGAGGAATGCCGCGTTATGGCAGAGCGTGCCTTGACCGAACACGACAAGGAGGGCTGGTTGCGGCTGGCGGCCGAATGGGACAAACTCGCCGACAGTGCCGAGCGGCGGAGCGGTATATTCAACCGGCACGAATGAAGTGCTGTTCGGCAGTTTTCTGCCTGCCGTCGCGGCTGAGCAGGGGCCGGATTGGACTGCAAGGCGGCCCAATGCCGCAAACTCCATCGGCAACGCGACGAAGGTCGCCGATCGCCCAAAGCCGAGATGCGTAGATGCAGTCTTTACGTCCGTTTCTAAAGGCAGAGCGCACGGGCTTCGTCTAGCCCGTGAGGTCAATCTTGCGGGTCTGTGAGTCGGGCGCAGCCAGACCTCAGGATCAGTCGAAGTGAAACCCCCGAACCGAATCGCCCACCGTCAGTGCCTCTCGTCGGGCAGGCACTCGGGGCAAGTGCCGCCGATGCCGTGCAGAGCCTCCGCTACCGCGGCAGCCGCCGCCTCAGGTGAGATCCCGGCCGGAGGATGCTGCCGAGCAATTTCGAAAGCCCGATCACGAGCGTGCGGATCCGTGCGGTCTTGCATCCAACCGTGCTCTTCGCACTCGCGGATGGCGCCAGCTTCCAACAACACGGACCGAGCCCAGCCTTCGATCGTGCGATACGCAGGGCGTCGCTCCCGGAACATCAACATCACGAACTCCATCGACGCGGAAGGAATCGCCGTCCAAGCCCGTCGTTCCGGCGCATAGCACAGAGCAGGGATTCAAAAAGTGCAGGCTTAGCCTTGTCCACTTGTTCTGGGGGGACGTTGCCAGCGATTCACAAGCTGGCCTGCCTTGACCGACTTGCCCGTTGGTGCGCCTATTAGGTTCTCAGATGGTCGATTGGCAATGAGGCGGGCCATGCGCAAACTGCTACGTTGGTTGTTGCTCGGCGGTACGGCATTGTCGGCGATTGTGCCTGCAACAGCGCAAACCTACGATCCCAAGTATCCGGTTTGCCTGCAAAGGTGGGTCTGGGGTGGCAGCACATATTTCGAGTGCAAATTTACGTCTTGGGATCAGTGTCAAGCAGCGGCGGCGGGACTGCCCGCCATGTGCTTGAACAATCCGTATTGGCCCCAAGCGTATTCCCGTTCCCAGAGCAGCCGCGCCAGATGAGTGCTGCGTCGCCCGCGTGTTGGTTGACGACAATTGCACTTTTATCGCGGCGGCACGATCATTGCCACCCTTAGCTCGTGCATCCGATCTGTGCGATCGACGACACCGACTGTGGGCCCAATTGGCCCCCCACGCTCGCCATTGCACGCTGGCTCCTTGCAGCGAAATTCAGTTTAGCGACGACCCGGACATTCTTAAAGACGATCTACGTTTTTTAGCAATGCGGCGAGCGTTGCTTGAGGCTTTCGCCAAGAGGGAGCTCTGGGTCTCAAACGCCTGACTGGCCGCGAGGACGTTGCCCGCCCTCGGCGGATGGCCGGATCGGGGACTGCGTCGTCCGAAAGGCCTCCATTGCAGCAAGCATTTAGCCGGTATTCCTTTGACGTACCGCCAGGAGGCCGGCGCAGTGGCAAATCAGGCTGTAGCCGAACAGCTTGGCGACCGTGCTTCTGAAGTTATCCTCTCCGGCGGTCTTAGCCCTTCCACTATAGCGATCGGCCTTAGCTCGCGATCAGCCAAGTCAGGCCAGCAATTGTCCCATAGAAGCCGGCCAGTGCAATGAGCACGAAAGTCCTCTCGACCTTGTCCATGGATTCCCCCTCCAGAAACCAAGCGGAGAAGTCGAAGGTGACTCGCGCGCCGGTTCAAATCAACCGGGATGTCAAGTTCGTGCAAACTCGGGACTGTGGATAACGTGGAAAAGTGCGACAGTCCCGCTTTTAGGCTACGACCAATCGATCAGATGAAAATGGACGCCGCGCTGCCGCATCTCCCGCTCCAGCGTCTCCGCCCGCTCTCGAGAATCATTCCCTAGCAAACGACAGGGGCTCCCGGTGCGCCGATCGGCAGAGACCTGCTGTCTGATGTCTCATACATCCGGAGGAGGCTTTCGTCACAGGTGCCTTATTAGGCTCATCGTTTTACCTTTAGCCCCAACTCGACGAGCCGGCGGATGGCTTCTGCCCGTCCCCGTAGATCTCGTGTTGCCGTCGCCAGTCGTCTATCTGCTTGCCATGGGCGGTTGAATGCGGACGCCGACCAAGTCGCCAGCCCGTCGCTGGGCTGGTTATCGGACGGTCGGATAAACCCGTTCGGAGATGATCTGGAACTCGATGAGAGTGACGACGAGGACGATGGGGACGGGGCCCTTCCTTGGCAGCATCGAACGGCATCCGTCCTGCTACGGAGCGGCTGGTCGCAAGTGGTCGGGCGATCAGACGGCTTGGCGGACGGCGGCACCAAAGATCTTGAGAACGAGCACGACGGCTCCGAGCCGGGTGAGGACGATGAGCCGTCGCTAGGCTGGACCACCAGCGGCATCCTAGGTGGCCTCAATGATCGCGAGCAGGACGACCGCGACGGGGAGGAGGACGACCCGGCTGAGGCAAGCGAGCTTTCGGGCATCGGAGATCATAACGGCTTACTGGAGCAGGTGAGATCGCTGGACTGGACCAGGGCCGTAATGGCGTGAGCCGGCAACAATCTAAAGATACGCCGCCGAGCTCGAAATACATTGTCCGGGCGACGCCCTGTTTCAAACCGGGTCCAGCAATCCCAGTCATCCGAATAAGAGCAATGCCCGTGCTACAGCAATGTGACGGGCCCGCCGGTTCACGCTGGCGAGCATTTTTTTATTTGTGCACACTAGTGAACATTAACCGCAGTGATAATTCTGTCACGATACCTCGCGTACTTTAAATCATTTTATTGGGTTGAGGGATAATGTTGAGTACCTTTGATCAAGTTGTTTTCCATCGCGCCATTTCACTGCAGAAGCGATTTGCATTTCTCGAAAGTCAGATGGCCGAATTGGCCAACCTGCGGAATCGACTGGCGCACGCTGAGTTGCGGCGTTTTCGGTTGAGGGCGAGCAAATCGGCTTTCATGAAGGTGGCCCGGCGCCGCACCTGTAATAACCTTCCCTCTCAACCTACACAGAATTGCCAGGCTCCCGCTTCTAAGCCCAAGCTATGGCAACGCGTGGGTCGGGTGATTCATGGAGCGGAAGCCGTTTGAAAGCATGTCTCTCGAAGAGCTGTGGCAACTGCACACGGTCGTCAATGATATTCTCGCCGAGCGGCTAGTGGCGAAGAACTAAGAGCTCCAACGACGACTGGAGCTGCTTAACCGAGAATACAAGGCTCCGCATTAAGCCGCCTCAGTGGCCCGCCGGTTCACGCTGGCGGCGCCGCTTTGTTCTCGTTTCTGGACTGGCCTGTTTCCGACATTACTGGCCCAGTTTGATTTCGCAGGGGCCTAATTTGAGTTCTGTATCGTTTGAGACTTTGCTGGCCAACGTGCCTTGCTAGTCTTTCCCAAACAGAGGGGCATGCATGGACCGGCTAAAGCACGCGCGGGGGCAGTTTGAAGCTCCGATCTGCCCTAATTGCCAGATTGGCATGAGGTGGTTTCGGTCCGAGTTGGTGCGAGACAATCCGCCGTCGATAATCGCTCACCTCTTTGTCTGCCCTAATTGCAAGCGCGCTCAGCGCCAGGACCGCGAGATCTCGCCCGCTTGCGTTTCGCTCGGAAAACTAGCGACTCCGCGTCTTCGTGTGTCGGAGGAAATAAGTAAGGCCGCCTCAGTTGGCGGCCTGGCATGGTTCACGCTGGCGGGCTGGATTAAGCGCCCCACCTCGGTGTTAGTCCAGTATGGTCGAAATGATCCTCATACTGGCATAACAGTGTGCGCGGCAATCGTCGCCGCATTCGAGATCAAGGCGGCGATGGATCGTAGGCGCCTGAAAGGGTAACGCCCCTCGGGTGGGTTCACGGCTAGCGGGTTCAAAAGCAAGGGCCGCTGCTCTGGAACAGCGGCCCTACCGGGTTATAATAAATCCGGGATGAAAGGCGCCAGCCCCGGTGAAGGGATGGTCAATCGCGGTCGATGTTCCCGCACCATCAAATGTGAATCCCATGGCATTTTGCTAGGAACGACCCCGGGCATCCGGGGGCTGGCCTGCGGACGCACCAGGGCCGCCCGACGCACCACCACGTACGCGGCGCGCCGCTGATATCGTCGTCCTCAACACGTAGAGGCGGCTTCTCAAATGATATGCAACCAGATTAAATTCGACCGTGCGAGTTCTGCGGGCTGATCCCGATCAGACGGAGTTCATAGCTCCCTTCCCATTCCTGGGTGCGTCCGGTTCTTCACCTTGATCCAGTGCTTCTGCCGGCCGCCACGATACGGCCGATCGCGATGCTTGGAAAACGCTCAAGGCCCATACGGCACGCAGCGCGGTACAAGTCAGGTCAGATCTCGCCGCGCTCGAAAGGAGCGACGGTGATGGCATCCGGTCGTCGCGCCAGTAGCCGCTCCAGTTTTGTCTTCCGCAAATGCAGCGGCAAATCGCGTAGGTCCTCGCCACCAACAGCCAGCACGTCGTAAGCGTAGAGCTGGACTTCATGGTCGTGCCTGCGGGAGTGCAGGGCGTCGAAGTCAGAGATGCCGTCGACGCCTACGATCACGGCTTCACCGACGACGAAGTGCTTCTCTCGGTTCTTCAACGCCGCCTCGGCGATCCAAGGATAGCGCTAGTCGGTCCCGTTGCGGGAGAGTAGACGAACGCGCTTGTCCTCCCGAATGACCAGCATTCGGTAGCCATCGTGCTTTACTTCATGGAACCAGTCCGGCCCTGAGGGGACCTGCTTGCCAGCGGTTGCTAGGCAGAGCTCGTAAGCCATCCGCATCGGCGAAAGATAAGGAATTTCGGAGCTTTTTACGAGTCGGGAACAAGTGGCAATTTCGCCAATTGGCTCTCTGCTCCGGAGTCCCCAAGAGCTCCGGAGCAGACCCTAGCGGCCTCAGCTGCGCCCAGCTGCTGAGGCCGCCTTTTTGTGGGCTACTGTCCAGCTGTCGCAGCCTCACGGCGGGCAGGGCGGGAATGCCTCATTTCTGAATCGCGAATTGGGGCGGCCTGCAGCTATCGAAATCTGGCCTGACCTCAGCTCCGCGGCTGCCGCATCCGCCGCACAGTCGCGCATATCCAGCATCTTTTCGCAGATTGGGCAGCGGATGAAATGGTCCACGTTCTGCCAGCGCGTCGGCGATCTCCTCCGGTAACGCGAATGGCCTACGAAAATTCAGCTCGATGGCTGCAAGCCTGCATCGGCTCGGGCGCTTGCCTCTTTAGCCAATCTACGTCTCTTCAGTTCGCTTTTGGTGGGGAAGGCCATTCCCATAGCCCGTGCTTTTACGTATCGTTGCAGTAGGGCGCCTCAGCATCGCCGATACCCGCAAGATCGACACGCCGCTCTGCAGAAGATTGCGCAGTGCTTCATGTTCCTCGGGCGTTCAAATGGCATTGCGCGGCATGGCGTGTACCCGTGTGCAGCTAGAGGCGCTCAGCCTGAGGCACCAATGAGCTTTCGGAAAACGCCAGTTGTCGCCGGGCGGTTCCAGCACGCCGATTACAGTCACTGCCAACCGTCGCAGCAAATCGCTTAAACCGAGCGCTTTGCTTAGCTTCGGCCGAGCTGATGCAATGCGGAGAGCCGGCCCCGGCTACTGGGGAGCTGGAGGGTCGTGCCGGGGCCGCTCCGCCAGCTCGGCTGGGACTTAGCGGGACTCACAAGCGACCCATGGCGGCCTTTGTTCCTTAGGAATCCGCGCGGTGCCCCAAGATCGCGAGCCGGGGATTGCCTCGCTCGAAGTCTGGCCGGACGTCGGCGCCGCGGCTGCCGCAGCTTAGACAGACGAAGAGCGGCTCAATGTCGGACAGCCGCACCTCGTCAGGCCATCGATCGGCGTCCAGGGCGACATGATGGCCGCAATGGCAATAGACCAGGACACCAGCGCCGCGATGATTGAAGGTGTTCTTTGCTGGTGTGACGTAAATTCGTACCGTTTTCAATGCAGCATCCTGCAGAACTTGGGTGTGTATACGTTGGTCGATTGTCACAGTGCTTTCCAATTCTCACCAACTTTGCTGGTCAAGAAACGAGAGCAAACAAAGAGCATCGGACACGTTGTGGCCATCAAGAACATCGTTATTCCCTTGGAAGTCGAGTATCTACAGAAGGCAGCAAAGGAACGTGGAATCTCCCGCTCCAAGCTTGTGCGATTTGTAATGGAAAAGGTTGTGAACGACGAACTC
>NZ_JADPKL010000142.1:0-528 GCF_023073935.1 Bradyrhizobium sp. 147 | reverse complement strand
TTGGAAGCTGATCACCGACCTGCCCGTTGGTTCCCGCACCGACGTCATTGAGAAGCTCGAGTGGTATGCTTTGAGATGGAAGATCGAGGTGTTCCACAAAATCCTCAAATCGGGCTGCAAAGCTGAGGAGTCGAAGCTCAGGACTGCCCAGCGTCTGACCAATCTGATCTCGCTCTTTTGCATCCTGAGTTGGCGGGTCTTCTGGATGACGATGCTCAACGACAAACCAAAAGCAAGAAAAACGCTCTCGCACTATCTGATCAAGATCGCCCGGCTCGGCGGTTATCTCGCCCGCGCCAGCGATCCGCCGCCTGGCAATACCGTCGTGTGGCGCGGGCTGTCACGCCTCACTGACATCGCGCTGGGCGTCACGGTCGGAGTAGAATTTGTGGGTAATTGAAAGCCTCACCGGAGGGAGACGATTCTCCCCTAAAGCGGGATGGGGTTAGGTTGAATCGATTGGGATTCCCAAATCAGCTTGTTTCTGATTCACCATGCTGGCTGGACGGAGGCCAGCAGGGATGGGCA
>NZ_JADPKL010000039.1:0-10046 GCF_023073935.1 Bradyrhizobium sp. 147 | reverse complement strand
CGACCCTCGACCAGATGCAGGCCCTCGGCCTTGCCGGAATGGCGGCCGCCTATCGGCAATTGGCCGAACAGGACAATGCCGCCGATCTCAGCCGCGACGGAGGCTTTCGCGCCGTGCTTTCATCATCATCTTCTGTCTCTCCACAACTACCGCGATTGGCAACAATGGGCTGCAGTGATTGAGCGGGGCGGGACGGCCGAACGTGCGCCATAGCTGGCGCAACACCCTGCAGCTGGCGCAAGGCGCCTGGCTGAAAGCCCATGAGAACTCTCGATCTCTCCCAGCGCGACCCCGGCATTTGCGTCGGCTGTCCTCCGGACGCGTACGTCGCGCGTGCACACCGCGAAAGAACGAGTACGGGGCGTCAGTGGAGGTCTACTCGATCCAGGATGAGGAGACGATTGCCAGATCCCAGAGTAGCTTAGCCCCGGCAGCTGGAACCGCGCGGAATGGCCGCTTGGCTTGCGGTTCAGGAAAGCTTGAAGCGCGATCCCCATGCCGGCGATCTCTATATCTTCCGGGGCCGCCGCGGCGATCTGGTCAAGATTCTCTGGCATGACGGGTTGGGCATGTCGCTCTATGCCAAGCGCCTGGATCGCGGCAAGTTCATCTGGCCCTCGGCGTCGGCCGGTGCGGTGTCGATCTCGGCAGCCGCGTCGCATCTCACGGCGACATCGCAGGTTTGGGGGGCATGTTGGGACCACCTGTGAAAAGAGTGACTTCTATTCACGGGCTCCGTGCCGGCGTAGTTGCGTCGCTGGGCAAGTGCCCTTGCCCTTGCCCTTGCGCGGCCACGGCCACGCCAGCGAGGGTGTGCGTGTGAATGACGCACTGAGCGTCATCACGAATCATACGCACGGCTGAATGAATTGTGAAACCGGCGTTGTTTATCTTGGAGTCGTCCTCCCTCTCGATTGCATGCTTGTCCGGGTCGACCGAGACAAGACTGGAAGCGGTAATCTCATCAAACATTAAGCCATAAGGGTTGAGCAGAAAGCGATGCTCTTTACCAGGCAAGCGCGCGGAAAGATGAGTCGAAATCAATTCGTTCATGCCGAAAGGGCAATCAGGCGATAGCCGCAGCCAGATCACAGCGGATCTGCCATTCCTGAGGCGTGAAATTGTGCATATCATCTCAGTTCGGGAATAGGCCGGTCCACTGTACAAGGGTTGTTTCTAGCCAAGATGCATCTCCGAAGTCTCTTGCCGCTGGAGATGGGTGGAGCGAACGCGATGTGAAGTAGGCGACATTTGGCTGATCGGCGAGACCGCGAGAACTGGCGGAGAACGCTTCAGTTCATCATGCAGAACTTGACACATTTGATGCCGTTCATGAGCTTTCGCTCGCTCCTGACAATCCGCGAGTTTGCCAGATCGCCAGGGGCGGTACGGCGCTCGTGATAGTCTCGGCATTGTAACTGGCGCGTTTACCGACCCTGCAACAACCACCTGATGTTGGCGAGCAGAGTGATCGCGACCGCGCCTCCTCCGCCTACTGGGCTTGGCAGGTCGATAACTCTGCGGCTCAGGTGCCGGGTCGCCGCGAACGTTTATCTATCCAGGCACCTGTATCCCTTTCCGAGCTGGTCGAAACGTCGAAAGTCGCCGAATTTAGCATCGATTTAGGCGCAAGGGTGGGCGTCGTAGCGCGTGAATACGGGTTCTCAACGCCAGCTGGCAACGCTGCCGCGTGGGGTCGTTGAAGAAGTGCCCAATAGATTTCGCGCGATGCAGCGGCCAGCCCCGTCATAGGCCTTGCGCCAAAACCCGCGCTACAGCGCGATCTGAAGCCGCAAACGCACTATGAGGGACAATCCAAGGCAGAATAAGCGCAAGGAGAGCGGCTGCCGGCCGCTTGAGGTTGATGGTGGCGGCTGTCAGGTAGGCCTGGATCTTCATGTTTGGCAGACCACGCCGTATGGCGCGCGCCAGTCCGTGCCAGGTCTTGGCTTCGCCGTGGAAGCCCTCTGAGCGCCAGCGATGGCGCTGATAGAGCCGTCGATCGTCTGCTCCATCGCTCGCGACGGCGGCGGGCGCGGAGCAGTGCAGGATAGTCGTCACCGATAACGACCGCTTTGTTAACCCGCCCTTTCGATAAGCAATCGCCCTTGAGGACACCGGGCACAGTCCTTAGCCTTCGAATAGAAGAAACGGCCGTGCTTGATGGGTCGCCCAGGCGCAAGATACGTCCTTGCGGGCACTTCAAGATGTCGTGCTTGGCATCGTATCGGAAGCGTCTGAGCGGTACGCGGCTCTTGATTGGTTCGGCTTTAGCTGGGATCAGGGCGTCGATGCCGCGCCGCTCGAGCGCACCGTAGACCTTAGCGTAGGCATAGCCGGCATCCGCGGTGACCGTCTTGATGTCGACGCCTGTCACAGCTTCAACCTCATCTACTTGCGGCTCGATCATCTCCGTTCGTTTGTCCCGTCGTAACCGCGACTCCAGAATGACGCCGACCTTGTCATCAACCGCGGTGTGCTGCTTGTAAGCTGGCTCCAGCCGTCGGTTTCGCGCATTGGTGGCCATTGTCGCATCCGGATCGGTGGTGCAAATCTTCTTGTACTTGCCGTTCTGCCGGCCCTTTCTCTCGAGTTCGCTTTCATCCTCACCTTGATTGTCGCTCAGCACATCCATCACATGCTGCTCGGTGAGGCTGTCCCAACCCACGTTAGCGCGGATCAGCGACGCAGCGATGTGAACCACTTCGGCTGTTGCGATCTTGGCCCTCAGGCAGCCTCGACCGTGCGTTTGAAGATCCTACGGAATCGCTCTTCGCCCCAGCGCTGGCGAATGCGCGTCAGGCTTGAATGGTGCGGTAGCTGCTCGTGCAGGCCATAACCAGCAGACCAGCGAATGGCGATGTTGACCTGAGCCTCACGGATCAGCTTGCGATCGTGTACGATCCCGGTGAACAGAGCCGCGAGCATCAGCCGTACCGCGGCTTCCGGATCGATGCCTGGCCGACCGTCGTTCGCGCAATAGCAGTCGGAGAGCTCTTCCCTTAGCCAAGACAGGTCGAGCACACGATCGACCCGCGCCATCACGTGCTCATCTGGGACGAGCTGTTTCAGCGAGCCCGTGATGAAGAGCTCCAACTGATCCCGCTCCTTGCGCCCCAGCATCTCGTTTGCTCCGCCGATCGCGAATCGCGGACGAGAACGGAATCAGCCAATTACAGCTTTTTCAACGACCCCCGCGTCCACTTCATGCGCAACGCGCTGGCGCATGCAGGCAAGAGCGGACGGCGCGTCGTCTCCGCTTTCATTGCTACCGTCTTTGCGCAGGACGATGCGGAAGCGGCGCGGGCGCAATGGCGGCGCATCGCCGACCAGCTCCGTCCCAAGCTGCCCAAGCTCGCCGCGTTCCTCGATGAGGCCGAGACCGACGTGCTCGCCTATATGAGCTTTCCGCCTCAGCACCGTGCCAAGCTGCATTCGACGGATGAGATGGACAAGATGATCGCCCCGATGACGATTGCGGGCATCGCGTCCATTCTTTTGTTCGGCCGCGGCGCGGGCCATTCTTCCGTCCCGGCCACCGATCTCGCAGCCGCCGCGCGCAGGGTCGGTCAAGGCTGGCCGCGTTTGCGGCCACCGCACGGCTTGGCCTTGACCGGCCCGAGCACGGCGGCATGCTGGCGTGGAACGGGACTGCATTCCTGGCTGGCACTTGCCGTCAGCGGCGGTATGGTTGTCGGGCGCGGGCGACCTCGTGGCGAAGCGTGACGCGTCGGCTGAAAGCGTCACCGGACTGCCTATTTTGTCCTGCCGAGCTGAGGCGCCCGCGCGCCGGTTTTTGCCGCCGCGGTTTCCATTGCGACGCCAATCGTTCGTAGTTTCGCTCCGCCTGGGCGGCAATCAACATCTCACGGTTGCGCAGCGCTTTGATGTTGTAGGCATAGGCTGGTCCGCGCCGGCTGCCCTTCTGTTGCGCATGTCCAGCTTGAAGTTGCATTGCGCGGGTCTTGTGGCGACCAGCGCCGGACGCGCCCACAGGTAATCCTCGCCCTTCGTCAACAAATGCCAGCAGAGCACCGTGGGCTTGCGAGCCACGGCCACCGCGGCGACCTGATGGCCACGCCGGGCGCGAATCCGCACGAAAAAAGCATGCAGTGGACCGGGCGCCTTGGCCGCGGCCCAGGCGGCCTCGACCAGCATGGCGCGCGCGTGACTGCGGCCGATCTTGCTGATGCGACCGTGATGGGCGGCTCCCAGTCCCGACTGCCGCACCCGCGGGTTCAGCCCGAAATAGCTCACCAGCTTCTGCCGGCTGTCGAACCGGCTGATGTCGCCGATCGCCGCCACGATGTCGGCGGCGACCGCCAGATTGAGGCCGGTGATCGTCATCAATCTGTTGACCGCGAGATCGTCGATGGCATCCTGCGCGATCTCACGGTCGAGCAGAGCCAGGTCTTCCGCCAGCCGGTCAAGCTCACGGACATACCGATCGATGGCCGCGCGCTCATCGTGCGGCAGCTGTTGGGCGGCCAACCGCGCCCGGCCGCGGGCGTTGAAAAGATCGGCATTGCGGGCACTTCGGGATTAGGTGCGCGTGCAGGATCGAATGCACCTCGTTCTTGAGCCGCGTGCGATGCCGCACGACCTGGTAGCGCCGCGCCACCAGCCGACGCTTGCGTTCGGTCTCCGCGTCAGGTGTCCAGATCTGCGGCAGTACCCGGCCGCCTGCAGACTGGCGAGCGTGCCGGCATCGATCTTGTCGGTCTTAACGTGAGCCTGGGCGATCGCCTTCACCTGCAGCGGATTGGAGATAATCACCCGTGCCACGAACGGCGCCAGAACCCGCGACACCGCCATGCTGTTGGCAGTCGCTTCGACCACCACCTCATCACTGGCCAGCAGGGTCTTGCCAAATCCCTCCAGCGCAGTCCGCGTCATATCGATGCGGCCCGCATGTCGGAGCCTGCCGTCCTCCCAAAACACCACCTCGCCGAAAGTTGGGTGGACGTCGATGCCAATCACCCGTCGCATTCGCACCTCCTGCCAGACATATGACGGGAGCTGCGGGCGACACGACAACTACGGATTCGCGCTCCCAGCGCAACCGGGCGAGTCGCAGAGGCGGCCAGCTACTAACTCGAGCTCTCGGCTCATCGAATAACATCGGCCTGCCCGCACTTCGTGCTCCCGGTGCCTCTGTCCCGATGGTCGCACCATACGGCACGATGTAGAACACCGCAGCGGGAACGTTGGCACCCAGACATCTCATACCGGTTACCAATCCGATCGAGCGCCTCAACGGCGAGATCAAGCGGCGGACCGAGGTGGTTGGCATCTTCTCAAATGAAGACGCCATCGTTCGCCTAGTCGGCGCGATCCTGCTTGAGCAAAACGACGACTGGGCGGTTCAGCGAGCCCGCTACATGACACTGGAAACGATCGCCCCGTTGGGCGATGATCCTACCGCCAGCTTCCCGGCAATCGCCACCCCGGGGAGTACGTCATGCCAAGCTGATGATTTGCTTGTGGGTGCAAGTCCCATCCGGCCAAAGCTCTAGCAGGCAAGCCGGGACCGAGTCTTGCGGGCGTCGTGGTAACGCGGGGTCTGAAGTGTAGATAGGAGCCATGCGGGGTGCGGGAATGAGCCTCGAAAGGTGGAAGTTCGCGGAGGCCGAGTGTGTTCCCTAAGCACGAAGGCAGCACGAGATCGTCGCTATGCAAGACGATGCCGTTCCGTCAGGGTCGATGGCCGGATCACGCATGGAAGGTAATCATCGGAACATGAGAGGCCCGACCGGGTCCGTTGGATTGGTCTCCAATGGAGGGCTGCGGCAAGGCACTGCCAGAGCCGCGGTCCGAGCTGAGGTCGGGAGTCGGACTGGTCCATAGTACCTGTGAAGTCGTCGAAGGAAACGAGACGTATGGAGGGAAGGGGCCGGCCCGAGAGGAGCCTGCGCGAGAAGGCCAAGGGCCGGACACAGAGCCGGGTTGCCTTGCCGCCGAATCTCGAGCGGGTGAACGCGGCGGCCAAGCAGGCTGCCCAAACTCGGTTCACAGCCTTGCTGCACCACATCGACGAGGACGCTCTGCTTCGGGCGTTTCGACGACAAAAGCGGCAGGCCAGCGCGGGGGTCGATGGGATAACGGTGGCGAAGTACGAAGAGAGGCTCACGGATAACATCCGCGACCTCTGCGCACGGATCCACACGGGTCGCTACCGGCCACAACCGGTGCGGCGGGTCTACATTCCCAAAGCCGATGGCGGCAAGCGGCCTCTCGGTATGCCAGCGCTGGAGGACAAGATCGTCCAAAGCGCGGTGGCCGAGGAGTTGAGCGCCGTCTACGAGGTCGACTTCCTCGGGTTCTCCTACGGCTTCCGGCCGGGACGGAATCCTCACATGGCGCTTGATGCTCTGCATACGGCGATCATGAGCCAGCATGTGAACTGGGTGCTCGATGCCGACATACGCAGCTTCTTCGACTCGGTCGACCACGAGTGGCTGTTGCGAATGGTGGCGCACAGGAGCGCCGATCCACGCATATTGCGGCTCATCGGGCTGTGGTTGCGGGCTAGCGTTCTTGAGAGCGGCGAGAAGCAAGAGACGGACAGGGGTACACCGCAAGGGGCAGGCATCAGCCCACTCCTTGCCAACATCCTCCTGCACTACATCCTCGATCTCTGGGTCCACCAATGGCGTCGTCGCCATGCACGCGGTCGCATTGTGACCGTGCGTTATGCAGACGACTTCGTCATGGGCTTCGAGAGCAAGGCAGATGCGCAGAAAATACTCTTGGCCCTCAAGGTGCGGCTGGCCAGCTTCGGCCTGACGCTCCATGAGGACACGACGCGGCTGATCGAGTTTGGCCGGTTCGCGGCCCTCTCGCGTCAGCGGCGCGGCGAGCGACGGCCAGAGACCTTCGCCTTCCTCGGCTTCACCCACTACTGCGGGCGGACCCGAGATGGCCGGTTCATCGTGAAGCACAAGACGGAAGGGAAACGCCTGACGCGCAAGCTGACGGCGTTGCGCCAGGACGCTTGGCGGCTCATGCACGCGCGACTGGCCACGCAGCACGAGTGGTTCGCCCCCGTGCTGCGCGGTCACTATGGCTACTATGGCAGGCCGCACAACTATCCAGCGCTCAACGGCTTCTACCGCGAAGTGCGTCGAACCTGGCTGCGTTGTCTGAGACGGCGCAGCCAGAAAAGTCGGCGCATGGGCTGGCCGGAGTTCGAGAGCCTGACGGCACGCTTCCGCCTGCCAACTCCACGCATCACTCGCACATGGGCGCAGGCGCGGATATGACGCGGGTTACTCTCGGGAAGAGCCGGGTGCGGGAAATCCGCATGCCTGGATCTGTGAGGGCGAAGCCAAATGGCCGAGCTACTCGACCACGATCTGCGCATCTCCCACGATACCGGTCACAACGATCGGTTTGGCGCCCACGATACAAGGCCGTCGCACACGTTCTTTGCGCGCTCCAGAGGCCTCCGTCGCGGTGGCTCAAAGTCCACCAAAAAGGCCCAGACACAAGAGGAGTGCCTTGCGAACCGCAGGAAGCGTGCCTGAAGTTGTTGTGTTGTTCCGAGCGGTGCTCGCTATATGGTGTCGGCTTCTACTGCATCCCCACCACTGACAGGTGCATCAAGCTGGGGGATCTGCGCCAACGCTTTATTGGCCGCCAGCTCCCACTTCCATTCTGCAATCAGGGGTAGAGCTGGACTGGTAGCATGACTGCCGCGCAGGCTGCGACGATTGCGCCGGAATCGGCTCAGCACTACACCACACGGACACGCCAAGATCTGCAGATTGATGAACGCACAGCCACCGAGCCTGCCATTGCTCGGACCTTCTCCGAATTGGTGTTCACGTGAGCGAGCACTACGCAGACCAGTTATCGGGCAAGTAGATGGCGCGCATAGTCTGGGCATTGATGGCAAGAGGCGGAAAGTATCAAGCTCCGGCTATAGAAGGCTAGTCGCACCACTGCCTGCGGTGCGAGAAGGTCGAACGGAGCGTATGTCGCAACGGTTCAGAGGCGGGAGCGGGAAACCAGGTTATGGAGACGCGCCCCGAGCGCGCAAACACCTGTTGGACCCCTTCCTGCATTGTCGAGTTACTATCGTGCCGTCTAAAATCATCTAGCTGCACCGCAGAAATGCGGGATTTCATCAGCGATGGGCCGATAATGGCGAAATTCGGCTCGGCGATAAAGCTATCGTTCGCTACGCTTGAGGCAAATTTGCGAACATTGGGCCCTTGATAACTAGCGCAGGCCTCAAAAAGGGGGAAATCGTGCCAGAGCAGGTCTCTCGTAAACTTCCGTGCGGCCGCCTGAGCAGGCGCTCGGTCCTGCGATCGTCTGCGGTGCTGTTGAGTGCGCCGTTTATTGCAAAAGCCACTCCTGTCTTCGGGCAGGAAAAACTCACGGGTAGCGGCCAAGTAGTCGTTTGCAGCTATGGTGGGTCGTTTGTCGAGAACTTGCGTAAGCATGTCTCTGACCCCTTTACGAAGGCCACGGGTATCAGTGTTGTCGATGTAACAGCTGACAATCCCGAGCCTCAAATCAAGGCCATGCGCGAAGCTGGTCGATTCGACTGGGATGTTGCCATTTGCAACGCGTTCTTCCCAGCCTATGCCGAACTCCAGCAGACTGGTGAGTTTCTGCCAATCGACTACAGCCTCTGGGACGATGAAGCCCTCAAAGGTGTGCCGGCCCCTGGCCGCCTTGCCGATGGCGTCTTGGCGTTTCAAAACGCGACTCTGTTGGTTTATGATGAACGCGCTTTTCCGAAGGGGGGGCCGAAGAGCTGGGCAGATTTCTGGAACATTAAGGACTTCTCGGGACCGAGGGGACTCGGTGTCTATACTTTCATTGGTAGCATGGTCTTTGCGCTGATTGCTGATGGAGTCGCGCGCAAAGACATCTGGCCACTCACCGATGATAAGGTCGATCGGGCGCTCAAGAAGCTGGATCAAATCAAGCCGCACGTAAGCAAGTGGTGGTCGGCGGGAGGCGAGCCCATACAGCTGCTCATCAACCGTGAATACGCGATGACGAGCGCCGCCGATGGCCGTGCCGTCGCAGCCATTAAGAAGGGAATACCCCTTCGCATGGTATGGGACGACGCTACTGTAGGGGACAACTATTGGATAATTCTTAAGGGGGGGCCGAACAATGCAAACGCACAGAAATTCATCGCATTTGTGAATCGGGCGGAAAAGGCGGCCGCTTTCACGCAAGCGACTGGTTATCCGGGTCCGAACATAAATCAGCTGAGCTACCTTCCAGCCGAACTGCTGCCGCTGATTAATATAAATCCCGAGAACGCAGCGAAGACAATCCGGCCCGACTATGCTTGGTGGTTTGCGAAGCGTCCTGACGGCAAAACGAACGCGGACCACATCCAGGAACGTTGGATGGCTTGGCGTGCAGGATAGACTTCAGCGCTACTAACTCTCTGTTGACATCCCGCTATCCTCGCCAGGCCTACGTAGTGGGCCTGGCTGTTGCTGCCTAGAGGCGCCCTCAAGGGCTAAATGCCTTCTACCGAAGTTGAGCGGCCGATGAGGTGTTGCAGAGTATCGCAACAACGGAATTGCCTCCCGACGCCGTACAAGCTGCCAAGCATCGTCGATATGTTGAACGTCACGTTCAATGGATTGGACGAGCTGGCGTCGGAAGTCGCTTTTCCACTCGATAAGTCCATGTGATGGTTCGTGTAGCGTGATCGGTCGCAATGCGATCGCGGACGCGCCAGACGCAGCCTTTGTGAACGCTGTGACAAGCCACGTCACGGGTCAGGCAGATTGTGGAGGCGGAGGTCACCGGGAACCTTCGTGGTCCCAGTATCGCTCGCGCTCGGCGAGCAGTATAGACGTACGGGCAAAGAGGTGCTGAGCGCGATCGCTGTCGGTTACGAAGCTGCACACCGAATGGACATGGCCGCCGGTGGGGGTTCATAGTCAAACGGGTTTCCTGGAGTCTCGTGCGTGTTTCGGCAATTCCCGGACAGCGATTTCGGTAATTCGCGGACAGCGATTTCAGTAACTCCGGGACAGGGATTCCGCTAAATCGCGGACAGATGC
>NZ_JADPKL010000037.1:0-10505 GCF_023073935.1 Bradyrhizobium sp. 147 | reverse complement strand
CCTGGCTTGGCTCAGAGACCTTTTGTCCCTCTTCCTGCTCTCACTCTGGCCAACGCTCAACTGTCCAGTTCAGCCCAATTCGGCTTATTAACGATCGACTACCTAAGGAACACCGGTGACGATGTGACCGCGTGCGATCTGGCTACTACGAACCCGAAGACGCCTCCCTCTCTTGTCGCTTGGCTCGCCTCGGATCTTGCCTCGGGGGTCACCGGCCAGTTCTTCGGAATCGATGGTCCACGGCTGACGCGCTGGGATCTTGGGCAGCCGAACAAGGCATTCTATCACTATCCGAACTGGACCCCCGAACTCTTTCATAAAGCCCGCGTGGTGCAGACGGTCGGGTCTGGGCCGGCCAGCTATGCGGCGGGTGCGGCCCGGAGCGGCCGCGACTCCAAGACCCACGCCCGGCGCGACGCAGTAGAGCGAGCTTACCCCGAGGGGGCGGGCGTCAGTCCCGCGAATCCGCATTGACCGACTCACGTGCGAGAAGCACCGAATAAACGAGGCTCGAGCCAACTTCTCGCGGTCCGTCCGGCGTAAAGTGCGGCTGCCTCATCTGGTAAACGCACTGGTGAGCGGAGGGATTGACTCCGAAACTTTCTATGGCGCTCGAGACGGCCCGTCTGGCTCCAGCAGAACTCCGACGCTCATCCTTTCCGCGTCGAACTCTAGTTCCTTGGCACTTTCGACGACGTTGGCGCGAGCGCTGGGCGCGCCAGGGCCTGTACGCGAGACTCACGACGGCACGATCGCCCAAAATGGTCCAAAGCTAAAAAGCCAAGCTCGACTGATCGCTCACCAGGTGCCGCAGGCCTATGCAAACAGCTTTCCTTAGAACCCGAACGATCGGTGTTTTCGGCGCCACGGCCTCAGCGGCGGTTTTGGCCAGTCTTGATACTGGTTGATTGCGAACGCACTCAACTTTGCCGCAAATATGGCCGGCGGGCCGCAGGAGAGCCAGCCTGCGGCACTCTACTTCCATGTTCGCCTTGCAGCTCCAGTGGATATTGCCGCGATTGCTCTTGCGCGAGCTGGCGGAGAAACGTCGCCGCAAACACTTGATGGCGTCCACGGGTTGCTTAGTGCGTTCGCGCACCGCCAATCAGCTGAGAGCAGAAAACTCGGGATCCTTCGCGCCCGTCTAAGCCGTTCCCCAGCTTTCGCGTACAATCAAGACAGCATGCTTATGAACGTTCGCTCCAGCCGGCGGGCTTGCGGCGTCTCGGACCGAGCGCGTCACGATGTCCCGACCTGCCGCTGGTGGGAATAGTTATAAGGCGCATGGAATGACGGCCGATCCATTTTATCGCAACACCTGCAAGTCCAGGAATCGGTCGAGTTCAACCACCATCGCTGCCTGCTCGGCAAACACCGTCCGAGCTACGGTACTATCGTGATCCGGATATTGAGGAACTGAAACGGGCGGAAGGATTACAATGGCTCGCGAAAGGAAGGCCGGACGTTCCTCATGCCGTCTTCAGACGAGCCGACATGGCGTGGGACACTACTTTGGAGGCGAAGTGTGAAGGCTCGCGTCTCCCAGCCAACTCTCTGCTATTCGAGTCATCTGCGATGTCGTGGCGGCCCTTTTGGAAGTGTCAGATATTGGCGCGCTTATGGGGCTCCCCCCGCGGGGCGAGGGCGACGGATGCGGCCGACCAGCCGGCCTACGGATGCTTCCTCGACATACCATTCGCAGGTGTAGCAGCCGTCTTGCCTGCGCGCAGTCGCTTGCGCGCGAGCCCAGCCGCCTGAGCGCGAGCTTGCGCGCTGGGTCAGATGCGTGAACCGGAAGACGCGCTGAAAGCCGGGTTGGAAGGATCGTGCGGAATAGCTTCAATGGGCGAGGCAAAATCTGCCGCGCTGCGAAAAGAACTTTTGGACAATTCGTTGTGCGAAATGCTTCATCTTCGGAGTCTTTCACTTGGTCAGCGACGAAAACAGATCGGTTTGCGCTCAAATCCGCAGGATTCAGGCCGGATGAGAATTGAAATCGAAGGGGATCAGCTTAGAGGTTGTGTAAGCTCACTTGATGATCGCTGCTGTCTGGCTGCTTAGCCCGTTGCCGGTAGATGGGAGCTCATGAGTTATGTCTAAATCGGCGAGAATATGGTGACACGAGGTCGGGCAAGTTTGAATACAACGACTGAGTTTGCGCGTACAGGGCAGGGGTCCAAAGGCAGCTTTGCCGGGGCACGGTTTGTTTTTCCCGACGGGGCCTCGCGGGTCACGATCGAGCGGGATCCAGAGCCGGTCTACAATGAACGCGAAACTGGCAGCTGTGTCTTCGACATCGATGGCAGACGGTTCTTGGATCTCAATTGCAACTTCACAACCTTGATCCATGGCCATGCGTTCGCGCCTATTGTCTAAGCGTTATCTGATCAGCTGCGGCGCGGCAGCTGTTTTGAGGGCATTGAGGTGCTGAAGTGACCGAAGTAACAGTTGCGCAGCGTATTGCCCTCGCTTTGCAGCGTCACGGCGTGAAGGTGATCTTCGGCCAAAGCCTGCCGTCATCCGTCATTCTTGCTTGCGAAACGATCGGTATTCGACAGCTCGCCTACCGACAGGAGAACATGGGTGGCGCGATGGCTGATGGCTTCGCGCGCGTTTCAGGTCAGATTGCCGTCGTTGCCGCTCAAAATGGGCCCGCGGCAACCTTGCTCGTCCCGCCTCTCGCCGAGGCATACAAGGCGAGCATTCCCATCGTCGCCCTTGTGCAGGAGGTCGAGCGTAATCAGCTCGACCGCAATGCGTTCCAAGAGCTCAATCATTTCGCGCTGTTTTCGTCCTGCTCCAAATCTGTGCGGCGAATCATTACCGCAGATCGTATCGATGACTATGTCGATGCAGCCTTTGTCGCTGCCGGCAGCGGCCGGCCTGGGCCCGCTGTCCTGTTGTTGCCGACCGATCTGTTGCGCGAAAAAGCCCTCCTTTCAAATCGCGAGCGCCGGTCGAGCTTTGGTGAATGGCCAATTGATCGGACGTGTCCGAGGAGGACGTGATTCGGGCGGCGGCCGGATCGATTGCGGCCGCAAGGGCCCCCGTCGTCATCGCTGGGGGCGGTGTTACATCTCCTGCCGCGGCTGCCGCAATAGCCAAGTTTCAGGATATCGCTCATTTGCCGGTGTTTACCACAAATATGGGGAAAGGCGCGGTGGACGAAACGCACCCACTCTCCGCAGGCGTGCTTGGCGCTCTGGTCGGTCCTCGCTCGCTTGGCAAACACACTCTGCCAATCCTCCAAGACGCGGATCTTATTATCTTGGTCGGGACGCGCACCAACCAGAATGGGACTGACAGCTGGCGACAAGTTCCTGCAAATGCGCGCGTCATCCACATCGATGTCGACCCCCAGGAGATCGGACGAAATTATGAGGCGACGCGTCTTGTTGGCGAGGCCGCGGCAACGCTGGAAGCACTCTGTCGTTCGATCGAACAGGTTGATCTTTCATTGCGTCGCGATAGTCGTGGCGGCTTGGAAAAACGTATCGCTGCGGCTTGGAAAACGTTCGACCATGAGCGATCAGTGTTTTCGGGCAGTAATGGAAGCCCAATCCGGCCTGAGCGCGTGATGCACGAACTCCAGGCGCGCCTGACGCCGGAAACAATCGTGGTTGCCGATGCAAGTTACTCGTCGATGTGGGTTGTCGGCCAGCTGCGTGGCCGAACGGCAGGCCAGCGATTCATCACTCCCCGCGGTTTGGCGGGAATTGGTTGGGGACTGCCACTTGCTATTGGCGCCAAGCTGGCGCGGCCCACGAGCCCTGTCGTCGCCTTGGTCGGAGATGGCGGCTTTGCGCACAGTTGGGCCGAGCTTGAAACCGCGGTCCGTAGCGATGTTCCTGTCGTCGTTATCGTGCTCAACAACGGCATTCTGGGATTTCAAAAAGACGCAGAGACGGTGAAGTTCGGCGGCTACACGACAGCCTGCCATTTCTCGCCCGTCGATCATGCTGGGATCGCGCGTGCGTGCGGATGCGGCGGCTCGGTAGTCTCAGCACCGGGTGATCTGGGCAAAGCGCTCGATCTTGCGCTGGCAGAGCAGAGGCCCTGGTTGATCGAAGTCACGACCGATCCATCAGCTCATCCTCCCATCTCGCTTTTCGACGGTACTCTGGATCGTGACTTCGGTGCTGTTTGAGAGGGAGTGCATGGACGCCACTAAATCAAATCTGTCCTGCCGAAAGAGAAGTCGGGAGATCTCGTCTCTAGGCGATGTTGGAGACTCCTCTTGTACTTGTCGCGATGGCCAGTGGAGCGCCGGCCATTTTGTCGCCTGAATAGATGAGACTGCAGATGGACGTTTATCAGCACCACATCGCGGTGCGTTGGGCTGACTCACCGAAAGGCCTGGATGTAATCAACCCCACTCCTAGGCCAAGCTCTCCGGCCGGGTTTCAGATACCAGTCGATGAAGATCAGTCACGATGAGTAGATCGATTTATGGCGGTCCCGTTTTTGAGATGGCGAGGCAGCAATTCGAGGAGGTAGCCAATCATCTGCAGATTCCGGAAATGAACAGGGATCGACTGCTTTATCCGAAGCGCGCAATCGCAGGGTCCTGCCCCATTCACAGGGACGACGGTCGAACGGAAGTCCTTCAGGGCTATCGGGTACAGCATCACCCGACGCTGGGGCCTACGAAGGGCGGCACCCGGTTCGCTCCATCGGTGGATATCGGCGACGTCGCCGCATTGGCTGTTTGGATGAGTTGGAAATGCGCGCTGGCGGGACTTCCCTATGGCGGGGCAAAGGGAGGCATCACCGTCGCTGTAATGCGGGCGGGGTCATCATCAGCTATTTCGGATGGGTGCAGATCTGCAGCGGCTATTCTGGGAGGAGGCCGAATTGCTCGATCGCCTATACCGGATTCTCGAGCGGTCCTTTCAGCAAGGCATTGCTCGCGCCAAACGCGACCGTGTCTCTCATCGCATGGCGGCCATGGCAATCGGCGTGAATGTTGTGCAATCAGCCAAGCGTACGAGAGCCCTTTTTCCGTAATGACTGTCGTTCGGACACATAGCACTGAAACGGAGAGACCAATGCTTGTCGCGCCGTGGCGGATTGGAATTGACATCGGCGGCACTTTCACTGATGCCGTGGCCATCGACGCCCGTGGTCAGGTTGAGGTCCTCAAGTCAGCTTCCAGGCCCGATGATCCGACCGCCGGTGTGATGGCGGCACTTGAGGGACTTGGTCGGCGCATTGGTCTAACCACGAACAAACTGCTTGGCGGCTGCTCGATGCTCGTACACGGTTCGACCATTGCGACGAACACCGTCCTCGAAGGCAAGGGTGCGAGGGTAGGGCTCCTCACCACTAACGGTTTCCGCGACACGCTTGAGATTCGGCGGGGCATCCGCGAAGAGCCCTGGAACCATCGTCCGCCGTTTCCCAAGGTGCTCGTGCCGCGCCGCTGGCGTTTGCCGGTAGGCGGGCGGCTGGACAAGGATGGGCGAGAGCTCACATCGCTGGATGAAGGTGACGTAAAGGCAGGATCGGCGGCATTGAAGGCTGCGGGCGTCGAATGTGTTGCAGTGTCTTTTCTCCATAGCTACGCCAATGGGGCGCACGAGCGGCGGGCCATGGAAATCCTTCTTTCGGATTGGAATCGGGATTCGATCTTTTGCTCCCATGAAATTTCGCCCTACGCAGGCGAGTACGGTCGAACCTCCTCAACGGTCCTCGCCGCCTACGTCTCAAGACGCGTCGTTCCCTATTTGCGGTCTCTGGAAGGTACTTTGCGGAAGAACGGGCTATTCGGTCCGCTGCTCCTTATTCAAAGCAACGGGGGAATCGCATCCGTTGACGAAATCGCACGGAATCCCGCCTGCCTCCTCCTTTCGGGACCTGCCGCACAAGTTGGTGCGCTGAGACATGTTGCAGCGACGGCGGGCACCGACAATTTGATCTCTCTGGAGATGGGAGGGACGAGCTGCGATCTCGCTTTGATGCAAGGTGGACGCGTCCATTCGACGGACTGGATTGATATCGCGGGATACCTCGCCCTCGTGCCGAGCGTGGACATTCATAGCGTGAGCGCCGGCGGCGGCAGTATCGCACGATTGGATGCCGGCGGAATGGTCACGCTGGGGCCTGATGGCGCCGGATCGATGCCGGGCCCGGTCTGTTATCGGCGCGGAGGAATGAACCCGACAAATACGGACGCTCAGCTTGTTCTAAGCCGTCTTGCAGCAGGACCATTCGCCGGCGGCACGCTTGACCTTGATGAGGGGGCGGCCCGGCAGGCGCTGCAGCGCGTCTATGGGGATACTGTCGGGCTTGCTCCCGAAGCGGCCGCTCTCGGTATCGTTGAGCTGATGGATCAGAATTTGCGCCATGCTGTCGAGCATGTTAGTGCGGAGCGCGGTTTTGACCTTCGTAACTTTACGCTTGTCGCTGTTGGTGGGGCGGGAGCTCTGCACGCGAGCTCGGTGGGCCGGAGTCTAGGCTGCTCGACGGTTTACATACCCCGGCTTGCGGGCGTCTTCTGTGCCTTCGGTATGCTCAACTCAGATATTCGCCTCGACGAGGTCCGAACGATCCGTCGCCCCTTTAATCAGGGCACACTTGCCGATTTGGAGCATGTTGCGCACGAGCTCGAATTCGGGTTGCGGGCACGTCTCATGGCCTACGGCGACACTGGAAGCCAGTCGCAGTTCAGGCGCCACATTGACCTTAATTATCTAGACCAACAGTCTCAGCTCTCCATAGAGTGGACGGATAATCATATCGACAACATGATCGCGAAATACGAGGAGCGCTATAGTCTCCTCTATGGCCATGCTCACAAGCATTCGCCCATCATGACGTGCGCGCTGCGTGTGAGTGGATCGCGCCAGTTTCCCGGAGTTTCGATTCAGAAGATGTCCGCTGCTGAGTACGTTCCTCACGCCTCGGGCCAGCGCCGTATGGTGGTTAGTCGGGAGAGCGGAGCGGTAGATGTAAGTGTCTACGAAGGGTCAGATCTGCGGCGAGGCGCGCGCCTTATCGGTCCTGCAGTCATCAACGATATAACGACAACGGTATTCATTGGAAAGGGTGACAAGTTGGAAGTAGACGCAACGAACAATTTTGTCGTTCGCCTGGCTGTTCCGGCTCCAGGAGGCAAGGCATGAGGGCAATAGATCCAATCCGCTTGGCGCTCGGCCAGAAGCAACTCGATCACATTTGTCGCACCATGGGCTGGGTTATGGCGCGCACTGCGCGAAGCCCGATCTTTAGCCAGTCGCACGACTTCTCGTGCTTCATCGGTAGCAGGTCTGGCCAGGTCGTCTCCCAAGCGGACGGTATTCCAATTCATACTGGCGGCGGCGGGATTGCGCTGACGCGGCTCCTGGAGACTTTTGAAGGACGTATCAATTCCGGTGATTGTTTCTTGGCGAACGATCCGTATGTCGCTGGTGGTAATCATCTGCCTGATTTCACCGTCATGCGACCGGTCTTCCTGAACGGCGCGCTGATTGCATTCACCTGCAATCGTGCGCATCAGTCCGATATCGGAGGCGGAGCGGCCGGAACGTACAATCCGAGTGCCGAAGAGATCTTTCACGAAGGCCTGCGCATACCAGTCATAAAGCTGGTTGCGCAAGGAGAGGTGCAGGATGATCTTTGGCGCTTGATCCTCCTGAACTCCAGAACTCCAGACCTGCTCGATGGCGACCTCCGCGCAATGCTGGGATCGACCGAAATAGGCGCCAAGCGCGTTCAAGACATGGCGACCCCAATGGGGGCCGAAGAGCTGAACCAATTGTTTGCGTCGCTCCTCGACTGGGCAGAGGAAAGTTTGCTCGCGGCGATCGGCAAGCTGAAACCAGGAACATACATAGGCGAAGACTTTTTCGATCACGATTGCTTTGAGCCCATTGAGGCTCGCATCAAGGCTGCCATCACAGTTGGTGCAGACGGACTTCTCGTCGACTTCGCGGGTACGAGTCCGCAGATGCGTGGCTTCAAGAACAGCTCACTGGCGAACACGCGCTCAGCCGTGCTCTTTGGGCTGATCTCGTTTCTTGGTGCACACATCCCCCGCAACGACGGCGTCTTCCGCCGCGTACGCGTCGACGCCCCCGAAGGATCGCTGGTCAACGCGAAGCCGCCAGCCCCGGTTACCTCGGCGACGACCTATCCGGCTCATCAAATCATACACGCGATTTGGCAGGCATTGAGCCCGACCGCCCCCGAATTAAGCTGCGCGGGTTGGAGCCGGATCTCGCATTGCAATACGTCCGGGATTGACGGCAGCGGAAGATACTACGTTGCATATCAGTGGTTGGCACAGCCTGGAGCCGGCGCGGTCAAAGGCCGCGATGGCTTTAACGTGCTGGGGCAAATGACTACGCTTGGCGGTCTTGCATTACCTGAGGTCGAGGATTTCGAAACCAGCTATCCGTTCCTTGTTGAGCGTCAAGAGTTTGTCACCGATGGTGGCGGTCCCGGCCGCTACCGCGGCGGCACCGGGGCAGTAGCAATTGTCAAAGTGCAGTACCCTGCAGAGTATTCTTTCCGCGGCGAGGGCAACGGCAATCCGACGTCCTTTGGCGTTTTGGGCGGACATGCCGCGGGGACCGGAAGCTGTTCAATCAAATTCGACGATGGTTCGTCTTACGCGCCACCTCGCTTCGGGGTCGAAAGGCTGCTCCCCTTGACACTCACGATCAATGCCGCCGGCGGAGGCGGGTTCGGATCGCCCTATTTGCGGCCTGCGGAGGAGGTTCTAAACGATGTCCTCGACGGAATGGTGAGCCCTGAAAAGGCGGAGGCAGACTACGGAGTTGTTCTGGCAGGAAAAGATCTGCGAATCGATGAAGAGGCAACGCGCGTCCTGCGTCAGCAGCTCAAGAAGGTGGAAAGCAGAGTATAACCAAACTGTACTTTCGAAAGGCCCGGGGCATGGAAGCGCGGTGTCTCCTGACAGGCAGCCCATGGCAGAAGGTTCAGTGTAGACATTCGGAGTCCCAAGTGAATGACTTGAAGGACATCACTAAGTCAGCCCTGCTCACACGTCCCGATCTCCATGAAGCAACTGAGGGCGAGTTCAAGGGCTGGCGCACTTGGACATTCGATAGTTTCTTAAACCAGAGCGGTCCTTTTTGGCATCGTGTGGATGCGGATCGAACGGTACGTTGCGCCTTCCGCGCGCAGAAGAGGCACCTTAATGGCTATGGAAACGTTCATGGCGGCTGCCTGATGGCCTTTGTAGACTATTGCTTGTTTGCCATCGCAGGGCTCGTGCTGCATGGTCGCGGAGTTACAGTCTCCCTGTCGAGCGAGTTCCTTGACGCGGCGCGCGAGGATGAGTTGATCGAGGCGACAGGCCATGTCACCCGCGCGGGCGGCTCGCTGATCTTTGTCCGAGGTGAACTGAAATCCGGCGAGCGGCTGTTGCTCACGTTTTCCGGAACCATCAAGCGGGTGAAGCGGAGGCCCCCTACGTAAGCGTGCCCTAGAGCCAGCAAAGCCATTTCTCCCTCATAATCGAGACATGCTTGCAAGCCGCAAGAAGTCTCAGGGCAGCGAAAGCTTTGTAAGAATCCAGTCCGGAGAACTGCGCGTAGTAGGCCGGCTGATAGTGATGTTCGAAGACATTGATGTCCCCTTCTTTTCGGAACGCGCGGTCACCTCGAACGATCTCGCAAGCGTTGTTTAGGACCTTCTGTTCGAGGGGACTGCATTGCAGAGAGCAGATCTGGCTTGCGCGCTCTCCGGCATGTGTTGTAAAGGGCTCGCGGCTGTGTGGCTTGATCTCAACGAAGAATAGTCCGGACGCGTTTTCGCAATCAATGATTTCCGATCAAGACAGCCAACGGCAAGGCGGTCTTCGTGCGCGACGTAGCGCATGTATGCATCTGTGCCAGCAATTTGCTGATACTGCGATCGGTTTGGCAGCAGGGTAAGACGCTCGCTCAACGTCATCGCGAGAGGATGAAGAGCATCGCACAATCTTGCCAGCCTCTCGCGACCACAGCTCTGTTGCTCTTCAGAAGCCTTGACACGAACTGCAAATGGTGCGTCCTAAAGCTGCGACATGAGCTGTCGCGGTCCCGTCGGGCCCAAAAATCCCGACGGATTGGCAGACGCAGGTCTCGATACGTAAGCTTAGCTGCTTGCTCGGCCTCTGTCAGTAAACCGTGGCAGCTTCAGGTCGTTAATGATCCAAATATCTTCGGTTGTCGGGAATCCAAAGCCGGCGTCGCGAACTCGCAGCATTGGCAAACAGCTGGTCAAACGGCTTTTTCCTTCCGGGTCGCATGAGTTTGTCGTTATCGATTTAGCAGATCACCCGGACAAACTTTTCACCTTGCTTTGCGATGAAATTACAAAGCTAAATGCCGCAGTAGCCGCAAGTCAGTTGGCCGTGTTCGCCTCACCAACTTACAAGGCGACATCTCCGGGTCCTGCTAAAGCGGGATGGGGTTAGGTTGAATCGATTGGGATTCCCAAATCAGCTTGTTTCTGATTCACCATGCTGGCTGGACGGAGGCCAGCAGGGATGGGCA
>NZ_JADPKL010000080.1:0-11618 GCF_023073935.1 Bradyrhizobium sp. 147 | reverse complement strand
GACGGGCGCGCTTCGCGAGCGGCTTGCTACAGTCCTGCAAACAACAAGGGGGTCACTTCCTCATGTCGCTGCGGGGTCAAATCCGGACGTCGCTTGACAATTGCAGTCATTCGCTCAGGTGCGAGCCCGTCTCGGCTTGGCGGGCCTTGCGTAGAAGGGCTTCACGGTCGGCGCCAGGTGGAAGAGATCTCGCCTTCTCTCGTAAGCGCTTTGCTTCTTCAGAAAGGCGTTCTTCAAGGGACAAAATTTGCTTCACGCGGCGACGCTGCATAACAACCTCCCTCGCGCCTGCGGGTCCTAACCCCGCATGGTTCAGCGGCGATCCCAAAACGCGATCAAGTTCTCGTCTGTTCCTGACTGAATACAAATCAAAATTAGACCACTGTGAACTTCGCAGCGGCCGCGGGCCTCGGAAGCATGGCCCCAGGCCAACGGAGCTGCTCTCGTTGGGACAGTCACACGAGAGATTAAGACAGTGACACTTACCGAATCGAGTCCCTTCGAAGCTGGTATGCATTGGTCGCTATCGGCGGGGACTTTCGTTGTGCTGAATAACTCTCTCACAGACGGTGCCGGCAGTACTGCGTTCTATGGCGTGACTCGAACTTCTACGGACATCCCGGCAAAAGCGCCGGTATTACCGACGAAGCTGCCGGACACCGGAATTGTCTGCCGGATGTCGCGCGCGACCGCGATCGGAATCAAGTTGAAGCCGCCGAGGCTGCGGTTCGTCGGGTCGAAAGTGATCCATCCGGCTCCCGGGACAAAGACCTCTGCCCATGCATGGGTCGATCCTGCGTCGCTAGATCCGAGGCTTCGTTGTTCTGGATTGTAAAGATAGCCGGAGACGATCCTGGCCCCGAACCCGAGCACGCGTGCTGCTTCAGTGAACAGCACCGCGAAATCCCGGCAAGACCCCCAGCCGCGATTTAGCGTTTCCACTGGCGTCTGCGTACCCTCATCATCACGGCTCTGGTACCGGACAGCTTCGGAAACGCCGACGCTGAGGTCCTTTAGCAGCGACAGCGTGTCGGTCTGACTTCCTCGAACGAACCTTTGTGCCCAGTTTCCCAGGATTCCCTCCGAGTCCGTGAACTGGGGGAGAGCCAAGGCGCCGAGATCGGTCCATTCGCCATCAGAATAGCGGAATGGGTACGACATGGCCGAGACGGCGATGTCGAACACAGGCCACGCAACCGCGTCGAGCTGAAGCTCCGCGACGCTGGCGATCACCAGATTGGCGGCTGTCATCTGAAACGTCGCCGTTGCGATCGTATTGCCAAACACGTCGTGTGCCCAGGTCAGGTCCGCATGTGGCGTTATCGTGACGTTGCTCGAAATCAAACGAAGCTCGCGGCTTTCGCGCGGACGAAGCATCAGGCGGTGCGGCATCAGGCGCACCTGTTCGTTGAATCGATAAGTCGTCGTGTGAAGGACCTTCAGCGCAATCAACGAAAGCTCCAATCAAGGGCAGGATTGCACCAGAGTAGAAGGTGCAAATGTCGATCCAGATGGCACCCCTCAGAGGGGTCTGCGTTCCAGGCATTGTGCTTCTGCTGCCGCGCTCCAAGCTCCCGCGGCCGAGGCAGGGCCAACGTTTGCTGACCACCACACTCGCTGGTCCGAAATTCAGCGGGTGTTCGCGTCAGCTGCGCTGTCTATCGAAATGCCTGAGCATTTCGGCGGCATTTCCGAGGATCATTGCCTCTTGCATCTTTCCTGCGCATTCCGCTCCAGGTGGCATGTTGCGGGCCCTGTCGAGGGCAGCCGTTGCTTTGAGGTTCAGCCTCAAAGTTAGCGACGGCTGAGTTAGCTCCGCCGGATCGAGCGACTTGTCGGCCGGAGCCGACGGCGTGGGCCTGGCGAGGTGAACTACCATTGAACGATCATCGCAGAGACGATCAGCAGCACAAAAAAGATCGGTAGCAGCACCGGGGGGACGAGCCACTCATGAATACTGAACGCGGAAGTTCTTGACATATTGACCGGCTCTTGGTCGCGGCGGGAGCGCGATGCTCTCAGTCACCGATGATAGCCGAGGGGCGCGCGGTGATATCAGCAATATGGCGTTTCATCCTCAGAATAGCTAGGCCAGCGCAACAATTTAGGTGATCGGGCTGCGGGGTGTCGCGCGGCCGGAATTTCTGAATGCGCTCAATTCCAGCCGCTTCACGATTGTGTCGTTTGCCATGTCGCTCGAGGATCCGAATCGGGATAGCGGGAGTCTCGCGACTCTCCCCTCCCACACCACCGTACATACGGGTCCGTATACGGCGGTTCACCGGATTGAGCGCGAACGGTTTGTTTTGCGTCCGCGCCAGAGGTTCAAGATGGTGGACTCCGTCGCGTCGGCTTCGGCTCCTTTGAGCGGCGCCGTCCGGGCTTCACCCCTTCCCGCCGCTCCCAAGGCCAGTGACCTGGATTTCCGCCGCTTGGCCGGCTCGAGGTTTCCACATCCAAACGTCTTTCCAGCGTTCGGGCCTTCAGCGAAACTCGTTCCGCCTACTATGCCGTCTGCTGACTTCTCCGTCGCGATCACGAACCTTGCGGCCCGCTCAGTCCGGTCTCCCGGACACGCCGGAGATCTCCCGAGGTAAGTTCGACCGCCTTCCCTGCACGCGCGCCGGATTTACCACCCAGCCCTTCATGACTGTGGACTTTGCGACCCTTGACTCGCTCGTCCGGCTGGGTAGGCCTCGTTATCCGGTTCTTGTCCATCGGGCCGCAGGTTTGCTCCACGCTTCCTTCAGACCCCATCTCGCGATGACGCCCTTGCGCTTCACTAACCCTTCGCCGCCATCAGGCTGGGTAAAGGACTTCCACCTCCAAGCTGTCGAACATGCTCGCACACCAAGCGAAGGCCGCGGATTGCGCCGCGGCCTTTTGCGTTCGTCTCCTTAGTCTCTCAGTACCGGTCGGTACCGATTCCGACGCTTACGCCGGGAGCGCGGAAGCCGATGCCGCCACCGTCGTCATAGTGGCGCCGCTCAATGTAGCGCTCGCGAGGTGCATATCCGTAGGCATCGCTTCTTTCGCGGATGATAACATGTCGTTCGCCACGCTCGCGCCAGCAGCGACCGTCTTCGTTGCAGACCATCCGCACGTTTTGAATATTGCTCTCTGGCGTAATGGAAACCCCGCGGGCAAGCGGGGCAGCTGATGCAGCCGTCACGAGAAGCGTAGTTGCTGCGGCAGCCAAAGCGCCGGTAAAAATCTTCATGTCATATCTCCAAAGGGGAAAGAGAATTGTGTCAGTGAGCCAATAGGCTCGCGGCACGATGGTTCCCCCTGACCAGGAATAGTTGTCAGCGGGGCCGATCTGTTCGCAGACGCCCGAGGCAGGTCGACCTGGCAGAACTTCAGGGACACGATCGCGGGCTGAACGACCGCGCCGATCAAGATGATGTGCTCTGTGTCGCACAGCCAGTGGCCAGAAAGGGCTCGGTTGGCAAGAGCATCGCAGGCACCTTCCGCGAAATCACACGGGCCTGGTCGCCGTCAAAGATCGTCCTGACTAGCGTGCGCCCAAGCCACCGGCGCCGGCATTCAGATCCTCAGCCCCACCGGCCTTCTCGCAGGACACGCTTTTCGCGGGCTCCGGCATCAGCCTCGGCGACAGCCTGGATAAAAGGTTGAAGTCATGGAACAAATTCTCGTTCTGGTTGTTGTCAGAGTAATCCCCGAAAGCAGAGGGATTGAAGACGAAAAAGTCAGCAGTCAAAAATGATCAAGTCATTGTCATCACTGGCAATTTTCATGCTCCTCGGAGCCTTGGTGATCGCTTCGCCGGGTTTTGCTCCCAAAGTGCAAGCGGATGGAAGTCACGGCGCTGGCCAAAGCCGATCGGCTTGAAGGACGAGCCGTTGTCTCGAATTGCTCAACACAGGTCTGGCCGGAATTCGCCACTTCCTGTCTGCGACACGCAGGCTCTGGAGCGAAAATCGAAGAAGCTCGGCTTGTGACTGCCCGTCGATAGCCAGGCCCTGTTTGACCGTTGCCCTGAGCGATGAGCTTCGTTCAGTTTATTCGCCCCAATCAGTTCGAGTCAGAACACGCCTCATAGCGTTGAGATGAGAACTGCTCGGGCGCTGCGAATTAGCTCGCTATCCTTTATCGAAAAGCGCAGCAATGGCCGAACCGTGGCGACCGTCGGTCGCCGGGCAATCGGTCTATCGGCGTTCGCAAGCAGGGAGCTCTATCACCTCCCTCAGAGAAAGTGAGGTCGCCATGTCGAAGGATTCAACTCAGGTGCCGAACGTTCTCATCGTGGAAGACGAGATGATCCTGCGCATGCGTGCAGTCGACATCGTGGAGGATGCCGGATTCTGTCCCGTCGAGGCTGTCAATGCCGACGAGGCAATCTCGATTCTCGAATCCCGCTCGGACATCGCGCTGCTGCTCACCGATATTCAAATGCCCGGCAGCATCGACGGCCTAAAACTCGCTCATGCAGTGCACGAGCGCTGGCCCTCGATAAAGATCATATTGGTTTCCGGCCAAGTGAAGCCGTCAGAGGCGGAACGGCCAGCCAATAGCCGGTTCTTCGGCAAACCGCTCGGTGTCGAGCAAATGATAGCCGAGTTGCAGGCCATGGTCGGCGCAGGTGCGCTGAAGATTGTTCCGGCCGCAAGCGACTGGACGGCGGATGAGGCGTTTCCCGCCAAGGTTGATCCCTCATCACAATCGGCACAGGAAGCATTCCTGTCGGCCGAAAACAACAGCCTGCGCTTGCTGCTCGAACAAGCCGAGATAGATGCGCGGACCCTGATGATCCAAGCTGGGATCGACGCCGAGCAGCGAAGCGCCGCCGACAAACTGCAGAAGCTGATCCTTGGGGAGCTTCATCATCGCGTCAAGAATACACTCGCGATGGTTAGCGCGATCGCATCCCAGAGCTTTCGCGGAGCGCCGAGCATCGAGCACGGACAGAAGGCAATGGAGGGTAGGCTGCTTGCACTGGGGCGGGCGCATGATCTGCTGATGCAGGTAAGTTGGGCTGATGCGAGCCTTACTCACACACTGAGCAGTGCGACCGAGCCTTACGACAGTCCCGGAGACAGACGCTTTCATTTTAATGGACCGGATATCAGGATTACCTCCGTTGCTGTCATCGCCCTTGCAATGACGTTCAATGAGCTGTGCACCAACACGACTAAATTCGGAGCGCTGTCCGTGTCCTCAGGCCGCGTCGAGATTTCATGGGGAATCGACGAGTTGACGCAGAGACTTCGCCTTGTCTGGACAGAACGGGGAGGTCCCACGGTCGAGCCGCCAACGCGGCGAAGCTTCGGTACCCGGATGATGGGGTCTCTCGGCCAGCAATTGTCCGGTCAGGTGGGCCTCGCCTATGAACCGCACGGCTTCATTTACTCGTTGGATGTGCCGCTTAGCTCGGTCGCGGTGTCCGGTTGAAGACTGTCGCTGCAGCTCCGAAAGGCTTCATGGTTTCCGCACACAGCAAGAACTGGCGAGAAAGCGGCTTTCGTCGGCGGGCGCAGTGCTCGGATTTCGCACGGTCCAATGGAGGTTTTCCGTCTGCGATCTGCCTGGATTCCAATAGAGTGGTCCCCTGGATACCGCGAGGAGCTGTACCATCAAAAGGAAGGCATAGACATGTACCCGAGTATTGTGTGTGCTCATTTATCCTGCCAACGCTTTGGCATGTCATTTCGACCTGCGCTGACTCACGTCTGATAACTTCTTTGATAAGCTTGTGGTTCTCCAACGGGAATCAACGCCATGCGAGCCGGAATTCGAATTTCGTCGCTTGTGCCGAGCGGGTTCGTTGTTGAGAGTGTAAGTGATTCATCTGGCTTGATTATTTTAGCCGTCCGATCCGAAGTCGAAATGGCCGAGTGCCCCTTGTGCGGCTCGAGATCGCGACGAATCCATAGCCGATACGACAGGCAAGTCGCGGATTTGCCCTGTGCCGGCAAACAAATACGCCTTCGCGTGATTACGCGACGGTTTGTTTGCGAGATACCTCATTGTCGGCGGCGGATTTTCGCTGAACGATTCGGGGACAACGTTCTGCCCACCCGGTCGCGCCGGACGGCACGGCTGGAATGCATCGTTCACCATTTAGGGTTGGCACTCGGCGGCAGACCAGCAGCGAGCCTTGCCAGGCGGCTGATGCTGCCGGTCAGCCACGATACGTTGCTTCGGGTCATACGACGGCGGGCAGCCCGACGAACCGATCCTCTGAGCGTCGTCGGCGTCGACGATTGGGCCTTTCGACGCAATCGCCACTACGGAACGATTGTCTGCGATCTCGAGCGGCGGCGGATTGTAACCCTGCTTCCAGATCGCGAGGTCGCTACAGTTCGAGTATGGCTCGCTGATCATCAGGAGGTCAGGATCGTATCGCGCGACCGTGGCGGCGGTTACGGCAAGGCCTCGGCAAAGGCGCTCCCTGACGCGATACAGGTCGCCGACCGTTGGCACCTGATGGAAAACGCCAGTGCGGCCTTCCTCGACGCGGTGCGCAAGTCCATGCGCGCAATCCGGAGCGCCATTGGCTCGACGACAATCACCCCAGAGTTGCTCACTTCGGCGGAAAAACTACGATACGAGAGCTATCTGCGACGCCAGGATACGACTACGGCAATCGTGGCGCTCGCCAGGGACGGCGTTTCGATCAAGCAAATTGCCCGCCGCCTGGGTCATAGTCGCAATCTCGTTCGCCAGACGTTGCGGGGTGGGCGAGCCGACGTGTTCCAAACGCGAGCGTGTTCGCTCGACGCACGTTATCTGCTCCTTGAGAGCCTGTGGAGCAGTGGCTGTCGCAACGGCGCCGAACTCTGGCGTCGTTTGCAGGCGCAAGGGTTCCGGGGATCCCTGCGTTCGGTCGGCGAGTGGACATCACGTCGACGTCGGTCGGAAGCGGTCAGCAAACAACAGCTGCAAAGGGTGCCCTCCGCCAGATCTATCGCTCGTCTTATGACGATTAAGCGAGATTGCATCACCAAGGCTGATGCCGCGGTCGTTGCCGCAATCGAGGCTGGTGTGCCGTCCCTTCTTGAGGCCCGCACGCTCATCGACCAGTTCCACGATATGATCCGGAAAAAGGACGAGGCCAAACTCGATTCCTGGATCGCGAACGCAAAAGCAAGCCTCGTCTCATCCTTCGCGACAGGAGTCCTCAAGGACACCGCTGCTGTGCGCGCGGCAATCACGCACCCTTGGTCAAACGGCCAAGTCGAAGGGCAGATTACGAAACTCAAACTCGTCAAACGGCAAATGTATGGGCGCGCGAAAATTGACCTTCTCGAAGCACGGTTGCTCGGTGCAGCATGATCCGCGTCGCCGTCATCGAATTTGCGTCAGAGCCCCGATTGGATGCCGATCACCCCGAAAACGGGGTCCTTATTCCATGCCGAAACACAGGTCTTCCAAAAGAGGCTATTTTGTTACGTGACGCATGCGACCCTTGCTTCGGTCGCGCGGACTTTGCTCCTCCGTCCCAGCCTGCGTCTCATCCCCCACATTCCGACGTAACCTCACCGAGAAAGACGGGAGACGATCACATGGGTAACGCCCAATGCCTTTGCGGCGCTCTTTCACTGAAGTTGCGAGAAACGTCAAAGTTGATTGTCGCTTGTCACTGTCTCGCCTGCCAGCGACGAACCGGTTCGCCATTCGGCCTCGGCGTTTTCCATCCGATTGACACCGTCGAGATCTCGGGAACAGCTACGGAGTTCATTCACGTCGGCGAGAGCGGCGGTAAGGTGCGATGCTATTTTTGTCCTACATGCGGCTCGACGGTCTATTGGAGGCCCGACGTCTTGCCATCTCTAATCGGCGTCGCAGTTGGCCGCTCGGCGACCCTGGCTTTCCGGGTCCCACCCTTTCGATATTCGAGCGGTCGAAGCATCACTGGGTCCATGTTGATGAGGCAGTCGAGCATTTCCAAGAAAGCGGGCGGCAGAAATCGTGACGGCCGGCCTTCCTTCAGAAGCGGACGCTCGGTCCGACACGCCGATTCGGCTGCATCGGGTCAAAGTGCGAACAACTCACGTTGAGCACATCTGGACCGTTCTGCTGTGATGAGCGGACCTTCGTCAAACCCGGCGCAACTTCGCAGACGGGCCAAAAGCTGACTTCCATGACCCGCACTAGGTCCAGCGGGTGAGGCCACGACACCTGATCAAGCTAGGTCGCCGAGCAGACGATAGGCCGGCGAGCCGTACACCGCAGCTACGGTTTGGTGTAGAATGCCCGCACAGAGGGACCGCCATGGCCAATCCTGAGCAGGGTCGCATCGAGCGCCGATTAGCCGCCATCCTGACCGCCGACATCGCCGGTTACAGCCGGCTGATGGGCGCCGACGAGTCCGGCACCGCGCGGGTGCTCCGTGAACATCGGCAGGCAATCGATCCCATCGTGGCGAGCCATGGAGGTCGCATCGTCAAGAGCATGGGGGACGGTCTCCTCGTGGAGTTTCCTTCCATTGTGGCCGCGGTCGAGTGCGCCGTCGCGGTTCAGAATGTCATGGCGGAACGGAACGTTGACGTTCCGCAGGATCGGCGGATGCTATTCCGAATTGGTATCAACCTTGGCGACGTGCTGATCGATGGCGACGATATCCTTGGTGATGGCGTCAATATCGCCGCCCGTCTCGAAGGCATTGCAGAGCCGGGTGGCATCTACATCTCCCACGCCGCGTATCAGCAGGTGTGCGACAAGTTAGATATGATGTTCGAGGATATAGGCGAGCAACAGCTAAAGAATATCGCACGTCCTGTGAGAGTGTACCGAGTGCAGCGCGTCGGTGCGGCAGCAAGATCACTATCGGCATTGCCGCCTCCAGAGAAGTCGTCCATCGCCGTACTTCCATTCCAGAACATGAGCGGTGATCCCGCGCAGGACTATTTTTCCGATGGGATTACCGAAGACATCATTACCGAGTTGTCGCGGTTCCGATCGTTGTTCGTGGTCGCCCGCAACTCATCGTTCTCGCTGCGCGGCAAGAAAGTCGACGTCATTGAAGTCGGCCGCCGGCTCGGTGTTCGATATGTGGTTGAAGGCAGTGTTCGCAAAGCCGAGAAACAGATACGAGTGACCGTCCAGCTTCTTGATGCAGCGAGTGGCAAACACCTCTGGGGCGAGCGCTATGACCGCAAGCTTGAGGATATCTTCATCGTCCAGGATGAGATCACCCGAACCGTTGTCGCGACCTTGCCGGGCCGGCTCGAGAACGCCGACCGCGATCTCGCCAAGCGCAAGCAAACTTCGAACATCACGGCATACGATCTGGTCTTGCTCGGGAACGAGCGGTGGCGGCGGCTGACGCGGAAAGACCTGGCGGAGGCGCTGGATCATTTCCGCAGCGCTGTCGCGCTCGACCCATATTATGCGCGCGCCCATGCGAACGTGGCCTGGACCCATGTCTGCAACGTGTTTCTGGAGGCGGAGGATGCATCCTCGTTGGACGAGGCGCTGCGACATGTCCAGATAGCGCTTGACATCGACGACAGCGATGCCTGGTCTCATGGTGTCTTCGGACAGTTGCTGTTCCTGCTCAAGAGGGATGACGAGGCTGAAATCCACCTCAAGCGCGCGCTCGCCTTCAATCCTAACGACGCGGATGTCGCCGCCGTCTTCGCCAATATTCTCGTCTACTGGGGAAGGTGGCGAGAGGCGCTAACGTGGATCGACACAGCCAAGCGTCTCAACCCACTACCGCCCAATCTCTACCATTGGTACCACGCGCTTGCTCTCTATTCCGCACGCGAATATACGCAAGCGATTGGAGCGCTTAGGGAGATGCGGTCCCTCGACCGCTGGTCGCATGGGCTCTTGGCCGCCTGCTATGCGCAGATCGAACGGCGCGACGAAGCCCGGTCCGAACTAGATGCGTTTATCGGCGAATGGGAGCGCGAATTGAGTGCGCGGGGCGAAGTGCTGCCGCGGTCCCATCTCGATCTTGCGCTGTCGCGGGCCGATAGATACCGGAATCCTTCGGACCGCGAACACTTTCTTGAGGGTTTGAGGAAGGCGGGTTTGACGGGTTGATTGTTCCTCCTAAACATGGCGAGCCGAAAAGTTCGCCAAGCCGGCCGACGAGGTGATGGCACCACGTCTCTTATAGGTCAAACTGCGAAGAACTCCGGTTGAGCAAATCCCGTCCGCTCGGCCACCATGAGCCGACCTCAGTGCTCGACGAGTTGACTTCGCTAATGGGCCAGGAGCTGCCCCTTCTTGATGGTGAAAGCTCAACATCGTGCCCGTCCGTGATAAGTTCGACTCGGAGCCAGGGCGGTCCGGGCACAACCGGCACGCTAGAGGAGGCGACGTATGGGCATCCCCGTCATAGAACAGGTCAAAATACAGGCTCAGGTCTTAGTTCCTCTCGTCCAGGCCCTTCAGGCGGAATTGGGCAAGGAACGCGCGAACGCACTTGTCCGCAAGGCTCTAGGCGACGTTTATCGCCGCCTCGGCGAACAGTGGTGGCGCGCGAAAGAATCCACGCACGTGGGAGAGAACACGGCGTTGGCGTTTGCCTCGTTCGCCGAAGGCGACGCCGTTGAATACAACGTTCGCGCGCAATCGCAAGATACCTATGAGATCGATGTCACTGGATGCCGGTACGCACAGTTCTACAAGGAGTTGGGTGAGCCTGAGCTTGGATTCTTGCTGGTCTGCAGCTCGGACTTCCCGTTCGCCGAGGGTTTTGGCCCCGACATAAAGCTCACCCGCACACAGACCATCATGCAGGGCGCGAGCCACTGCGATTTTCGCTACAGGCGACAGAAAGACTGATTGTCGCATTCGGGTCAAAGTGCGAACAACTCACGTCGAGCAAATCTGGACCGCTCTGCTGTGATGAGCGGACCTCTGTCAAACCCGGCGCAACTTCGCAGACGGGCCAATTGCAAAAGTGATCAGCTTCATTGTAGGTTTAGATGACTCCCGCTCGGCGCATTCGATCCAGATGGATAAAAGAAAGAAATTTCTATCCGACTTGGCTGATCGCCTACTTCTGACCGCGCCGATCGGACTGCCCGGTCGCCATCGACGGCATCGACGGGGCAGGAAAGACCACATTCGCTGATGAACTCGGAAACCTCGGCGTCTAAGGGGCGGCCTGTCATTCGAGCATCCGTAGACGGTTTTCATAACCCCAAGGCGGTCAGACATAGGCGTGGGCGACACTTTCCGGAAGGCTTTTTCGAGGACTCCTACGATTACTCGGCGTTGAAGCAATATCTGCTGGACCCGCTAGGCCCCGGGAGTTCTCGGATATATCGTCGAGCCTTCTTCGATCATGTGACCGACGACATCGTACCTGCCATCGATCTGGAGGCACTGCCGTCATCCATTTTGCTGATAGACGGCATCTTTCTGCATCGGCCCGAACTGCTCACCTATTGGGATGCTTCAGTCTTCCTCCGAACGGACTTTTCGGTGTCCGCTTCGCGGTGCGCCTCGCGCGATGGCTCGTCGCCTGACCCTGCGGCTCCATCGAACCGACGCTTCGTTGAGGGACAGCGGCTCTATCTTCGGAACTGCCAACCGGATGTGTTTCGGCATGGAATAAGGACCCCGTTTTCGGGGTGATCGGCATCCAATCGGGACCCCGGGATAAGGGTCCACAGTGGCTTCCATCGAGTCATGGA
>NZ_JADPKL010000107.1:0-11711 GCF_023073935.1 Bradyrhizobium sp. 147 | reverse complement strand
TTCATGTCATGCACTTTCTGCAATCGCCGCCTTGCCGGCATTCGCGGCCTGATTGTGGCCCAGATGCGCAGCAATTGCGGCGTCGTTAAGTCCGATACCCCTCAGGAGAAACTCACAGAGCTGCCGCTCCAGATCGTTTGCCTTGCCGTAAGCGAGACAGGGCGTGGCCGGCAGCCTGGTCAGCGCCGCCGTCATCACCGAATGATGCGCGAACCAGAACAGGTTGAGCGGATCGCCAGTGCACGGCCGTGCGTCCCCCGCGGCCACCGCGCGCTCGAGCGAGGCGACGAAGACAGCCCCGATCAGCGTCTCGATCTTGGCATATAGCAAACGGGCGAATTCGCCATCATCCAAATGGCTCGTGGCCATCAGTCGCAGGCGCTGCGCCTCCTCCTGGTCGGGCCCGTCGGCGATGTGAAGGAAATGCTCGACCATGCCGCGGATCACCTCGACCAGGGTGGCAGTCGAGGGCTCCCGTTCGAGCAGCTCCATCAGGGCCGGATCTGCCTCGCATTCGTCGCTCAGGATCTCGGCGTAGAGCGCCGCCTTGGAGGGGAAATGCTTGAACAGCAGCGCCTCGGAAATAGCAGCGGCGGCCGCCACGCTCTTGGTCGTGGTGCCGTTATAGCCGTGTCGGGCAAAGCAACGTTTCGCGGCACCGAGGATCAATTGACGCCTCAGGTCGCTCGTCATACGCAATGAGCTCATGCTAGTGAGTAAGCACTCACCCACGCAAAAGTCAAGCACTATGCTGCATCGCAACCTCTAGATTGGGTCGAAACTGGCTCGCGCACACGGCGCACGAGCAGGACGACGACATCGGCAAGGCCGGCCCTAAATCGGCCGGAAGCCCAGGTCGCCCCGGAGCCGGTTGACGATGTAGGTCCCGTCCCGGGTCGGCAAGATCCGCTCAACGCTGGCGCTGTCGATCTTCACATTGGCAAAGCGTGGCCCCGCGGAAACGTCGTGGACGACTTTGGCCAAGGCCTCGACCTCGGCCATGGTCGTGACGGCCCGGCTGTCCTCGATGCCGCAGGCCCGAGCGACGCCGACGAGGTCGGCAGCCGCGGAGGTGTGGCTGGTCTGGCCGCCAGTCTCGCCATAGGCCTCATTGTCGAGCACGACGATGGAGAGATTGGCCGGCTTCTGCAGCCCGATGGTGGCCAAACTGCCCATGCCCATCAGCATCTCGCCGTCGCCCGTGATGACCAGCACCGGCAGCTTTGGCTGCGCCAGCGCGAGCCCGAGCCCGATCATCGCAGCTCCGCCCATGCCACCCCAGAGATAGAAGTTGCGTGCGTGGTCGCCGGCCGCGCACATGTCGTTGGTGGAGGCACCTAAGCCGCCAATCGCAACCACATCCTTGCGCTCCGCGAGCAGTGTGGACACCACTTGGCGGCGGTCGAGGAGATTGGCCTTGCTCATTTGGTGAAAACCTTGGCGCCGATCAGGCGCTGCGACAGAAGGACGGCGGTGGGAGTGAGTGCGTTGTAGGCCTGCGCTGCGGCCGCCTCCAGCACGGCCGGCACCTCGGCCGGGTTCGAGGCACGCAGCACCTTGACGCCGGAAAGCTCGAATACGCCCTGCGTGGTCGACCCCATCGGCACCTGCCACGGGTTGAACTCGCCCCACTCGCCGCGCATGGTCACGAGCGTGAGGAACGGAAAGCGCAGGATCGGGATCAGCGACAGCATGTTGATGCAATTGCCGACGCCGCTCGACTGCATCAGCAACACGCCGCGCTGTCCGCCCGCCCAGGCGCCGGCGAGAAGTGCCACGCCCTCCTCCTCCGTCGTCAGCGGTATGCCGCGCATCGTGGAGGAGGCCAGCACGCGCTGGATCAGCTTCGAGTGACCGGCATCGGGCACGTACGGCACCTGCCGGACGTCGAAGCGCTGCAATGTCGCGAAAATATCGTCCGGCCAGAGAACACTCGGGGCCGTGTCGGGAGCGTCAGCGCGCGCGTGCATTTTCCTGTCCGGTCAGCTAGCAAAGACGGCGCGACTGTAGACGCATGCGCGCGTCGGCCAGAACAACAAAAACGGCATATCGGCTTTAACCGGCGAGTATAACGGAATGAACGCAGATGCGAAGGAGCTGGCGGCAAGCTTCGATCTCGAGAAGCTGACGCCCGAGTTCTACGACAACCCCTATCCGACCTATCGTGCACTGCGGGAGAACGAACCGGTCAAACGCCTGCCGAACGGCACCGTCTTCCTGACCCGCTATGACGATCTCGTCACCACCTACAAGAACACCAAATCGTTCAGCTCGGACAAGAAGCGCGAGTTCGCGCCGAAATACGGCGACAGCCTGCTCTACGAGCATCACACCACGAGCCTCGTCTTCAACGATCCGCCGTCCCATACCCGCGTGCGCCGCCTGATCATGGGAGCACTGTCGCCTCGCGCCATCGCCGGCATGGAGGGCGACCTCATCAAGCTGGTCGACGGCCTGCTCGACGCCATCGCCGCCAAGGGGGCTTGCGAGCTGATCGAGGACTTTGCCGCCTCCATTCCGATCGAGGTGATCGGCAATCTGCTCGACGTGCCCCACGAGGAACGCGCGCCGCTGCGCGAGTGGTCTCTGGCGATCCTGGGCGCACTCGAACCGGTGGTGTCGCCCGAAGCGGCCGCGCGCGGCAACAGAGCGGTGCAGGACTTCCTCGCCTATCTCGAGACGCTGGTCGCGCGCCGGCGCCGAAAGCCCGGCAATCCCGAGCGCGACGTGCTGACGCGCCTGATCCAAGGAGAAGGGAGCGAGGAGAACGGCGAGCGGCTGACCGAGAAGGAGCTGCTGCACAATTGCATCTTCCTGCTCAATGCCGGCCACGAGACGACCACCAACCTGATCGGCAACGGCCTCGTCGCGCTGCACCGCAATCCGGACCAGAAGCAGCGCTTGATCGACAACCCCGACATGATCAAGACCGCCGTCGAGGAGATGCTGCGCTACGAGAGCTCCAACCAGCTCGGCAATCGGATGACCACGGAAAAGGTCGAGCTCGGCGGCGTCATGCTCGACGCCGGCACCTCGGTCACGCTGTGCATTGGCGCGGCCAACCGCGACCCCGCACAGTTTCCGGAGCCCGAACGCTTCGACATCGCGCGCACGCCGAACCGGCACCTCGCCTTCGCCACCGGCGCGCATCAATGCGCGGGCATGGCCCTGGCGCGGCTGGAAGGCGCGATCGCGATCTCGCGCTTCCTGGCGCGCTTCCCAAACTATGCCGTGGCCGGGCAGCCGGTGCGGGGCGGGCGGGTCCGGTTTCGCGGCTTTTTGAGCGTGCCCTGCGCGATCGGATGAAGCCTCCAAACAAAAATGACGAAAACAACCCCATGCACAGTAGAGAACCCTCTGACATTTCAGGCAAATCGGGTGGGGGCTACGCCATCGGACGCATGCAGGCTTCCGAGGCGACAAGTTGATACCCAGATCAAGTTGAGGGCCGCCGGCGGTGCAGTCGGTTGACGCCGCCGTGCGCGGCCATGGAGTGACGACACATGAGCTCGTCGGTCATTGATTTCATCGCAACAGAAGCACGCTTTGGGGCCCACAATTACGAGCCGATCGGGGTCGTCCTGTCCCGCGGCGAAGGTGTCTGGGTGTGGGATACCGAAGGCAACCGTTATCTCGATTGCCTCTCGGCCTATTCGGCGGTCAGCCAGGGCCACTGCCACCCCAAGATCCTGGCAGCGCTGGTCGAACAGGCGCACAGGCTGACGCTGACCTCGCGCGCCTTTCACAACGACCAGCTCGCCTTGTTCTACGAGGAAATCGCGGCGCTCACCGGCTCGCACAAGGTGCTGCCGATGAACAGCGGCGCCGAGGCGGTCGAAAGCGCGATCAAGTCGGTCCGCAAATGGGGCTATGAGGTGAAGGGCGTGCCGGACGGCCAGGCCGAGATCATCGTCTGCGCCAACAATTTCCATGGACGCACGCTGGGCATCGTCGGGTTTTCCACCGATCCCGAGACACGCACACATTTCGGTCCGTTCGCGCCTGGCTTCAGGATCATCCCGTTCGGCGATGCCGCGGCGCTGGAAGACGCAATCACGCCCAACACCGTCGCCTTTCTGGTCGAGCCGATCCAGGGCGAAGCCGGTGTCGTCATTCCTCCAGCCGGCTATTTCACGAAGGTGCGCCAGCTCTGCACCGCCAACAACGTGATGCTGGTGCTCGACGAGATCCAGACCGGGCTCGGCCGTACCGGCAAGCTGCTCGCCGAACAGCACGAGGGAATCGAGGCGGACGTGACGCTGCTCGGCAAGGCCCTGTCCGGTGGCTTCTATCCCGTGTCGGCCGTGCTCTCGAACAACGACGTGCTCGGGACATTGAGACCCGGGCAGCATGGTTCGACCTTTGGCGGCAATCCGCTTGCCTGCGCGGTGGCGCGCGCGGCGATGCGCGTGCTGGTCGAGGAAGGCATGATCGAGAACGCGGCCAGGCAGGGCGCGCGCTTCCTCGAAGGCTTGAAGGGCATCCGTGCCAACATGATCCGCGAGGTGCGCGGACGCGGCTTGATGCTGGCGGTCGAGCTGCATCCCGAGGCCGGGGGCGCACGCCGCTATTGTGAGGCGCTCCAGGGCAAGGGCATCCTCGCCAAGGATACGCATGAATACACGATCCGCATCGCCCCGCCGCTGGTGATCACCAGCGACCAGGTCGACTGGGCGCTGGAGCGGCTCGCCACCACCTTGACCCAGGATTTCTCTTGAGGCTGCCTGCGTCGGAAGATCGCAAGGCCGGCCGCGGCCAAGAACGAACGATCCGGCCACCTGTGCGTTGAACGTCGTGGGCGATGACGAGCTGGGAGCTAGAACCATGCTTCCGCGTTGCGTTTGCCTTACGGCTTTTTTAGTTGGTGTCTCGGTGCTGGCGACGAGCGCCGGCGCTTTCGCCCAAGGACTCGGACACGGAAGGGGCGGACCACCCGGTCCGGCCGCAGCACCGGCGGCTCGGCCAGCAGCACCACCGGCCACGGCCCATCCGGCGGCGCCGCCAGCCATGGCACGCCCCGCAGCGCCGGCTTTCCATCATCCCCCGGCCATGCAGCGGCCGGCCATGCCGCAGCGACCAGCCATGGCGCCACATCCGGCGCCGCGTATTGCCTCACCGCCACCGCGCCCGTCCCCACATTTCGCTGCACCGCCGCGGGCAGCCCCGCACGTGGCGACACCGCGGCCTGAATTCCATCGGTCGCCGGCAGCACGGCAACATCCGGCCATGGCGCCTCGGCCGATGCCGCACATCGCGGCCCCATCGCGCCCCAGCGGACCGCCGGCCGCGAGCGAGCGGCTGTCGCGGCGGGATCAGATTGAACAGCGCGCGCAACAGCGCCAGCAGCAAGTCCAGCAGCGTGAGCAGATGGTGCAGCAGCGGCAGCGCGAGATGCTGTCGCGCCAGACGACGGAGCGTCAGACCCGTATCGAACGACTCCAGCAGCGTGTGCAGCAATTGCAGTCGCAAAAGCCGGAAAGCGTGCGGGCGCAACGCCTGCAGCAACGGATGCTCCAGACGCAGAACCGCTTGCTTGATCGCGAGCAGCGCGCGCAGCAGAGCGACCTGGCGCGCCAGCAGCGGCTTGGCCTCCAGGCTCCGGCCGCGCGCGCCCCGGCCACCACGGCCGCCGCGCAGGCTGCTGAGCGCGGGCGGTTTGCCGCGCGCTTCCGTGAGCAGGCCAATCCGCAGACCCAAGCGGCCCTCCTCACCCGCCAGAGCGGCTGGGCTCCCCGGCAGGCTTGGCGTCACCGCCATCCCGCGGCGTTCGTGGCGTGGCTTGGGCCGGTGTTCTGGCCATACGCCTATTCCGACATTTTCAACTACACGTTCTGGTCCTATGCTTATGAGCCCGGCTATTGGGCGTACGCGTATGACGATTTCGTCGACACCGTGTTCTGGGGCGGTGACGGCCCCTATTCCGCCTATGCCAGCACCAATCCGTATGACTATCCGCACGCCGGCGGCGGCCGCCGGGCGCGCCCGCGCGCCAGCGTGAGCCCGCAGACGCTACAGCAATTGTGCGGCACACCAGACAAGGGCGTGACGGCTTGGCCGCTTGCCGATATCGCGAAAGCAGTGCAGCCGACGCCGGAGCAACGCGCGCTGCTCGACGAGTTGAAGACCGCGGCGGCCAACGCGGCCGCCGTGTTCAAGGATTCCTGCGCGGAGACTTATGCATTGACGCCGCCTGGCCGCCTGCGCGCGATGATGAATCGCATCAGCGCGACGCTGGAAGCGGTCAAGATCGTGCGACCGGCACTGGAGAAATTCTACAACTCGCTCAGCGACGAACAGCAAGCGCGCTTCAACGCGCTTGGGCCCCCTGTCGGCGACCGCTCGTCACAGCAGCAGGAAGCGAGTAGCGAGGGTTGCGGCGATCCGAAGTCCGGCCTGACCCAGTTGCCGATCGAACGCATCGACGCCGTTGTCCGCCCGGCCGGCAAGCAGAAGGATGCGCTCGAGCGCTTGGACGACGCGACGAAGCAGGCAGTCGCAGCACTGCAAGCCGTCTGCCCGGACAGTGTGCCGTTGACACCCGTCGGACGCCTGGAAGCCATGGGGGATCGTCTCCAAGCCATGCTCGCCGCCGCCAAGCTGGTGCAACCCGCACTGGACGAGTTCTACGCGACGCTGAGCAGCGAGCAGAAGGCGCGCTTCAACACGCTGCAACAGGTTGCAGGACCGTAAGGGCAGCGCGCGCGTGACCTACACCACCGTCTTGTGCCGCGCGATGCAGGTGCGCAGCACCTCGTCCATCGGTTTGGCCCACCAGTCATTGGAGAAGATTTCGATCTCCGAATAGCCGGCAAAGCCCTGCGCTTCGACCGCTTGACGCACCGATTTGATGTCAATCACGCCGTCGCCCATCATGCCGCGGTCGTTGAGGATGTCCTTGGTCGGCACCATCCAATCGCAGACGTGGAAGGCGAGCAGGCGATCTTGGCCGGCGCGCGCGATCTGGCCCATCAGCTCCGGATCCCACCAGATGTGATAGACGTCGAGCGCAACGCCGAGCATGCCGCTGCGGCCGGGGTCGAGCCGGTCGCAGATGTCGAGCGCCTGTTTTGTGGTGTTCACGCAGGCGCGGTCGGCTGCATAGGCCGGGTGCAATGGCTCGATCGCCAATGGCAGGCCTGCCTGCTTGGCGTAATCGAGCATCTCGGCCAGCGCTTCCTCGACCTGGCCGCGCGCTGCCGCGATGTCCTTCGAGGCCTCGCTGCCCGGCCGCGAATATTGCGGCAGGCCGCCGACCACGAGCACGATGCAGGGCGCGCCGAGCGCCTTCGCCTCGTCCACACAGCGCCGGTTGTCGTCGCGCACTTCGCCCCGCCGCGAAGAATCCGAGGTGAACATGCCGCCACGGCAATAACCTGAGAGATCGAGGCCGGCGTCGCGCACGGCGCGTACCGCGCGGTCGAGCCCGACAGAAGCAACCTGGTCGCGCCAGGGATCGATGGCGCGGATGCGCTGCTTCGCACAGGCATCGATGATCTCGACGAGGTCACCCTGCTTGCGGACCGTCGCCGTGTTCAGCGACAGCCAGCGATGGTCGGACGAGAAATCGCGCATCAGGGTTCAAGTCCGTGCGAGGCCAGCACAGTCTTCATCCGCTGTGTCGCGAGTTCCGGATTGGCGAGCAGGCCAGCCTGATCGGCAAGGCGAAACAGCTCGGCCAGATGCAGCATCGAGCGCGCGCTCTCCTGGCCGCCCACCATGGTGAAGTGGTCCTGGTGGCCGTTGAGATAAGCCATGAACACCACGCCGGTCTTGTAGAAGCGCGTCGGCGCTTTGAAGATGTGGCGCGACAAGGGAACGGTCGGTCCCAGCACGTCGTGGAAGCCGGCTTCATCGCCGGCCGCCAGCCGCGACAGTGCGTAGGATGCTGCCGGCGCGATGGCGTCGAAGATGCCAAGCAGCGCATGCGAAAAGCCTTCGCTGTCCCCGGCGATCAGCTCCGCATAGTTGAAATCGTCGCCAGTATACATCTTGATGCGCTTGTCGAGGCGACGGCGCATATCGATTTCACGCTGCTTGTCGAGCAGCGAGACCTTGACGCCGTCGACCTTGGCAGCGTTGGCGTTGATGATGGCGACCGCAATATCCATCGCCTTGTCGAGATCCTTGGTGCCCCAATAGCCCGTCAGCGCCGGATCGAACATATCGCCCAGCCAGTGGATGATCACGGGCTCACGGACCTGCGAGAGCACGCGATCGTAGACCTTGGCGTAATCATCGGCATTGCGGCCGAACTTGGAAAGCGCCCGCGACGCCATCAGGATGATGCGGCCGCCGACCTTCTCGACCGCCGAGATCTGCTCCTCATAGGCGCGGATCACGTCGTCGAGGTTCCTGGCATCCTCGATCGCGAGATGATCGGTGCCCGCGCCGGAGAACACCAGCGCGTTGCGACGCTTCGCGGCAGCGACCGAGCGCGTGATCAGCTCCAGCGAGGTCGGCCAGTCCAGCCCCATGCCGCGCTGCGCGGTGTCCATCGCCTCGGCAACGCCGAGACCGAGGTCCCAGACGTGCTCGCGGAAGGCGATGGTCTTGTCCCAGTCGACAGCGACCGAAAGCCAGGGATCGTTGTCGGCGAAGGGATCGGCGACCGTGTGCACGGCCGAGAAGGCGATGCGGTTCAGCGGGCCCTCGAGCTTTGCGGGAAACGGGCGCGAGGCCGCGAGCCGATAGGTCTCGATCGAACGATCGGCCTTCGGCAGCTTGAGCGACAATGACGACATTGAAGGAGCAGGCTTGGGCTGGACTGGCTTGTTCATAATTTTTGACCTCTCCCCGTCATTGCGAGCGAAGCGAAGCAATCCAGAGCGTCTCCGCAAAGAAAGTCTGGAATTGCTTCGTCGCTTCGCTCCTCGCAATGACGGCTCAACTGACACTAGGACTCGGCTTCAGGCCTTGATCGGGGCGACGTCGATCCAGCGCCGCTCCTTCCAGCTCTTCAACGCGCACTCGGCGAGCTGCACGCCCTTGGCGCCTTCGAGCAGCGTGAACTTGTAGGGCGCATCCTCGTAGACGTGGCGGATGAACATCTCCCATTGCTCCTTGAAGCCGTTATCGTAGGAGACGTTGTCGGGCATCTTCTGCCAGTCGCCGTAGAAATCGTGCAGCCGCTTCTCATCGGGATTCCACACCGGACGGGGCGTCGCCTGCCGGGCCTGAATCACGCAATCGGTGAGCCCTGCGACCGCGGAGCCGAGCGTGCCGTCGACCTGGAAAGTGACGAGGTCGTCGCGATAGACCCGCGTCACCCAGGACATATTGATGTGGGCGATGACGCCGCCCTTGAGCTGGAACGTCGCGTACGCCGAGTCGTCCGCGGTCGCCTTGTATTTCTTGCCCTGCTCGTCGTAGCGCTCGGGAATGTCTGTGTTGCCAATGCAGCTCACGCTCTCGACCTCGCCGAAGAGATTATCGAGCACGTAGCGCCAGTGGCAGACCATGTCCAAGATGATGCCACCGCCGTCCTCGTCGCGGTAGTTCCAGGACGGCCGCTGCGCCTCCTGCCAACCGCCTTCAAACACCCAATAGCCGAACTCGCCGCGCACCGAGAGGATGCGGCCGAAGAATCCGGAGTCGCGCAGGAAGGCGATCTTCTTCAGGCCGGGCAGGAACAGCTTGTCCTGCACCGTGCCGTGCTTGACGCCCTTTGCGTGAGCGAGTTTCACGACCTCGACGGCCTCCTCGAAATTCGTCGCAATCGGCTTCTCGCAATAGACATGCTTGCCGGCATTGATGGCCTGGGTCAGAAGGCCGGGTCGGGCCTGCGTGGTCGCGGCGTCGAAGAACATGGTGTCGTTCTTGTCGGCGAGCGCGGCGTCGAGGTCAGTGGTCCAGCGCGTGATGTTGTAGCGCTTGGCCAGGGCCTCGACCTTCTCGGCGCTGCGGCCGACCAGGATCGGGTCGGGCATCACGCGATCGCCGTTCTTCAAGCGGACGCCGCCCTGGTCGCGGATCGCGACGATCGAGCGGATCAGATGCTGGTTGAGCCCCATGCGGCCGGTGACGCCGTTCATGATGAGGCCGAGGCGTTGGGTAGTCATGCCAATTGCTCCTGAAGTGATTTTGGCTGTTCGAGCGGGCGAAGCGCCGACCAGTCCGGATGGACCGAGGTGGCGAAGCCCGCAGCATGAAGCGATCCCGTCAGGAGATCGCCGTCGTGAATGGAGAGACGGATGCCCTGCCCGGCATCGGCATAGAGATCGGGATGCGCCGCCGCGAAAGCTGCAGCTTCAGCGGCGGGCGTGTCGCCGAAGCCGTCGACATAGTGATGGCCGTTGCGTTCGGCATGGGTGACGCCGATCAGGGCACCGAGCGCGAGGTCCTGCTGCACGGCAAGGCCGGCTTGGCAGGTCAAATCCTCGGCCGTGACGAAGAACGCCTCGCCTTCCGCGCTCCATTTCGCCGCGCGCGTGGCGTTGACGATGGCCTTGTAGAGACCCTTGCAGGATTTTGAGGAGATACCGCGATAGCCGAGGGCCCGCGCTGCGGGGAACGCATCGTAGCTGTCGTCGGCTTCGTCGATGATGAAACCGCGCGCGGCAAGCGAGCCCAGTGGCGATTGCCTCGTGATGTCGCGCGGCATCGGCTGCTCGACATAGAGCAGGCGCGAGGCGATCGGCCGCAACGCGGGATCGTGATCGAGGCGATCCATCAGCGCCTGCAACGCGGCGAGATCGGCGTATTGCTCGTTGGCGTCGAGCGACACCTTGTAATCATGTCCGATCGTATCAAGCTCCTTGCCGATCCGCGCCAGCCGCACCGCATCGGCGGCGGGATCGCCCGACAGCTTGAGCTTGAAATAGCGAGCACCGGCGTTCTCGCGTGGATCGGCAACTCCGCCGTCACCTTCAACGGCATCATCAAGGCCGACGGTGTGCCTGATGGCAACACGCTCCAGCCGTTTCCGGCTCGAGAGAAACGTTCTGATGTCCCTTTCGCTCAGGTCAGGCGACAGCCGCGCATCGATGCCGGCGATATTAGCGGCCATCCCATCGAAGAAGCTGGTCTCGGCGGCGCGGAGCAGGGCATCGAGGATCGCCTTGTCGATTTCCGCTGGACCATAGGCCGCGGCAAGCGCCGGAATGTTCTTCTTCGCGCAGGTCGCGACCTGGGCGCCGATGCACGAGGCATGCAGATCGAACGCCGTCAAATATCCAGTCCGCGCCAGATAAAGTCCGCGCGCAATCTCCAGCGAGCGTCGCAAACCATCGACCGTCTGCGCCGGCGACAGCTCCGGCCGCTTGTCGAACCATTTCGGCACCAGCAGCTCGGCGCTGGCGCCGACCGCGCTTCCCCTGCCCTCGACCTCGATCTCGACCCGCACGAACAGCTGCGGCGTCGCGCTGATGGTCATCGCGCCAAAGCGGAACGGCCGCGCGAAATGCACGGGACGTTCGAACAATGCGATATCTCGCAGCTTCAGACGGGGTGACATGGTGTTACCGAATGACGGTTAGTGAAGCCGGTGCGACCGCGGAGACGGTGCACCTCGCCCGCTTGCGGGAGAGGTCGGCGCGCAGCGCCGGGTGAGGGTTTTCTCCTCTTGGGGAGTCTTGCCAGCCGAGGCACCCTCTCCCCAGCCCTCCCCCGCAGGCGCAGGGGAATCGCATATGGATTTCTCTGGCCTATTGCATTGGAGAGCAAGAGAGATTCTGAAGACGACTCCCAGAGCATGGAGGGGGTCGGATGCGGAG
>NZ_JADPKL010000091.1:0-11775 GCF_023073935.1 Bradyrhizobium sp. 147 | reverse complement strand
CGTTGTTCGGCTCCTGCTCGAACTTCACCAATTGATTGTCGACGGTGTCCAGGCTCTCGCTGGTCTCCGTCAAAAACTCCCGCAACAGATCATCCATGAGGTACGCCTTACTGAGCTGGACTTCCGCGGCTGAGCCGCGCTTGGAATCGACGGAAGCCCTCTTTCGATCGTTAGACATCCCCTTTCACGGTCCCGTTAATTTCAGCCTCCGTGCTAATACGGATATTGAAGACAAGTTTGCCGTTCGGCGGCATGCCATGGCACATTTCGGCAAAACCGGCACCGGACCGCGACGGGGAAAGGGCGTGAGGTAAACGCGCCAATTACGGCGCAACGGCGCGCGCGAGAAAGTTCTATCCGTGAAGACGATAGGCACGGCCTGCGTGAAATTGAATGGAGCCGGCGCGCGATCGCGCCCGACCTCACGAGGGCCGCTTCGTGCTTTGCCGAGATCCGCAAAGTTCGGGTTTGCGGTAAACGAACCGTTACCCCGTGGCCGGTGCGGCTCGTTCCGCGCTAACCAGCCGCGCGGACGAGTCGATCTCGGCGCCGGCGGGCGCCGCGCTGATGCACGTCTACTTTCCGCACGACGTGTCCTCATGCCGAGGCCGGACATCTTGTCCCAATTGCTAACATAGCCCAACGTGAACATGTTGGAACTTACTCGCACAAGGAGCGATGGTTCAGAAGGCGAGGAGGCAGCTTTGGAAACGACGGGGCGCCCATCCAACGGTTTCCTGTCTGCGCTGTCGGCAGACGATTATGAGCTGATCCGCCCGCACCTGCGTGCGGTCGATCTGCCCCATGACGCGGTGCTGGTCGAGGCCGGCGAGACCCTCAAGCGCGCCTATTTTCCTCACCGCGGCGTCATCTCGCTGGTGGTGAAGCTCGCCAAGGGCGAGCATGTGCAGGTCGCGATGATCGGCCGCGACAGCCTGCTCGGGACACTCTCGACGATGGGCGATGCATGCGCGCTGAACACGGCCGTCGTACTGATCCCCGGGGTCGCATCCATGATGGATCTCGACCGGCTGCGCGGCGCGGCCGACCAGAGCAGCAGCTTGCGGACCTTGCTCACGCGCCACGGCCTTGCCGTCTACGCGCAGGTCCAGCAGACCGCAGGCTGCAACGCCGCCCATTCGGTGGAGTCGCGGCTGTCGCGATGCCTGCTGCACACCCACGACCTGTCGGGCGACTACCGGCTGCTGCTGACCCAGGAGGCCATGGCACAGATGATAGGGGCGCGGCGCAACAGCGTGTCGCTGGTCGCCAACACCTTGCAGCAGGCCAATTTCATCCACTACAGCCGCGGACACATCCAGATCATGAACCTGGACGGCCTGCGTCAGACCGCGTGCGAATGCTACGCCACCGTGAAGGCGCATTACGACCGGCTGCTCGGCCGGCGCGCGTGGTAAACCGACGGCTAATGCCGGCCCGCAAACACGAGTCGTCCTGCTTCCGGAACTGAAATCCGGATGCCGTAGACATGGCGAGCCTCGCACCGATCCCGGCCCGCGCGGCATGGAATCGTGATCGAGGCAGGCCTGGCCATGTTTGAAGTGAGCGTCGCGCCAGCGCAGAATGTGCTCGATGGCGCGCCCGCGCGCGACCCGAATGCTTACGCCACGCTGGTGCGCGAAATCGGCGAGATCGGGGCCCGCGAGGTGCTTGCGGTGTTCTGGAGCGAGACCTGCGCGCGCCTGCAACTGTTGCGCACGCTCTCGGGCGAGCAGCACCAGGCGAGGCTCGCGCGCGAAGCACATTCGTTGAAGAGTACGGCCGGCACGTTCGGCTATGCCAGGCTCGCGGCGCTGGCGCTGCGGCTGGAGAAGTCCGCGCAGACGCTTCACGACACAGAACTCTGCGAGCTCCTGGACCTGATGGATGCCGCCTACGCCGCGGCGCGCGCGCAGGAACCGGAAGGCTAGAGCCATTTCCGTTCCGATGGAATCGAAGCGGACGTTCTACTCCTGGCTTGACGCGTTTTCTTGACGCGCACCGGCATCCACTTCGCTCGAAAACGCTGTAAACCACCCGCGCGTGCATTCCCGCCGTACTTCTACGGCTTGGGATTTTCACAGATGGCTAATCATAGCTGGCGATAGTCGCGAGAAACCAGGAGGGTTTCCATGTTCACCTACGAGACTGCGGACCAGAAGGAGGTCCGTCGCTTCCGCATCGCTCAGTTCAACGGCCGGATGGCGACGGTGAACGCTGGCGGGTCGACGGTAACTGGCTTCGTGCGCTCGGTACTCGAGCAAGAATCGAGCATCCCTCCCCGCTGGACCATCACGATCATCCCGAACGCACCGAAGGACGAGCCCAAGCCGCTGCGGCCCGTATCGCGCACGCGCCCCTTCGCCGAAGACTATTTCTGAGCGGGATCGGCGTTCTCCCGGGCCGCGCCGCCGGCCGGGCACAAAGCGACCATCAACCTCAATCGATCGAATGCAGCAGCGCCGCACGGACGAGGTCCGCGGTGTTGCGCGCACCGAGCTTGCGCATCGCCTCGGCGCGGTGGCTTTCGAATGTGCGTGGGCTGATCTGCATCCGAAGCGCGCCCTGCTTGTTCGAATAACCTTCGCTGATCAGCCTCAGCACCTCGCGCTCGCGCTTGGTCAGCCGCTTCTGGCCCGACAGGCCAATCAATTCGGCGCTGGGCACGCGCTGCGGCAGCGGCACGCGCGGGATCCGCGCTGCGGCGTCCCCGGTCCCGGATGGGATCGGCAGGCCGCCCTTGTGAGGACCGGCAAGCTGCTTGACGAGGCCGCAAACGCGCTCAGTCTGCGCCAGCGCATTCTCGACAACGCGCTGCAAATAGGCGCGGTCGCCGGTGACGGGCGCGAGCTGATCGCTATGATGCTTGATCTCGCCCATGTAGAGCAGGAGCGCAGTCAGGGGGCCGTTGAGCTCGCGGGCAATGGCGGCGGCCATGTCGTCGGCGGCCTTGGCACGGACGGCGTTCAGGCGGACGAAATCGAGCTCTTCAGCTGGAGCAGCGCTGCGTTCGTACCATTCCGACGGCCGCGAATCAGTGGCCGTATCATTCTGTGACGCCATGTCACTCGTTTAGCGGAACCGAGCCCGGTCTGTGATTAACTTTTTGCTCCGTAAGACTACGGTGATTTCGGCAGCTTTGCGCTAAATCCGCGGCGTCGGCACAATTTATGCTTGCACGGCGCCGCTCTCGGCCACGCTGAGGTTGAGATTTCGGCTCAGATTCTGGAGCAGGCGGGCGAAGAACCCTCAACCGGCACCTCCGCTCCTGCCAGTCCCCCGGATTTTACGGATTAATTAACGGCGACTTGCTTCTCTAAGCGAGGTTGAGAGCGCGCAAATGCCTCCACGCATTGGGCCCGCAAGCCTGCGGGAGACGCTGCGAAAGATTGCGTGCCATGAACGAGATCGATCGGCTGTCGGAATTCTTGCAGAGGCTGACGCCGATGTCGCGGAGCTGTCTGCTCAGCGAACTCGAGCGGCTTGAGCTGTGTGGCATCGACATGCCGGGCTCCGCCGACATTCAGTCCCGCTTGCGCGCCGAGTTTCGCAAGGACGGATCGGCCCATTCGCGCGCCACCAGCCCCTCGCGCTATTTCTTCGCGCCGCTCGAGCTGCTCCTGATCGATGGCGCACCCGAGCACGCCAATGCGGGGCGGATCTCACGCAACACCCTCACCCCGATCTGGGAGTGGATCTGCCGCGACCTGCTGCCGACCATGGCCCGCGACTACATCAAGGCGATCAACGACCAGGTTGCCGCCAACAACCCGAAGGAAGTGCAGAAAATCGCGTCGACCTTCCAGACCAAGGTCCTCAAGGTCCTCGAGAGCACCCTGGCGTCGGCGGAGAGCGCCCAGCTCGCACGCGCCAAGCTCGCGCAGTACACCGCATCGCGCACCGCCTTCGACGACGTGATGAAGATGCTGGACGTGCTGCGCGCCGGCGACGCGCTGCCGAAATTCAACGAAAAGCTGCCCGAACGGATCGCGAAGTTCGATGACAACCAGGTGGCCCAGATCACCTTGCAACTTGACGCCTTCAGGAAGTCCCATCCCCGCGCGATGCCCTTCGCGCTGACACTGGTGGCAAGGCGGCTGAAGACGCCCTGGCAATTGGTACGCCTCGCCACCAAGGCCGCCGCTAGCAAGACCGCCGCAGACGTCGCCGCCGCGCCTTATGCCTGCGTCGTCCCCATGGTGCTCGACCGTCTCGACGACAAGCGCCTCGCTCTTCGGGTCGCGCTCCGGCACAATCGCGTGCTGGTCGCCCGCGACCTGCTCGCCGAGATCTACGACACCGAATACGCGCTCAAGGTCCGCATCGATGGCATCGAACATTGCGATTGGGGCATCCGCCTCCAGCAATTGATGGACGCGATCGCGGCGCTGGTGTCCGCCGAGGTCAGCCGCTTCCCCGCCAATGTCGGTCACATTCTCGGATCGCGCCGGCTGCGCAGCCACGATACCCTGGGTGGCAAGCTGACCTATCTGGCCTGGAAGGGACGCGACGCCATGCAGGACGGCGCGGCGGCGTTTCGCAAATTGATCGGGCAGACCTGATATCGGTCAGTCATCAAGCGCGAGGGGCTTTCGCGTTATCGGTGAGCGATCATGTCCTAATGCGCGCGCGGCAGGCACAGGAAGCGATCGAGAAATCGGCCCGACAGCACGAACCTGAACCACCAATACATCATTCGCCGCATCGTCATTGCTGCACTCCTCGACAGCCCACCACCGGCTGGGCGGAGCAATAGCGCAGGCGCGGCAATGCGCATGTGATGTGTTTCACATTTGTGCCGAGGGACGGGACGCATCGTCGCAGAACCGTCACGAGCGAAGGTGGAACATGCCCGTATCGCGCGAAAATGAGTTCCGCGGCCGCAGCTGTCCCTCCTATCCTCCGATGCAGTGAAAGAACAAACCGCAAGGAGGTCCCGATGAGATCGCACCGACGGATCCTGACGATGGTGACGTTGCTCGTGAGTGCGCTCGCGCTCACATCGACGACGATGGCGCAAACGACGCCGCAAGGCGATGCTGTGCCGACCGCCGACAACGCGGTGCTGCTGACCGTCTTCTTCAAGCACGATCAATCCCGGCCGCTGCGCGAGCTGAATACGCAACTCGAAAAGCAGGGCTTCTACAAGGCGTTTCCGCCGCCCGGCGTCGAGGTCTTGAGCTGGTATGTGATGATGGGCATTGGCCAGGTGATCACGCTGCGCCTGCCGGCGTCGCGGCTGCGCGAGGTCAACCGCGTGATCGAGGACACGGCATGGGGCCCTTACCGCACCGAATTCCATCCGACCTATGACTACAAGGCGGTGGCATGGCCCAACACGAAAAAGCCGCCGGAAATTAATTCTCTAATCGCCCTGTCATTGCAGCAAACGGCTACGCAACCGCATCGCTCGATGCGTGGCATCGGCGAGCCGCGCTTCGATCGATCGCGCGGGAGAAATTTAGCATGCGCTGGCTGTCGTTGTCCGTGCGGTGCCTGAGTATGCAAATTCTTTTCGAAGATTCTGTCGACAAATTAGCTCGAATTGCAGCGCTTAACGTTACTCAGATAATTCAACAACGATGTGAAGCTCTCCTTATTTGAACCCACGCTCGCCGTTTATGAAACTGTCACGGAACGGGAGTGGTATGAGATGAACGATGGGATTATTGAACTCGTCGGACGAAGGCCTGTGACCTTCGGACGGCGAAAGGTGACGCCGCGCGCCTGCGTGGCCGACAGCAAGCGCCACTTGCGTGCGTTCCTCAGTGAGGTGCTCGAGGATCTGGGCTTCGTCACCAGCGAATGCGCCAGCGCGGACGAGCTGCAAACCGTGCTCGCCACCGAATTGCCGGACCTGATCCTGCTCGGCGTCGCCACCGATGGCATCGAGCCGGGAAGATTCCTGGAGATTTTGGTGCGCGAGGCATTTGCGGGGAAGGTTCTCGCGGTCGGCGCCCGCGAATCGATCATCGTCAGGGCCGTGCGGCAGGTCGGCGAGGAATATGGCCTTGCGATGCTGCCGCCGCTGACCACGCCTTTTGCCGCGGAGACGCTGCGCGAGCGTGTCGCGATGCTGCTGCCGGAGGAGCCGACGCCGAGCCCGGCCGTACATGTCGGCGAGGCCTTGCATGCCGGCTGGCTGGAGCTCTGGTACCAGCCCAAGATCGACGCCCGCACGCTGATCCGCAGCGGCGCCGAGGCGCTGGTGCGAATGCGCCATCCCACCTGGGGCGTCGTGCCGCCGGCCTATTTCATTCCCGAGGAGCACGATCCGCATCTGCGTGACCTCTCGGAATTCGTGATCGAGCGCGCCATGCAGGACTGGCACTATCTGCTGGAGCAGCAGAGTCCGGTCGATCTCTCGATCAACCTGCCGGCGTCCTACCTGAAGGAGCCGCAGGCGGTGCGCGATCTCTGTCGCCGCATGCCGACGCATCCGGCCTTCGGCGGCTTGACGATCGAAATCGACAGCCAAGAGGCGACCCGCGATCTCGACCACCTGACGGAGATCGCGCGCGAGGTGGGTCTGCACAATATCGGCCTCGCCGTGGACAATCTCGGCGCCGACTGGCCGGCGCTGATGGGCCTCGACAAGATTCCCTTCGTCATGCTGAAGGCGGACCGGCATTTCGTCACCGGCAGCGGCAATGACCGGCTGAAGCGCACGGTGTGCCGTCACATCGTCGAGCTCGCGCAGGGCTACGGCGCGCGCGTGGTCGCCGAGGGCGTCGAGAGCCGCACCGACCTCGTCGCCGCGAACGAGCTCGGCTTCGATCTCGTGCAGGGCTTTCTGTTCGGCAAGCCGATGCCGCTGAAGAAGTTCGCCCGCTCGACGCTGACGAAAACGGTGATGGAGTGAGCTCGTTCGCGGCTCGTACGTCGCTGGAGACGCGCGAGAATCGTCAAGCTCGCGCGCGTTCGCCGGTCTGCCTGGCAGGGCACTTACGCTATTGCGGCGCTGATATCGGTCGGCGACTGCACGGCGCCCGGCTCACCACGCGAGACGCGCGCCTCGGCTCGCTCGAGGTGAAGCGCGAAACCGTTCGCCTCGGGAGGCTCGAGCCCGGCGCGCAGCTGCATGCTCGGAATCAGGTAATCGCCGCCGTTTTGGCGCCGATAGGGAATGGGCGAGGCCGTCGCAAGCGTTCTCATCCTCTCGCGCAAACGTTCGGCGATCGCTTCGAAACCGGCTTCGCCGAGCTTGTCGGCCTTGTAGACAACGAACGGCGGCAGGACGTCATAGCCGGGGTAATAGAGGATGCCGTGATTGATCGGAAACAGCAGATCCTCGATCGGCCCATTGATCCCCCGGGCCGAATAATGCTCCTGCCAGCCGCCGGCCGTCACGATCAGCATCGCGCGCTTGCCCGCTAGCGTGCCCTCGCCGTAGCGGTCCCCCCACCGCTTGTCGCTGTGCTCGCCGACGCCATACGCGAAGCCATAGGCGAACACGCGGTCGACCCAGCCCTTGAGGATCGCCGGCATGCTGAACCACCACAGCGGGAATTGCAGAATCAGCGCGTCCGCCCACAGCAGCTTCTCGATCTCGCGCTTGACGTCAGGAGTGAGTGTACCAGCCTCGAAGGCCTGCTTGGATGCAGCGGCGGGCGCCAGCCGCGCGTCCGCCGGCAGCGACGGGAAGTCGGCGCGATCGACCTCCGATTTCCAGCCTTGGGCATAGAGGTCCGTCACCCGCACCTCATGGCCCTGGGCCTCGAGCTCTCTGGCGGCAACATCCCGGAGCGAGCCATTGAGCGAACGCTGTTCGGGATGCGCAAAAACAATCAACACTTTCATGATCAGCACCATTCGTTGACGATGTCCCGCAGCTAGCGCGGCGGGCTGCAAACCGGTAGATGTCGGCAATGGATAGAATTGTGCCGGAAAATGGATAAATCGGAGGTCACGCTCGAGCGCATGCGCAGCTTCGTGCGGGTCGCCGAGCGCGGAAACCTGTCGGCCGTCGCGCGCGAGCTTGATTTGGGCCAATCCACGGTGACACGGCACATCCGCGAACTGGAGCAAGCCGTCGGCGTGCCGCTGCTCACCAGGACCACGCGCAGGGTGACGATGACAGAGGAGGGGCGCCGCTACTATGCCGACTGCGTGCAGATCCTGCGCCTGGTCGAGCACGCCGGCGACGAGGCGCGCAGCACGCGCGATGCGCCCGCTGGAATGGTACGGATATCCTGCACTGCGGCCTTCGGCGTGCTGCACGTCAGCCGTTTCATCCTCGCGTTCCAGGACCGTTATCCGGACGTGTCGGTGGATCTCAGCCTGACCGACGAACGGATCGACCTTGTGAGGGAAGGTGTCGACGTCGCACTCCGTCTGGGGCCGCTTGCCGAGAGTTCGATGAAGCTCAAGTCCCTGGGACAGTCGCGGCGGGTGCTTGTCGCCGCACCGACCTATCTTGCCGAGCGTGGCAGGCCCGCGCGTCCGCAAGACCTCGCCTATCATCAGGCCATCAGGATGTCCAACATCGCCGGCAGCGATGTGCTTGTCCTGCAAGGACGTCGTGGCGGCCGCCATGCGGTCCCGTTCGCCGGACGGTTGCGCGTCGATCACGGACTTGCCGCGCGAGAAGCGCTCGCGGCGGGCCGCGGGATTGCACCCGCACATCTTTGGCTCGTCGGCGACCTTCTCGCGACCGGCAGACTCGAACGCGTGCTTGCGGACTATTCGCCGCCTCCCGTTCCACTGAACATGCTGATCGTGCCGGAGCGGTCCGGCGTCGCGCGGGTGCGGCTGCTGGTCGATTTTCTCGCCGAGCAGATCGCGCAAATCCCCGGGATCGAAAAATCGCCGGGCAGAAGGCAGGACTAGCCGGCCATCGTCACGCAAACCGCCGCGCGAAAAAGACGCAAACGACCACGAGGACGGTCGCGGCGATCATGTTCCAGGCAACCGGCTCGTGCAGCAACAGGCCGGCGAGCGCGAGACCGAAGAATGGCTGGAGTTGCTGCAACTGGCCGACGCGGGCGATGCCGCCGAGCGCGAGCCCGCGATACCAGAAGATGAATCCGACGAACATGCTGAAGACCGAGACGTAGGCAAGCCCGACCCAGGCGGGCGCGCTGACGCCGCTCCATGTCGGTGGCCAGGTCCAAATCACGACGGGCACCATCAGCGGCAGCGCGAGCAGCAGCGCCCAGGAGATCACCTGCCAGCCGCCGAGGCGGCGCGACAGCGCGGCGCCTTCGGCATAGCCGAGGCCGCACAAGATGATCGCGGCCACCATCAGAAGATCCCCGGTCAGCGAGCTTGAGCCGTCGTTCGACAGTGCAAAGCCCGCCACGGTCGCACTGCCGAGGACGGCGAACAGCCAGAACAGCGGCTGCGGCCGCTCACCGCCGCGCAATACGCCGAAGATCGCGGTCGATAGCGGCAGGAGGCCGATGAAGACGATCGAATGCGCCGAGGTGATGTGCTGGAGCGCGAGCGCGGTCAGCAAGGGAAAGCCGACCACGACACCGATGGCGACGATGGCGAGCGAGGCGAGATCCTGCCTCGTCGGCCGCGCCTGACGGAGCAAGCCGAGCACGGCCAGGCCTATCAACGCCGCAATGAGCGCGCGCGCGGACGTCAAGAACAGCGCCGAGAAGCCGCCGACTGCCACGCGGGTCGCCGGCAGCGAGCCGCTGAAGATGATGACGCCGAGAAGCCCATTGCCCCAGCCGCTGCCGGAAGATTGCATTCCTGTCTCGCTTTTGGCTCGCAATCCTGGCGCATCGCAGATGACAAGGCCAGCGACAGTTCAGTACAATCTGGCAAAACTGTATGGATACGGAAGACTATACACTTGGACAACGACGCATCAGCGAGAGGGCGCAACGGAACGCGGACCGCAGACGTGATGAGCGCGATTCGTGCCAAGGTCGCGGGCCGCGCGCTCGGTGCCGGCGACCGCTTGCCGTCGATCCGCAGCCTTGCCGCGACAATGCGGGTTTCGCCTTCGACCGTCGTCGAAGCCTACGACCGTCTGGCTGCGGAAGGGTTGATCCGCGCCCGCCGCGGCTCGGGCTTTTACGTCTCGCCGGCAATCATGCCGCCGCTCGCATTGACCGAGGCCGAGCCGCGCCGCGCCCGGGAAGTCGATCCGTTCTGGGTCTCGCGGCAGTCGCTCGATGTGGACACGACGGTGCTGAAGCCCGGCTGCGGCTGGCTGCCGCCGGAGTGGATGCCCGAGGCAGCGCTGCGACGCGCCATCCGCGCACTCGCGCGCGCCGACGAGAGCCTGTTGACGGATTATGGCAGCACGCGCGGCTCCCCTGCGCTCCGCCGGCTGTTGCTTGCGCGCCTCGCGGAAGACGCGATCGAGGCGTCGGTCGACCAGCTCATGCTGACGGGTTCAGGCACGCAAGGCACCGATCTCGTCTGCCGCTTCCTGCTCCATCCCGGCGACACCGTGCTGGTGGACGATCCCTGCTACTTCAATTTTCGCGCCTTGCTGCGGGCGCATCAGGCAAAAATCGTCGGCGTGCCCTACACGTCATCGGGGCCTGATGTTGCAAGCTTCGAGCAGATCCTCGCCAGCGAGCGGCCGCGGCTCTACATCACCAATTCAACGCTCCACAATCCGACCGGCGCGACGCTGTCGCTTCCGACCGCGCATCGGCTTTTGACCGCGGCCACCGCGCACGACCTCACCATCATCGAGGACGACATTTTCGGCGACTTCGAGCCGGAACGCTCGCCGCGCCTTGCTGCGCTGGACGGTCTCAATCGCGTGATCCGCACCGGCAGCTTCTCCAAAACACTCTCGGCCTCGGTGCGCTGCGGCTACATCGCAGGGCGAGCCGACTGGATCGAGCAACTCGTTGACCTCCAGGTCGCAACCAGCTTTGGCGGCCCGAGCCCGGTCGCGACACAGGTCATCGCAACGGTGCTGGCCGGCGGCAGCTATCGCAAGCACATGGACGAGCTCAGGCAAAAGCTCATGCGCGCCCGGCGCGACGTCGCGCGCAAGCTTCAGGCGCTCGGCATCGAGCCATGGCTGATGCCGCGCGGCGGCTTCTTCCTATGGTGCCGTCTCCGGGACAGCCAGGATGCTACGGCAGTTGCACGCGCGGCTCTCGAAGCGGATGTGGTGCTGGCACCCGGCAACGTCTTCAGCGTGTCGCAGACGGCGTCGCACTTCATGCGGTTCAACGTAGCGCAGATGAGCGATGCGCGAGTATGGGATGTGATGCGGCGGGCGTTAAAGGCGGGTGGCGCGGCGTGACTTGGGCAGCCCCGTGACAGTCAGGATCACTTCGCCCGTCCAGCGATCCCTGCCCCTCCAACATCGACAGCGCGGACAGGACTCTCTCTCGGAATCAATACACCTTCTTCGTGCGGGCAACCGATAATTCCGTCGACCACCGCTATCGATGCGCACCGAATGCCGCTTAAGAAAACCGACAATTTCCGCAAGCCTGGTCTTATCCGACCGCACATCTGCGGATTCGAAAGCAAACGGCGCAACTCAGGCTCGGCTCCTTCAGCCCGGATACAGGAGAGACAGCAACCTTGGAAGCGAACGTGTTGTCAGGACCGTAGAAGGCGATCGTCCGGACGGCAAAACCGCGCATGCGCTGGTTCTTTCGCAGCCGTTTGTCAGGCCGCGGCCCGATCTTCATTGGCGTGACCAAATCCGCTCGCGGAATTCCTCGACCGGTACGCTCCGACGTCTGAGCGGCCCGAGACATAGGTGACATTTCGTACCGGACAGACGGGTTACACTTTCCGCTTTTGTTCTGCGGGAGGTGTAGATGCCGTGGAAAGCGAGTT
>NZ_JADPKL010000048.1:0-11784 GCF_023073935.1 Bradyrhizobium sp. 147 | reverse complement strand
TCCGGAAGACCGTCGTTGTCGATGATCGAGACCAGCTGCTTGGCATTGGCAGGGCTGTCGTAGGCCCATCGGATCACAACAGCGCCGACGACCTTCGCCTCCCGTTCATCCCTGGCTTGGATTTCTGCCTCCACACGTGCGGTCTCAGCGGCAAGCGCCGTCAGCCTCTGTTCCGGGGTGCGCTTGATGCGCTTCGGCTTGGTCTCGGTCGTGTCCATGTTCGAAGCTCGCTTTTTGAGAGTTGCATTCGAGGGGCGGGCAAAGCTAGGGTTGAGTCCCGAAGGGCGCGGTTACGTCTCGGACTGCGTCCGACACCCGCGGTCCTCAGGGGCTGCGCCCCGCCGGACGGCTTCCCCCCAGTCCGGCGCTTAGGCGCCGGACGTCAGGGTTCCTCACCCTGAAACCGAGCCAGCGTCGGGCCGCTGGACCACGTATGTGCGCACAGGGCGCGGTGACGGGATGGCGCTGTACCGCTTCGAGCTGAAGGTGATCGGCCGCTCCGGCGGGCGTTCGGCCGTCGCCGCAGCCGCCTATCGCTCCGGCACCCGGATGGTCTGCGCCCGCCGCGGCCAAGTCTTCGACTACAGGCGGCGCAAGGGCGTCTCGTCGCGCGAACTCCTCGCTCCCCCAAGCGCACCGGCATGGGCTCGCACGGATCGCCAGAAGCTCTGGCAGATGGTGGAGGCGAGCGAACGCCGGGTCGACAGTAGGCTCGCGAAAGAGGCCGTACTCTCGTTGCCGCGCGAGCTGAGCGTCGAGGATCGCGTCCGGCTGGTCCGCGCGTTCGTCGAGCGGGAGATTGTCGCGCTCGGTCTTGTCGCGGACATCGCGCACCACGACGGACGGACGGGAAAAGACGATCCGGACGGCGGCAATCCGCACGCTCACGTGCTGATCTCGACTCGTCGCGTCGGTCCCGATGGGTTCGAAGGCAAGGAAAAAGCTCTCGACGCTCGAGACACCCTGTTGCATCTCCGTGAAGCGTGGGCTTCGCATCTGAACGAAGCGCTCGAGCGTGCCGGAGCGCCGACGCGGGTCAGCCACCTCTCGCTCGCGGCACAATGCGAGGACGCCAAGGCTGAGGCTGCCGATGCGCGCGCCAGCGGTGACACGGAGAAGGCGGACGAAGCCGACGCAGCGGTTTTCGTGCTTGATCGGAAGCCGGAGCCGAAGCTCGGGCGGGGACACCACCTCCGAACCCGCGCTGGCATTCAGACCGACCAAGGCGAGGCCGTAGACGCGCTCCGGATTGAGCGTGCCCGCCGACAAACGCTGACCGCGACCCTGCGCACGCTGCTCCGAAAGGCCGCGCAGTTTCGGTTGCAACTCGGCGACCGCCTGCGTCAAAGCTTGAGCGAAGGTGCCATGGCCTCGCTGCGGGATACCAACCTCGCGGTGTCGGTGGGTCGCTTGGCACGCGGCGAAGGGGAGCGCCTGACTCCCGATGAGCGCATCAAGGCACAGGAACGACAGCGCGCGTTGAGGCACGAACAAGCTGAGCGGCGCTTGGCTTTGGGAGATGGTGAGCAGGCCTCGGCACGTGAGCGCGACCTGCGTCGAGAGGAGATTGAGCGCCATCGTATCGAACAGGAGTTACTGAGGGTCCGCGCCGTGATGCGGCGAGATCGTGGACGTGGGATCGGCCGCTGAGCGGCCGATCCACGGGCCGGCGCGCTAGTCCCTGCCCCACCCATCGTTCCGAACCGGCTTGCGGGACTTGGGCTTGCGCTTCTGTTCGGCCTTCGGGGTGAGGTTCGGCGGCACCGGAGCCGGAGCCGGCTGAGGAACGACGGGAGCGGGCTTGGCCTCCGCGTCTTTCTTGGCGCGCGCGTCGATGATGAGATCGCCGATGGTACGGTCGAAATTCGGCCCGTCATCGACGTTCGGTGGGACCTTGCACCGACAGGTCAGACACCGGTCAACGCGCACCCGGATCCGCTCAAACGCGCGTTCGTCCTCGGGCGTGATTTCCTTGTTGTCACGCTTGAGGAGCCGCACGCGGTCCCAGGTATCGATCTCGAAATCCTCGATCTCGCATTCCCAGAGTTCGATCCGCACGTCTTCCGGAACGGGGACGCCCGCAACGTACGTCGCGGTACTCAGAAGAAGGGCATTCTCCTTGCGGCACTCCCATGAAAGGTGACCGGCTCTCCTGACCTGTACGAGATATCGACAATCATGAGGGCGCAGCGGGTTTGAAGCTTCCGGCGCAGCGGAGGCATTCTGATCTTTGCGGTCTTCGTTCTGATTGGAGTTGGACATGTGAGGCCCCGGCATTTCCAGTTGCGAGGCCGTCTATGAATATCGCTCTTTGCCGAAAGTACAGAGCGGAGACCATTGGATAAGTGGGCCGGACCGGCAGACAGTATCTTGAAAAAGCTGAGAAATACTGCTACAAGGAGCAAGAACGACATCATAAAGACGGGAGAGACCCGTCACATGTGGAGGGGCATTCGCCACCCCAGTGAAGTCGATGGACTTCACTGGCCACATGTGAATACATTCTTAAAAGTAACCTAATGGAATTTGGCGGCTCGCCAAAGCCCGAATTGGCGGCAATTCACAGTTTCGTGAAGGAGCTGCCTAGGGTGTGGGCAGCCGCGGGGTGGCGTCTTCTGGGCTGTGATAATGACGCTTATCGGAGGTCAAGACGGAGTCGGTCATGGTGGCGCTGTTGGAGCAGATGCTCCGGGACGTGCGCCGGGAGATCGCCGCGATCGAGATGCGCTCGGCCGCGCGGACTGCTGGGCTCCTCGCCCTAATCCGGGATGGGGCCGACACCGCCGAGCAGGACCGGCTGATGTCGGAGGACATGCGCACCCTGGACGGCCTGCGTCAGGAACAGCGGGTGCTGAAGGAGGCCCTGGAACGCCCCGACCTCCCGGCGAGCGCCCAGGATCTGCTCGATCTCGCCGACGCGAAACTACGCCTTGTCCTTGAGGCCCGACTCCAGCTCCAGGACCTGAGGGGTCAGGGATGACCGTCGCGCCCGTCCCGGCCTCATCGCTCCTCGATGACGCGCTCGCGGACGCAGATCGGGAGATCGCCGAGACTGAGCGGCGGCGCGAACGGCAAGTTCACCTCCTCCACGGCCTCGACCCCGGCACGAAGGCGCGGACCTGCGCCGAGCGCCTCCTGTGCGAGATCGACTGGACCCTCTCAATCAACCACACGCACCGAACGCTCATCCAGAACCTGCTGGCGACCGAAACCTCCAACGACGTGGGTTCCCCGTGACCACCCTTCCTACCCCTGTCGCAGAGACCGCAATCGGCCCCGCGCTCGACTTGGAAGCGGTCGCCGCCCGCGCCGCCGGACTCGCTCGGCAGGCGCGCGCCGCTAACACGCTCCGCGCCTACGAGGCCGACTGGCGGGAATTCGCGGGGTGGTGCGCCGCCCGCGGCCTCGAACCGCTGCCCGCCGCCCCGGCCGTGGTCGGGCTCTACCTCGCCGACTGCGCCGACCGGCTGTCGCTCGCGACCCTCGCCCGGCGGGTGAGCAGCCTCGCCGCCCGGCACCGCCGGGCCGGGCTCGGCCTCGACGTGCGCCACCCGGCCGTGGCCGACGTGCTGGCGGGCCTCCGGCGCGAGCGCGGCTCCGCCCAGCGCCGCGCCGAGGCCCTGACCGTGCCGCGCCTGAAGCAGGTGCTCGCCGGGCTCGGCGACGGCCTCGCCGACCGGCGCGACCGCGCCCTGCTCCTGGTCGGCACCGCCGCCGCGTTGCGGCGCTCCGAGCTGGCCGCCCTCGACGTGGCCGACATCGCCGTCCTGCCCGAGGGCCTGCGGGTCACGATCCGGCGCAGCAAGACCGACGCCGAGGGTCGCGGCGCGGTGCTCGCGGTCGGGCGCACGGGACAGGCGACGTGTCCGGCCGCCGCCTACACGGCGTGGCTTGCCGCGACCGGGATCGCCGAGGGGGCGGCGTTCCGCGCCGTCGACCGTCACGGCCGCCTCGGCGGGCGGCTGTCCGGCAACGCCGTCGCGCTGATCGTCCAGCGCCGCGCTGGCGCCGCCGGGCTCGACGCGGCGGCCTATGCGGGCCACTCCATGCGGGCGGGGTTCGCGACCTCGGCCGCCCATGCCGGGGTTGGCGAGATCCGGATCGCTCACCAGACCCGTCACGCCTCGCTCAGCACCCTGCGCCGGTACGTCCGTGAGGGGGCCCTGTTCGCCGACAATCTCGCTGTCGAGATCGGATTGTAGCGCTTCCAGGGCTCTCGTCTGGGACGCCCAGGAGTCCAAAGCGTAAGGCCCGACAAGGAGTTGCGGCTCGGTTATTGAAACGGTTATATTTTCCGCCATATCCTTCCAAGGGCGCGACGTGCTGCCGGATGGAGAGGGCCTTATGGACGTGGAAGAAGACCAGTCGCGCCAGATGGCGATCATCGAGCCCCTGCTGCTCGGCATCCACGACGCCTTGTACGAGGCGGTCGCCACCTACAACGGTGACGGGTACTCGGATGCGGTTCGTGCGCAGCACAGTGATCGCGCTGCCGCGTGCTGCATCTACGACCACGCCGAACGAGCGCTGATGGACCGCTTCGACGGCACGCCTGGGGTGAACTTCCTGGATCGCCGGGGGCTTCACCTGCTCAACTACCGGGATCAGGCGCTGATCCGGGTCAAGAAGGTGAACGGGTTAGGCCAACACGCTAACTACCAGACCCTGCAACAGCAGGATTATGACGACGAGATGCCCCTCCTCGATCTGCCCGAGGCGGCCGTGCGTCTGTATGCGGGCTACCAAATGGATGCCGCCGGGGCCGCGATCGAGCGGGTGATGATTGTCAGGCAGATCGGCAAGGACGTGATCTGGACGGCGCAGGTCACCGCTACGGAAGCCCAGGCTGCGTGGGTGGACATCACGCCGGAGCGGATCCCTGACACTGGTCGGACCGACTTTGAGGCGGCGCGTGCGAGACGAGGACGCTAAGTGACCGACGCGGTCTTCAACGCTGACATGCTGAGACTCGCGCGTGAGGCGCGCGAGATGACCCAGGCTGATCTGGCGAGAGAGGCGTCTGTCACGCAGGCGCTCATCTCGAAGCTCGAACACGGCCTGATCGGCCAACCCTCCGACGAGGTGCTGGGCAACCTCGCGAAGGCACTCCGCTTCCCTACAGCCTTCTTCCATCAGCGCGAGCGCGCGATCGGGTTCCCCGCCTTTCACTACCGCAAGCGCACGAAGCTCGGCGCGAAGCCACTCGCGCGGATCGGTGCGGTCATCAACATCCGGCGTCAGCACGTGGCGAGGCTCTTGCGCTCCTACGACCTGGAAGTCGCCAAGCCGATCCCTCAGATCGACCTGGACGAGAGCGGCCTCACGCCAGAGAAGGTCGCCGAGCGGCTGCGCGCGTACTGGATGCTGCCGCGTGGGCCGGTCGCCTGCGTGGTTGATACGATTGAGCAGGCGGGCGGCATCGTCATCATGACGAGCTTCCACACCAAGCTTCTGGACGGCATCAGCTTCCGTTCGGAGGGCATGCCACCGCTCTTCTTCATGAACAAGGATGTTGCCGGGGACCGCTTCCGTTTCTCGCTCGCGCACGAGCTTGGACACATCGTTATGCACACCGTGCCTGACGACGATCAGAAGATGGAAGAGGAGGCGCACCGCTTCGCTGCGGCTTTCCTCATGCCTGCCTCGGATATCAAATCATATTTGATATCTCCTAAGATTACTGCTCTCGGTAGAGTGAAAGCGTACTGGAAGGTCTCTATAAAAAGCTTGATTAAAAGAACTTACGACCTAAAATTAATTACTGATTCTCAGTACAAAAACATGAATGTTCAGTATAATAAATCTTTCAACGAGGGTGAGCCATACGAAATACAGGTAGAAGAACCTTGGCGCCTTAGAGATATCATCAAGTATCACTGCAACGAGCTTGGATACAGCTTGTCTGACTTGGCGCGCCTTCTGGCTGCGAACGAAGCCGACGTTGAGCGCGCGTATCTCCCGCGCCAGGGCCTACGCCTCGTGGTTTCGAACTGAGTTTTGGGTCCCCTTCTACGTGACGAGGACGCGTGTCCAGTAGGCGTTGTCTCCGCCGCCCTCGACTACGAGAACCCCATGGGTGAGGATATTCACGACGCTGCCACAGCGCTTGCCACGGCATATGCGAACGGCGATGTCTACCGTGCATCGGGCATGGTCCAGCGGGAACATAATGTCTCTGTACAAAAAACTACAAGATGTCCGCAGCGAGGAAGACGTCAAAGATGTTTACATTCAGGCGTTAGGCTTGAAGAAATATACCAAAGGGCTAATTGATATTCGTACGAAGGAAATGTGGTTCGAGGCTAAACATCACGGCAAGGACTCAAGTTATAAGATGTTCACCCAGCTTCTGCATTATGTGCAGGATGGGTTGAATAAAGGGGACGAGTTACCACCGTTCCTGGCAGTAATGGATACTGAGAAGGCGGCTCTGATGAAGACCGCTGATGTTATTCCATTTTTGAAAAAGAAGACGATAAAATGGGGCAAGTCGGCTACTAAATTCCCGAAGGAGGCGCTCGACCAAGTATCCGCGTTCATTGGAACAAGGATGGTCTCGTTCAGGATAGCGACGCACGAAGATGAATTCATCAGTACTGTAAAAGCCGCTCTGACAAAGGGCGATATTATCCGCATTTCGATCACGCCAGATAATTTGAAGCAAGTTTTCGATAAATGGGTCGAGATGATCGGTCGGGAAATCGGCGGTGCTCCGGTAGATAAATATGCCCTTCTCTTTTTCGCCGACATCATGCATGACGGAACCAAGGCGACTCATGAAAACTTGCCGGCCGAACTTCTCCATCAAGGAGAAGCGCCCGTATTTTCCCTCGACGGTAAACTTTATAAACTAGGTAATCGTGAGGGTTACCGTCAGTTCTGGTCAATTTATCACCGCCCACCAGATGAGGAGTATCGCAATTACTTATTAGAGCGTCGCGACTCCCTAATCCCGCTAGACGAGCGTAGCTTCAAGGGCGCTTTCTATACTCCACTCCACGTGGTTGATAAAGCCTACGATAAGTTAGCCGACGTTCTTGGGAAGAACTGGCAGAAGAACTACATAGTTTGGGACATGTGCTGCGGCGTTGGGAACTTGGAAACCAAGCATTCCAACCCGCGAAACGTTTTTATGAGTACATTAGATCAAGCTGACGTCGATGTTATGAAAGCTACTAGAACCTGCGTTTCCGCCACTCGGTTTCAATATGATTATCTCAATGATGACATTACGGCTGATGGCAGAATTGACTATAGCCTCACCAACAAAGTGCCGCCCGCTCTGCGGCAGGCAATCGCCGAAGGTCGAAAGATCCTGATACTTATCAATCCGCCATATGCAGAAGCTGCAAACATAGATAACATCACAAGTTCTCGTGGGAAAAATTCAGAGAGCAAAAAAAGCGTTTCAAAGACGCAGATTGCTAAAACGATCAGTGATTTTGGATACGCTTCGCGCGAACTATTCGTGCAATTTCTAGTGCGGATCGCCAAAGAGATACCAAACGCTACCTTGGCTATGTTCAGTACCTTGAAATATGTAAATGCTCCAAATTTTGAGCCATTCAGGTCGTTTTGGAATGCATCTTATCTCGGCGGTTTCTTGGTGCCTAGCAAAGCATTCGATGGTCTAAATGGGAATTTCCCTATTGGCTTCCTTATTTGGGAAACCGATAATTCCGCAAAAAAGAAGACACCAATTACAAACATAGTTGCGGAGGTTCTTAATAAAAAAGGCGAAGCAATTGGCGAAAAGCAATTCTATAATCTACCAAGTGAGCGATTTCTGAGCAATTGGATTAAGCGGGCAAGGTCTAATAAGGATGACGCCCTGCCCTTGAAAGGCGCGCTCGTGCCAACGACTAGTATTAAAGATGTGCGTGGCACTAAATGGGCAGACGGAGCGATCGGCGGAATGATTGCGCCCGGTGGTGATGTTCAACACGCAAATCTTACCGCCTTGCTATCATCAGGGTACTGTAGCGCAGGCGGTTTTTTCGTCACCAAGGAAAATCTCTGGAAATCGGCAGTTGTGTTTGCGGTACGGCGTCTAGTTAAGCCGTCGTGGCTCAATGATCGGGATCAGTTCTTACAGCCTGATGAGCCTCTTACTGAAGAATTTAAGATGGACTGCTTAGTCTGGATGTTGTTCAGCACACAAAATCTGACGGCTGGCGCGAACGGATTGGAGTGGAATGGTCGCCAATGGAGTCTGGTCAATCACTTTATTCCGTTCACCGAGGCTGAAGTTAATGCACCTGACCGATTTGAATCAGATTTTATGGTTCAATACCTACATAAAAAGAAGTTTTCGGTTGAGGCTTCCGCAGTCTTACGAGCAGGTAAAATCCTTTGGCAAACGTATTTCTCCATCACCGATGTATATAGCGTTCGTCAAAGCCTCAAACTCAATCGCCCCGATGTTGGATGGTATCAGATCCGATCCGCTCTTGGTCGACGCGAGGAACAGAAAGACAAAATCGAAACCGAATTTGCTGTCTTTGACTCAACCTACGAGACGCTGACATCGAAGCTAGCACCGATGATTTATGATCTTGGCTTCCTAAAAACTTAGCGTGCAGCAGCGGCTCATGCTGGTAAGCAAGCAGGCGAGATCTCGGGACACGAGGCGGAGAGAGAACGTTCGTCTCCGCGCTGTCAATCTGCATAGGTATGGGCGCTTAGCGTACGTTTTCGAACATCCTCTGCGATGACCCCGAGTTGGCGTAGACGAAATACCAAAGGTCCAAACCGGGTGAACGACGACGCCTTCACAGATGAGCTGAGATCGGCCCTGGAGGCCCTGATCTCGGAAGCCCGTGCAGCAGGCCCAGGGCGGGTTGTGACCGCGGCCGAGCGCGCTGCGATAATCTGGGTCACGGACCGCCAGGAAGCCCCCGAGGCCGCCCGCCGCGATCTGCCGGTACCAGAGACCGCACGCCGCTTGCAGTAGGATCCCGGCCGCCCTGGCTCCTGTGGTGGGCGACGCGATCTCTCGTTCATGACGGACACCCGTACCCACGACGATCTACGAACTTACAGCCTCCCAGATCCGGACTGGTGCACAACTGCGGTTCAGCCGGCGAGCCGACGCCACCATGGGCGTGCTTTCCAGGCTTCCAGCTCGGCGCGGGCCTGGGCGGTCTCCGCTTCGGCTCTCTTCTCCAAAGCACTCAACTCTACCCGTGATTGAGCCGCTGCGGCATCGGCCAATGCTAATCGCGCTTGCAGCTCGCGCTCGCGACCCCCGGCCTCCTCAACGACCTGGGCGAGTTGCCGAGCGAGAGCGGCGACCTCCCCGACTAAGTGATCGGATTTCTCAGTCTCGGCGCTCCTGTCAGCTACCGCCTGCGACAGAGCTTGCTGCGCCTCTGTGAGAGCCCGCTCGAGCCGTTCGATATGGGCGGTTAGGAAGGCAACGAAGGTCCTTTCGAGAGGGCCTTCGACAGGAGGCTCAGCATCGATTTCGCTTTCATCGAGAGGGGTTTCGACACCTCTCTTGAGAGCCCGCTCAAACTCTTCGATAGGGATCTCTATCCGGGTCCTACCGTCGTTACCGGGGAGCCTACGCCAGCCCTGTCGGCGCACGAGCTGCCGAGCTGAAGCCGGTTTCAGAGAGAATGCTTCCTCGATCTCCGCATACGTCATGATGCGGGACGAAACCCCCTTCGACACCTCGCTCATGACAGCCCCTCGGTCACTCGGAATGAGACGGACGAGAGGGTGTGTCCATAACTCTTTCGAAAGGGTATCTGACCGCCCTTTCGAGACCCCCGTCGAGGGAGGGCTTACCGTAGCCGTGTTGACTGCCTGTGTCGGTACGGGGATGGTGGGCGAATGCCGGACTCGTGCCGGTTCGAGGAGATAACCGCCACGACGGCAACGTAGAAAAAGCAACGGCCCCTCAGGCGCCAACCTGAGAGGCCGTGGACCGATCTCATAGAGACCGGCGGGGGATCAAACACCTCCCGACAGTCTCACGAGCACCCTTAGGGGTCAAGACGGGACGCCAATCCCGTCAACGGTCTTGCTCGTTCTGTGGAAGGGTGTCGCCCGCTAAGGCGATGCTCGCTGCTGTGCCGTGGCCCGCAAGGGCTGGGACATGTTCGCTGAAGAACTTAGGCGCGCCGTCGAGGTTGCGCCCCGGGGCGCGCTGCCCGAGGTGGCGGCGCTGCTGTGGCGCGCCTTCGGGGCGGGCCAGGTGAGTGAGGCCGAGGCCGAGGCGCTGTCGGCGCTGATCGAGGGGCGGACGGTCATCCCGGCCGCGCCCGTGCCGCCGCGAAGGCCTGCTAGCTCCCGGCCGCGGAGCGACGCCCCGCCGGGCCGACCGTCCATCTTCCCCCCGAAACGCCATCAGCGCTCGCCGGATCGCGCTCGGTCACTAGAGCGACGGCGGACCTTGGCTGCCTCTGGTCCAATGCCCCCGGCGCTCGCGGCCCGGCACACGACTGGCGAACTCGCCGCGTTACGGATCATCGCCGACGAGGTGCGGGCGCGCGGCGCATGTGAACTGTGCGTGTCGGCCATCGCGGCGCGAGCCGGGGTGTCGGCCTCGACGGCACGCAACGCGATCCGGACGGCTGCCCGTTCCGGGCTTCTCCACGTCGAGGAGCGCCGCCTTCTCGGCCGGCGCAATGATCCCAACCGCATCACCATCGTGGATGCCGCTTGGCGGGCTTGGATCGCGAAGGGCGGCCGAACCGGGGGGGGTGCCTTCAAAAAACTCGAGCCCACGGACAGAGGATCTCAGAAAGCGCAATCTTGGAGCGGTCAGCGGCCAGCGGAAACGTCGCAAAGAGCTGCCGGGAGGCAGGGTCGGGCGAGGGCAAGGCCACCTTCCGATTCCGGACCGGGTCCGTCACGGCGAGTGCCATCCATGCGGTAGGCTCATGCACCCGATCGTCATTCCGAACGGCCCGCTGCGCACTCAGTAGCCGTCGAGCACGGCGTACTCGCCACGCGGGCCGAACCGCGGCGCGCTCAGGTCGATGCGGACGCACAGGCGCGTGCGCCTGTCATCGGACTGGCAGTTCGTCAGCACCACGCGGCCTGCGCGGCGTTGCCAGTCCTCGGCCCGCGCCTGGAGCGTCGGCAATGCGACGCGCAGGCGCTCGACTTCGGCGGCGAGGCGGGCGCGTTCCGCCTGACCCCAGAAGGTAGACGCGGCGACGCCGGCAAACTGTGCGCCGGTGGCGCCCAGCACGACGAGGCTCAGAACTGCGGTGAGGCGAAGTGTCAGCCGAGCCGTTGCCTGTCGAACCCCGTGCGTCGCTGCGTCGATCTCACCGCGCGCGTCGTGCAGCGCGGCCACGACCTCGCTGCGCAGTCGGTCGGCCCCGAGCGCGGAGACCGTCGTGTCCAACGACGCGACGCGGTCGGACAGCGTTCCGAAGGCCGGCCCGAGGGCCGACACGTCGAGGGTGAGGGTACGAGGTTTTGCAGCCGCCATCTCGGCCGCCTGTGCGGCCTTGAGCGTCCCCTGCATGTCCTGCCCGAGTCGGTCCACGTCGCGGCGGACTGCCTTGAGCGTGTCGAGCAACTCAATGACGGGGTCGGTTGAGTTCGCGCCGTCCATTGTCGGCAGGGTCCTACGAGTGCTCCGTCTCGGTGGGCGGAACAGGATCCTGTCTCATGGAGAAGATGTGCAGGCGGCCGAGAAGGTCGGTGACCCTTCGGAGGTCCACATCCGGAAGACCGTCGTTGTCGATGATCGAGACCAGCTGCTTGGCATTGGCAGGGCTGTCGTAGGCCCATCGGATCACAACAGCGCCGACGACCTTCGCC
>NZ_JADPKL010000013.1:0-12100 GCF_023073935.1 Bradyrhizobium sp. 147 | reverse complement strand
GACCAGCTCCGACGACCCGAGCGCTCCCAGCAGAGCACGCCGATCAAAGGGGTCCCTTTTGGATGCCGATAGGGGGTCCCAGTCGAACGCCGATTGACAGGCCGCGCGCTCTATGCCGCCAAGGACAGCGGCCGCGACCGGCACGTCATGTCCGGACAGGTGGTGGCCTGGCCCGGTGCCAGAAGCGCGTAAGTTGCCGGACCAATTCTCACCTCGCGCCCGCCGGGCCATGGAAACGGCCTTCTGAACCTCGAAAAGGGTTTGATCCTGAAGGCCATCCGCCTCCCCTGGACGTTTTTCCGCCGACGATAGCATGGTTCGGAGCCAGGGGGCGCAGCATCTCGGGAAGACGGGCTTCTTCGCTGGTGCTGAGGACCCGCCTACCCGGCCTCTTCGTTGCGGCGCTTGCGCGAACCGCCCCTCCTGTCGCTTCTTATCCCCGCGGCGACCGCCTTCGCCCTCTCTTCGCAGCGGGCGCGCAGCTCCTCCAGCTCGTCGGCCGAGAGATGCTCGATTCCGACGAAGGAGTTCTGGACGGTGCCGGTTCGGATCAACTCATCCAGCTTCACCTGTATCGCGGCGCTGTCCCGATTCTGTGAGTTCTGGATCAGGAAGACCATCAGGAAGGTGACGATGGTCGTGCCGGTGTTGATGACAAGCTGCCACGTGTCGGAAAAGTGGAAGAGAGGTCCCGTGACGGCCCAGACGATGATCACCGCGCAAGCCAGAACGAAGGTCGAGGCGCGGCCCGCCGCCTGTGAAGCCTTGTTCGCGATCGACGCGAACAGGCGCCGTGGGTGCCTCTCGCTCTCCTGATGGCTCTTTCGCATGCAGTGCTCCTTTCTGACGTAAACCTGAAGGCCCGATCAGCCTCCCGTCGCGAAACCCGGGTAGAGGCTCATTCCTCCGTCGACGAACAAGGTGGCGCCCGTGACGTAGTCCGCCGCGTCGGACGCGAGCCAGGCCACTGCCTGCGCGATGTCGTCCGGCTCGCCTATGCGCTTGTACGGCACCAGCGACATCAATCGACCGTAGGCCTCCGGAGTCTCCCAGGCGGGCCTGTTGATGGGGGTGCGAATGGCGCCCGGAGCCACCCCGTTAGCGCGAATGGCCAGGGGAGCGACTTCCTGGGCGATGCTGCGCATCAATTGCATCACGCCGCCCTTGGATGACGCATAGTTCACGTGACCGGCCCAAGGGATCTCCTGATGGACGGAGCTCATGAACACGAGCTTACCCGCCGCGACCGAGATCTGATCGACCACACCGCGCTTCATGAATTCCCGAACGGCTTCCCTCGCGCACAGGAACTGGCCGGTGAGATTGACACCGATCACTTTGTTCCACTGCTCGAGTGTCATGTTATGGAAGGCAGCGTCGCGCTGCAGGCCGGCGTTGTTCACGAGGATGTGCAACGTGCCGAAATGATCGATCGCCTGAGCGAACATGGCTTTGACTTGGTCCTCGTCGCTCACGTCTGCCTTGATCGTGATGGCGCGGCGCCCAGAAGCCTCGATGCCGTGCGCGACCTCTTCGGCCGCTGTCTGATCGACAACATAGTTGACCACGACATCGGCTCCGCTCGCGGCAAGCCCAAGGGCCACCGCCCTTCCGATTCCCGAGTTGGCCCCGGTCACCAGCGCCGGCTGGCTTTCGAGCACGACGGCGAAGCGGCGGGCCGGCGTTGCCGTGGGGTTGACTGCCTCACTCATGTTTTCCTCCAGGGGGGGCGCATCCGACCGCGCCGAAACGATTGCGATTGCTTGCCTACTTCCACGCTGCTCCGAGGGCTTCTCGACGTGCGTCAGGTTGTGGGCGGTGTTCACCAGCGCGATGTGGGAGAAGGCTTGCGGAAAGTTCCCGACCAGGCGGCCGCGCGTCACGTCGTACTCCTCGGAGAGCAACCCGACGTCGTTGCAAAGACCGACGAGGCGCTCGAAGAGCTTCACGGCGTCGGCGTGCCGGCCCACCATCTGATAGGCGTCCGCCAGCCAAAAGCTGCACGCCAGGAACATGCCCTCGCCGGGCGGCAGGCCGTCTTCCGTCGCGCCGGTGTCGTAGCGGCGGACGAAGCCGTCCGTCATCAGCTCCTGCTCGATCGCGGAGATGGTGGAAGCTACCCGGGCGTCCTCGGCCGGCAGAAAGCCGACCGCCGGGATCAGGAGAAGGCTGGCATCGAGCTGCGGTTCGCCATAGACTTGGACGAAGGTCTGGCGATCCGGATCGAAGCCTTGCCGGCACACATCTTCGTGGATATCGGCGCGGACCTTCTTCCACTCGTCAACAGGACCATCCATGCCGAACTCGCCGGCGCTCTTGATCGCGCGGTCGAACGCGACCCAGGCCATCACCTTCGAGTAGGTGAAATGCCGCCGACCGCCCCGGACCTCCCAGATGCCTTCATCGGGCTCTGTCCAGATCGACTCCAGGTGATGGAGCAGCGCGCACTGGATCTGCCAGGCTCGCTTGTTCTCGGGGAGTCCGCCGCGGCGCGCCTGATACAGTGCGTCCATCAGCTCGCCGTAGACGTCGAGCTGAAGCTGCGCATGCGCGGCGTTACCGATGCGGACGGGCTTCGACCCTTCGTAGCCGTAGAGCCACGGGACCTCCCATTCCGTTAGGCGACGCTCGCCCGTGACGCCGTACATGATCTGAAGCTGCGTCGCGCTGCCGGCGACGGCGCGCAACAGCCAGTCCCGCCAGCCGCGCGCCTCGTCGTAGTATCCGGCGCCCATCAAGGCCAGCAGAGTCAGCGTTGCATCGCGAACCCAGCAGAAGCGATAGTCCCAGTTTCTCGGCCCGCCGATCTGCTCCGGAAGCGAGGTCGTCGCGGCGGCGACGATCCCACCCGTCGGCCTGAAGGTCAGCGCCTTCAGCGTCACTAGCGAGCGCTGGACGGCCTCGGAATACGGCCCTGCCTGATGGCAGCGTCCCGACCACTCGCGCCAGAAGCCGTCGGTATCGCGGAGAGCTTCGTCCGGATCGATCGGCTCTTTCGGCGCCTCAAAGGACGGCTGGTACGACAGCACGAACGTCACCCGCTGCCCGGCCTCGACCGAAAACGATCCGACGGTCTTCATGGGCTCGCCGCGCAGCGGGAGATCGGTCCTGAGCACCAGCATGTGCGCACCGGCGACCGCGCTCAGGCCGCCGGCCTCGAGGCGGCTTATCCACGGCACCGTCACGCCGTAGTCGAAGCGCAGCACGAGTTGCGTGCTCATCCGGACGGCGCCTTCCAGCCCTTCCACGATCCTGACGATCTTGGAGCCGTCGATTTTCGGCGGCATGAAGTCGGTTATCCGGACGCGACCCTTGTCGGTCTTGAACGTGGTTTCGAGGATCAGCGATCCGGGCCGGTAACGGCGTGAAGCCGAATGCTGCTCATCCGGCTGGATCCGCCAATGGCCGTTCTCGTCGTTCCCGAGGAGCTTGGCGAACACGCTGTCCGAATCGAAGCGCGGGAGGCAAAGCCAGTCGACCGAACCGTCCGTCCCCACCAGGGCGGCGGTCTCACAATCACCGATCAGCGCGTAATCCTCTATCCGGAGCATCGAAGGTACCACGGGTCCAAATCGCGCGGATGGTCAGGAGTTCCTTCTCGGCGGAATTGCCTATGGGCAGCCGGGAACGTTCCTGTCGATCGCAGGTTGGCCGCAGCATGGGGCATGGCTGGATTTGGACGATGAGGAGCCCCTCTGGCGAAACCAAGGACCGCGCCGGTGTCAGCGGCTGGACTGTCGCCGCTGCGCTCGCGCTTTTGGCAGCGGCATTTCTGACCGAGCAGGTCGCTCCCGAAGACGACGCCAAACTCGAAAGGCGCCAGGATCGCCGCGACGCGCCGCCTGCGGCTGTCGCTGTGGAGGGCGAGGACCGGGGCCGGCTCGCCGACTCGCCGTCCGAGATCCCGGCCAAGGGATGGAAAGACATCCTGCTGCGGGTCTACGGCAACATCTCCGAGCACCGCGTCCTCGCGCTCGCCGCGGGCATGACCTACTACAGCCTGCTTGCGCTTTTTCCGGCGTTGGCGGCCCTCGTCGCGATTTACGGCCTCTTCTCGGACCCCGGAAGCATCGCCAAGCACCTCGACCAAGTCTCGGGATTCATTCCGAGCGGCGCCGTCGACGTAGCCAGAGACCAGCTCACGCGCGTCGCCTCGAAGGGCAACCAGACGCTCGGCCTGACCTTCGTGGTCGGGCTCGCCGTATCGCTCTGGAGCGCGAACGCCGCGATGAAGTCGCTGTTCGACACGCTCAACATCGTCTACGGCGAGAAAGAGAAGCGAAGCTTCGTGAGGCTGAACGCGCTTTCCCTCTCCTTCACGCTCGCCGGGATCGCCTTCGTACTGATCGCACTTGGCGCGGTAGTGGTCCTGCCTGTGGCGCTGAACTTCGTCGGCCTGTCGAACGCGGCGGATCTTCTCGTTCGCATTGCTCGGTGGCCCGCGATGTTCGTCGCGGTCGCGCTGGCGCTCGCGCTCATCTATCGCTTCGGACCGAGCCGCGAAGCACCGCGCTGGCGCTGGATCACCTGGGGCAGCGCAGTCGCGACCGTCCTGTGGCTCGGTGCCTCCGCGCTGTTCTCCTGGTACGCCGCCAACTTCGATTCAACGAGACCTACGGCTCGCTCGGCGCGGCGATCGGCTTCATGACCTGGCTGTGGATTTCCGCCATCGTGATCCTGCTTGGAGCCGAGCTCGATGCCGAGATGGAGCACCAGACCGCGCGCGACACGACCACGGGCGCCGAGAAGCCTATCGGCGCACGGGGCGCCAGGGTGGCCGATACGGTGGGCGCGGACCGCGGCGGCTGATAATATGGGCGGCGGCCCGCACGACCAGCCGCGTTTCGAATGTTCATATGCAAAATGGCCGCAGACTTACAGCCTGCGGTCCACCGGCGAATTATGAAAGGGATGAAATACGCCAGCCCGGTGCTGCCCGATAGATAGCCCGTCGGCGACGCGTTTTGGATTCCGTGAGTCTACGGACGGGCTCAAGAGCGCGGTGCGAAACCGCAATCACATCGGACCGCGTTCCCGCGATCAACCTTGCTTCAGCGCGTCTTGACCTCGCGCACATGCCAACTTTCGCCGGCTGGTATGACGCGGATCTCTACGCCCGCGCCGACGAGCGCGTCTGAGGCCACGTCATCGTCCGCCCATCGACCATCGGTCAGTCTCGGGCTTCCAGGCGAGCGAGATCCAGATCGCCAGGACACACCTGCCATTGCGAGCCGTCTGCGAATTCGAGTTTGTGGCTTTCTGTGCGAGCGGATCTTTATCAGGCCGCATCCAGAGTCCGCGGCGGGCCATGCTGCACGGACGGGCAGCCGGTCCGCCTCGTCACCGTGGCACCTTGGACAGCTGAACCGGATGTCCGGCTGTGCGGTTGAGGTCCGCTGCAGGTTCGCGGCCATCGGCAAGGCGCCGCAGCGGACTTTTCCAAGAGGGTATCGGTTTCGATCATCGTGACGGCTCCTTCAAGGCGAGTCCCCTTGGCTGCGAGCGGCTTGGACTTGCACAGGTTCCGGCCTCGGTGCCTCTCCGTCGAGAACCCGTCGGCGACCTCAAGACCGTCCTCGTCGATCCAGGCAACCATTCGTGAACCAACGATCGCTCTTGCCGCTGTGCCCCGTTCGGGTCGCCCTTGGCTGCGCGCACCGAAACGACAACCATGAAGACCTACTCGCACCAGCATCTCGATTCAGCAGACTACGTCGGGTCGCTGATCCGCGAGGATTTCGAGCGATGCCATCCCGGGGAGACGCTGGACGATCTCAAACGTCGCGCGTCCTTTTCGAGAGATGGTAGAGGCCTGCTGCGGGACTGGATGGCGGTAGCGGCGGCCCGGGCCGCCGCCGCAACGCGGGCTAGAGGAGAGCGCGAGGAAGCGACGATGCGCCGGCACACTTGCGGGCTCGATCGAAGAATCGGAAACTCACAGCGATCCCGGTGCAAGCCGCTGAGGCCCCGGTGTCGAGTAGCTGCGAGACCGCGGTACCCGATCCCGCGGGGGCACGGGGCTTCTGGATCAGGACGCTACCGTCGACGCTCCGCGGCCTTGCCGTCAGTCTTCTCGCGTTCTCCACGGTGCGTGCCTCGGCCGCCATCGCATGTTGCGGAGCCGTTTGCTGGCGGGTTCACATGCGCCAAGCATACCCATTGTCGCCGACAATCGTAATCCATCCTGCTTATTAGAGGCCGCCCGCTTCGAGAATCGTCGTTCACGAACGCTGGCGTCCGGTGGAACGCTTCACGCGGGAAATGTAGTTCGTGACTATGACGATTATGGAGATCTCGACCGGTAAATCTATTAGAGGTCGCTCTCTCAACGGCGCCCCGAAAATCGGATCAGGATAGCAATAAAAACAACGCCTGCTAAATGAGAGCGAGCGGCGGCTTCGCGGGTGCTCGCGATAGTCCTGACACGCGCCCTGCGCATCGTCGAGCGGGCACGCTGCTGATGCGTTCGGTTGCTAGAACTTGAGGGTGGTGCGTAGCCCTAAGACCGCGGCATTCTTGAGCGCCCTTCCTGCCAAAGGGCTCGAGGGATCAGTCGCGCCTCCGCCGGGATGAATGATGTACTGGAAGTTGGGTTGCAAGGTCCAGCCGTCGCGTACCTGATACTGATAAACCGCGGTCAACAATCCTTCAAAGCTGCGCACTGGCCAGTTCGCGTTGACTGTGGCTCGGTAACCGAGATCGAGCGCCTGCGCACGCCGGGAGACGTGAGCATAACCGGCGGCAATCGCGAATTTATCGTCGGGCCGAGTCTCGCTCAGCCCGATGAATTCGATGCCAGTATCGGCATAGAGATCGATCAGGTTACGATCGGCCGGCGCGCCCGAGAGCCGCGCAAACACGCCGATGCCGCGATCGTCGCTATGCGCGGCGCGATAGACTTTTTGCTCGAACACCGCCCATCCACCGATATCGCCGGACAGCAGCAGGGGCGTACCGCTGCTCGTCGGTGCGGCCAGCGACACGCCGTTCGATGCCAGCCGCTGATCGGCGAACGAGCCGAAATGGCGCCAGCCCCCAAGCTTGATTTGTCCGGCAGGTCTCGGATCGCCTTTCTTGTTGTTCCAGGCGTATTGGACTTGCCCAAGAAGCAGGGGTGGATCGTTGACCCGGAAATTGATGCCGTAGCGGTTGCGCTCTTGGGGGTCACCCGGCCCAGGGCCTGCCTGGTTGCCATCGAAGATCCCGCCAAGGACTGACAGTTGATCGGTGATGTTGACAAGAAGTCGGGTGCCCATCGCCGCTAAGGGCGGCGACGGCCCCCCGCTTGGCAGATCGATCGCTGTGATCGCTGGCCAGCCCAGTGAGGCGTTGGTAAAGACGTCGGTGTATTTGGTGTTGAAGAATTCGCTATCGGCGGCAAGCTGGCCGAACTTCAGAGAGACCTTCTTGTTTCCCCACTGCTTCTCGAAATAGGCTTCATATAGCCGCGTGGATGGTAGCGCCTCGATCCCGCTCACGACGAAGAAATTGCCGAGATTACTGCGCGACAATCCTTCACCATGAATCTGGAACATGTTGGCGTGGAATGTCAGCTTATCGACCCCTACGAGCTTCTGCAGATCAACATCCACCGCGAGGTTCAGCCGTCCTTCATAGATAACAGCTTGTTTCAGCCCACCGGAGATATTGCCAAGCGTCTCGCCGATGTAGGTGGCTGCAAATTTAATTCCGTATTTTTGGAATGGATTTGGCAGTATCCCCAAGGTTTTTTCCTCAACAGTGCTCTCGCCGGTGTCAGGGTCTGCCGGCTTGTCCTCATCCGTTTTCTTCTCTTCCTGAGCAAGCGCCTGCGTGGCCGCAAGCAGAGCGGCAAACAGGATGGTATGCGCCAGACGTCGGATGCGGTTGCTCAATATGGACCACCCCTTGTCGACCCGCCCTTGTGGGGCTGACCCATTGGGAGCATGACGGCAGGGTTGATTCAAGAGGTCAACTGCTCAGCAACTCCGCGTCCAGTCCGGCAGGAACGCGTCAAGTCGACACTGATGCTCTTCGGAGGTTGGTTGCCTCATCAGCGCCTGCCCCAGCAAGCCGGAAACATACGGCGAGTGGCGGAGCACCTTTCTACCGCGGCGGCATCGGAGGCCCGTTTGCTTTAGACCCGATCCCTTAGGTGATAGGTCGGAGGGAACTTCGGTTGGCGGTTGCAGCCTAAGGAGGAAGAACCATGAGTGACGAAGGCACAATGTCCACCCTAAAGCAAGTATCAGAGAGTGTGCGGGAGGTGGCGCGCAACATTCGAGAATCTCTAGAGGAAGGCCGACAGTACAGCGCGTCGTCCCAAATTGTTCGTGACTTGGTCAGGGAAGCTCCTCTAGCTTCGCCGGCCGTCGCTTTCCTCATCGGGTATGTCATCGCGCGGCGGTAACGCCGCTCAGTTAAGAGAGTAACAGGTACGTTCTGGACGCTGTGCAACTCGGAGTGACGCGCCCGCCCGATATAAGTCTCGCGCTTCATCGGCATTGGACTGGTCGCCCCAAGCGCCTCCTGCCAATTGGCGCCTTTTCGTCACCTGGCGATATTCGCAAGCGTAGCGTCGTGCCGCGCGCGCTGCGCCGATAAAGATGCCGATGCGCCGGCAGTTGGACCTGTTGGATCAAACAGGGCCGCATCGCGCCCTTTGGTCGGCAAAGCCGTACCCAGCCAACGGGAGGGCCAATGCACAGAGAGCTGCCATCGGCAAGAACGCAGCTCCTGCATATCGAGCATAAAGAATGCCGGACAGCGATATCAACGCAGCGGTAACGAGGCCTGAACCAAAGGCATAAATAGCTTGGGCGGTGGCGGCGACCGTCGGGCAGATAACTGCCCTCATCATGCCCATGCAAGCGAGATGGAGCAGCGCAAAGGTTAACCCGTGTAAGGGCTGAATCATTGAGAGAAGCACAATAGAAGTCGTTACTCCCTCAATCAGCCAACGTATGATGCCGGCCGCGGCTGCTAAGATAGCCGCACCACGCACGCCAAACCGTTCAATCAACGCAGGACCAACGAAAAAGAAGACCAAAACTTCTGCCGCCACCGCTTCCGACCACAGAACGCTTATAACGGAAGTTCCTATTCCAGCGTCGCTCCACCGAATGACGGCAAATGCGTCGTGCATCGAGTGACTTCCATAGACCAAAGCGGAAACCAAAATCAGGATCCGAAATCGCGGGATCGCCAAAAGAGCACCTACCTCTCCGAAGGCCAACGATGCCGCCGGCGCAGGTGGAGCGGCTTGAGCGTTAACAGCGGGCATAAACACTGTCGCGCTGGCCGCTGCGATCAGTAGGCTGGCATTCATCCAGATTACCGGCATGAGGTCAGCAGGACCGATCAGTTGTCCAACGACGATCGTGCCCACGACGAAGGCGGCCGAGCCCGAACCCCGTATCCAGCCGTATTCAAATGGCCTTCGGCTTGACGATCACAAAGAGCCTTTCGACGACACACAGGCTAAGGAGATAGCAGGCGACGATCATCGCGGTCCCGGTGATCCAATGGCCTTTGCCGGCAACCGCCAACGCAACAAGCTTCAACGATTCGACCGTCGCCGTGGGTACTGCCAATAGAAGGAGCGACGGATAGGGGCCGAGGTTTTTGATCGTTCGCTTCAGGCCCATCACGGGTGCTCCTACCCACTAACTTCCCGTCATGCGCGATGTTCCGACTTTGGAACGTCTGCCACATTTCCCCGCACCGCGCGCCGCCCGGGAAGACGTAGCGCGATCGACGCGAGCGTCCGTTGGACGCACGCGCTCAATCGGGGTGAAGATCACGGCCAGTGGCTTCAGCAAACTTCAATCCGGGCCGCGCTAATTCAGCCTGCAATCGCTCTGCTTGCTCTATTGGCATCAACCTGATGCCGACTAAGTCGGGAGCGATTGCTCGAGAAAGAAGCGAAGCATCTCCCTGCTTGCATCCGGGCCGCTTGGATCCGTGTAGGATCCCGCCGGACTTCCTCCCGACCAAGCGTGGCCTGCGCCGTGAACATTCCAGTGTTCGGAGACGGCGCGCCCGCTCACGTCGGTCAGAATGGTGCGGGTATACGCGTGCCCGTGTGGCACTTTTCCACCGATGACCTTCGCATTGAAATCCGACGCATTACCCGATTGTTCGGCGATACGGTCGCCGTTGTTCGGATGCACCGTTGTGTCTCGGTCGCCATGGAAAACGATGGTCGGCACCTGCGGTCCGCCATGGGAAATGATAGAACGGGCTCCCTGCCGCATGGCGACAAGAGCGGAGGGAAGATCACTGGCGGCTCCGCAAACCAAGCCCGAATGGATGCCAACGGCGGCGTAGAGGTCGGGGTGCGTCGCAGCCATGACGGCAGCCGCGGCGCCGCCGGCGGACAGCCCCGCTACGTACACGCGCTTTGGGTCGATCCGATGATCCTGCATGACCTGGCGGGTGATGCCCGCGATAAGCGAAGGCTCGCCGCCATCCCGTTCCTGGTCACCGGTACGAAACCAATTCCAGCATTTCGACTGATTGGCTGCGGTCGCCTGCTCGGGATAGACCACGAAGCAATTCCGCTCTTCAGCCAGAAAATTCATGCGTGTGCCGGCCGCGAAATCGTCCGCGGACTGGGTGCAGCCGTGAAGCATGACGACGAGGGGAAGGGGCTCTCCTCGCGAGCGGCTCGGGACGAACAGCTTGTAGGCTCGAACTCCGGCCGCGTTGCGGAATGTGCCGGCGATGAATTGCGTCCCGTCGGGCGCGACATCTGACATGAACGGAGGAGCGCGCAATATCGGGCCTCGCAGACCGAGGCCGGCGAACTCTTGCATGTTGTCCAAAGGCGCGGGCCGTCCGCGCCGCTGCGCGGAAGCGGCCCGCGTGGCTGGGCGCCTTTCCCTCTCCCCGACCACGTCGGCCTTCACCTCGATGGTCGGCGGCTCCAGCCGCGCTGGCGCCGGAGGGCCCGCGCGATCAAACGGTTCTGCGCCAGTTTCACCCCGGAGCATGCGCTGCAGAAGCGCAGTGGCCTCGACCAACTTGCCCGCACGCGTGAGACGAGTGGCCTCATGGATCGTATTTCGATCAGCATCTGCTTTACCTGGTTCTGTCGGCAAGAGCGGCCTTGACCGCGGGAGTGGCATGGAGGGCTCCGAGCACCGAGATCGACGCGATGGTGGCGCGTGCCAGGTCGGGCGTGACGTCCTGGGCGATGGTCGCCAAGCCGAGGACGTTGATGTGCAGCATCTCGCCGGCGCGCTGAGCCGCTTCGAGATCCTGGCGGGTGAAGTTGCGTAGCCCGAGGTCCAAGCTGTGTCTGGCCGTCGACTGCTGGAGAACATCTGCATGCCGCTCGAGCTGATTGCGGATGGCCGTGCGAATGAAATCGGTGCGGTTCGAATAGAACCCTTCCTGCACCATCAGATCGACATGGCCGAGGTCCACGTAGCCAAGGTTGATCGTGATTTTCTCGGTGTCTGGGGCTCTGGGACGCAGGTCGCGAACATTGTCAGCCATCGAAATTATCCATTAGACCATCCCAGTGGATGGCGCATAGAAGCTAAATGGATGGTTGATGAGGTTTTACAAGAGGAAGTTTTGCCATCCGACGAGACACTGGAGCTGACGATCAGCCACCACCGAGGGGTCAAAGGATCGGAAACTCGGAGCGGTTCAAGCCGATGAGGCCCCGGTATCGAGTAGCTGCGACACCGCGGCAGCGAACTGGGGCGGGGCAAAGGCCTTGCCGTCGGCGCCCTGCGATTTCCAGTCAGGGCGCGCCGGCGCTCGTCATGTAGACCACGGGAAAGCCAGGCGAGATTTCCCTGATCTGCTGCGCCAGCTCCCACCCAAGCCGGCCCATGCCGCGCTTTCTGGAGCCAACATCAGGTCCGTATCTATCCCGCCTTGCGGTGCTAAGTCAGGGCAGCGGCAGACCAGGACGATCTGGCCAGTTAGACGTTCCATTTGTCCCCCAGTCTCCCTCCAGCATTGGTCGAGTGGGGTAGCGCTTGCTTTTGGTTCTCCCGCGCTCGTCTAGCCCGCATTTCTCACACGGCCGATAGCTGTGCGACAGAGGATAGAAGGTCTAGCGAAGGCGATGAGGAGCCGTTGCGCTGGAGGCGCGGGTGGCGAT
>NZ_JADPKL010000019.1:0-12445 GCF_023073935.1 Bradyrhizobium sp. 147 | reverse complement strand
CAGATGTCCCAAAGAGCTCGAAGAAGGTCTTCGCCTTCCTCCAGTTGAGCGTAGATGATCTCCTCGATCTTCCCACTCATCATTTTCCTAGTCATGTCACAGATCCCTGAGCGCCGAGAGCCATCGGATACTTCCAACTTGATTTGGCCCGAGTACACTTGTTCCGCCCGTCGATCAGCTCAGTCGCGCGAGAGAAGCCGTGCTGTATCGAATCAGACTCGTTGGCCGCCTAACCACACGCGATTACGTGAACGAATTGAGGGGTCGCTTGAGACCGAGATTCTCTCTTAGAGTCTGCCCCGTGTACTTGGATCTGAACTTTCCTCGCCGCCGCAATTCCGGGAGAACAAGCTCAATGAACTCCTTAAGACCATCGGGAAGCGTCGCCAGACACAAATTGAAGCCATCGGCTGCACGTTCTTCAAATGTGTCCACCATGGCTTGAGCGATCTCGTCAGGCGTGCCAACAACCATCAAATGCCCCGAACTGTCGGATATATAGCGCATCAACTGTCTCCAGGTATATCCTCGGCGAGCGGCCACTTCCAGCAGTAGCTTCTGTCGACTCTGGAATAAGTTCGACTGCGGCAGAACGTCGGGCACCAGCGAATCGAGATCCACCGAACGCAGGTCTTTGACGAAACCTAACCATCGCTCAGCAACTCCGGTTAGAACATCCATGTGCACATACGAATGAAGCCTCTCAAGCTTATCTGACGCTTCCTGCTTGGTCCGCCCGACGATTGGGACGAGACCCGGCATAATTAAGATCTCACTGTCTTCTCGCCCATATCGATGCGCCTTTTCTTTGAGAGCCGTGTAGTACCTCTTTCCGTTCTCGCAGAGTGGCTCCGCGGTGAAAATGACTTCCCCAACCTCTGCAGCGAAGGCCATTCCGATATCGGAGGCACCAGCTTGAACCAACACGGGATATCCTTGCGGCGGTCTCGCAGTGTTCAGTGGTCCTCTTACTGAAAAGTAGGCGCCTTGATGCTGAAGCGTATGCAGCTTGGTCGTATCAACAAAGATCCCGCTTCGCTTATCGCGAATAAAAGCATCGTCCTCCCACGAGTCCCAAAGCCCCTTAACGACTCCCACAAACTCTCTCGCTCGAGCATAGCGCGTGCTATGATTTGGCAGTTCCTTCTCACCGAAATTGGCAGCTTCGAACTTGTAACCCGAGGTGACAATATTCCAAGCAGCGCGGCCCCGCGACAGATGGTCAAGCGAGGCTAGCATCCGCGCAACATGATATGGCTGATTGTACGTCGTGGTCGCAGTCGCAACAAGACCGATATTTTGTGTTCGCGATGACAGTGCTGACAACAGGGTCATCGGCTCGAACCCGTCGTGTCGGCTTCTGCGAGCTATGGTCGCGTGAGCCTCATCTGTTACGCTCGGAGTATCGGCGCAGAACACGAAATGAAATGCCGCAGTTTCGGCAAGAGCTGCGAGATTGGCAAAATAGTCGACATCAATTCCGCCATCGGCTGGCACGCACGGATCGCGCCATGCAGCTTCATGGCATCCCGCCTGAAGAAGCATAACTCCAAGTTTCATCTCGTCTAGCCGCATACCGCCTCTCCCTATCTGCATTGATTCGTTCACCGTATCACCGTGTCCTGAGAAAACTGATCAGAGCGCCGTTGCCCGAGAGGCAATGAACCATCAACCTTTATCAAGCCACATCGGATTCTGTGAAATGTCCAGGCGATTAGACTGACCTTCACCAGGCAGCATCGAACTCAGTGCAAGGGACGCTCACAACACTGAGCGCCTAATGCTCTCGACGCACGCAACTCGTTACATGTTCTGAAGTCTAGCTCAACCACCAGCATCGATAGGTGCCACGAAATGCGGAATCATGGAAACTGCGAGTGTATCTTCAATCGAAAATACGACACAGGGCCATCGCTGCCGCTTCTTCTGATCTGAACGGAAACACCGCCGCGGATGCTCAAACGGGGCGTGTCAAATTCAAAGCTCCATGCCGATGGAGGGGAAGCATGCATGACGAAGGCACTATTCTGATCTTCCAAAGGGTGATCGCCGCGATCGGCGGTGGTTTGTCATGTCGGCCCTGGCTTTTCGCCAACTTCCTTGCGGCGACTGGGCCAGCGGATCGCGCTGGCCCAGCTGACGCCCGTCGCAGTGCATCGAAACACATGCACAATTGATTTTTGGACGCGGTGAAGCGAAATCGGATATCACGCTCGCGGAGTTGCGTGAGCTGTTGAATCGTCGTGGAATATCGGTCGGCGCTTTCGCGTTGGCGTTTCTTCCAGCGTGGAAAGATCACAGTAGACAAGAGGGCACACGCCGCTGAGCAACGGCGCGGAGTATAAATGCGGCGCGTGAGAAGTGGTGCGAATGGTAAATCGAGCTTGATCTTGAGCGCGTCGTCTTCATCGACGAAACCAGCTCCAACCCCCAATGGCGCGCCTTTACGGACGCTCTCCACGCGACGAGCGTTGTCGGCCATTCCTCACAGACGTTGGAAGGGACGACATTCACCCGCTGGACTGATGGTCTGATTGCACCGCTTGTTCTAGACACGATGGATGGAGACGCTTACCTGACCTATGTCGAACAATTGCTCGCCCCATCGGTGCAGCCGGGCGACACGGTCATAACGGGCACCATTTGGCCGTTCACAAGATCCATGATCTTCGGGAGGCCATTCAGGCCGTCGGAGCTCACCCTGCTCTATCTCCCGCCCTACAGTCCGGACTTCGACTCGGTCTAGATGGCCTTCTCTAAATTGAAGGCGCTGTTGCGCGCCGCTGCCGCGCGCTCCATGCCTGGTCTCTGGCAAGCAATCGCCAATGCTCTCGAACGCTTCTCATCCGAAGAATGTCACAACTATCTCGCCGCCGCGGATACGAAGCGACGTGATTGGAAACCGCTCTAACCTCTTGTTGGAGCCAGTGCGTTGTGAACAAGTCTGCCGTGTGTGCAACGAGAATGCTTCGTGCACCTACTTTGTCACGCGCGAACTTGTCCTGCAATGCGCTTCTTGTCGCCAACGCCGTCGCGAAACTCGGCGCCGGCAAGAAAAGTTGCGATCTCACCCAAATCCCCGTCCCCTCGGGAGACGCCGCTCCGCCGAGACGGAAGGAAACGGTGCGCGTGGAAACGACCAGGCCGCGGAGGCCCTTACATCGCCCGCGGCGACGCGGCCGCGCTTGCCGCCGGAGCCAAGACGGACGTTGGAGCCACTGGTCCACATCTTGTGCAGCAGCACGGCGAGTGCGCGCGCCACGACCCTCGTCGCCCTTGAGGCCCTTCTTCTGGCCAGCCGCAGCCCCACCAGCCGCAGCCAAAAATTTTTGGAATCCGCGTGGGGATCGCGATCGCCGCCGCGTACACCGTCGCCAGCGTTAGCTTGTCGCGGCATTGAAGATGCTGCCGATGCGGTCGGTCTGTCCCGACTGGTAGTGCCGCTGCATCTAGCCAATAGTGGGTGCCGACATCGGTCGACTTCCTGAATCGGCCGGGTCGTCGACAGTTGCGCGGAATGTCAGCCACGAGCGCCCCGACACCGGGTACGGTCATCATCCACTGCACCGCGTCACCCTCTAACACGCGGTCGCGGTTCTTGGAGAAGGTCGAGTGGTCCCACACCGGATCGTCCACGCCCAGACCGACAAACCAGCGGAATAGCAGGTCAAATTCCAGCCGCTCCATCAATTGTCGTTCCGAGCGAATGCCGTAGAAGGCCTGCAGCAGCATCGCCCGAAGCAGCTTCTCCGGTGCAATCGAGGGCCGGCCAAAGTCCGTGTAAAGCCCCGCAAACGCCTTCGATAGATCGCCCAGCGCAGCGTTCACAATCTCCAGGATGGTCCGTAAGGGATGGTCCGAACGAACCCGCGCTTCAAGATCCACGTAACTGAACAACGATCCAGACCGCTCGTCCGATCCTCGCGTCCCGGCCTCCCGATTCAATCATCGAGAGAATCACGTCCAATTCCATCCCGCCAGAGACTTCTTCAACAGCCTGCTAATCTTACTGCGTCATAAATTTCGATAGCCACTTTGACTTGAGATTGCCCTGATGCAACAAGGGCATCGAGATAGTGTGACGACGAGAGCCGCGCTCAATCTTCGTCGGACGGTCGCAATCGAATTCGGAACGTGCCGTTCAGGCCGCAATGGCGGATGCCCTCGGCCGATAGGTTTCGGGAATGGCATTTCCTTGAAGAGCTTGGTGGAGGCTGTTTCTGAGAGGGGAATCGTCTCTCGCTCCGAGACTAGGAATCCGTATGCGCGATGCACAGTGTTGCGTGATGGTGAAAACCGCGCCAACCCCGCCCCTCGAAGTGGCCAAGGCCGACCTCCTGTTTGAGTTCGTGGGTAGCCGCGCTCAATGCGCCAGCGCAGCTTGGCAATATCGACGAGCTGACGAAATCCAATGTTGGCCGCAAGCGTTGAAAACCAATATTTGGTTGGTGCTTCTTCGCCCTCTGGCCACTCGATCAGCAGCCATTCCTCTGGTCGGCTTTCCGCGAGCCAGTAATCTCGATGTGCCGGACGGACGCGCACGCGGGCAAAACGCGAAGACAACCGCTCTGCCGCACCCTCATGCCACGTGATCTTGTGCCAAGCAGCGGATGTCCGCCTGCTCGCCTTTTTAGAGGCGACGGGGCGTCCACACATGTCCATGATGAAGGTGTCGCCGGGGCGCAGCGATGGTGCAAGCAGTTGTTCCGAGGCGCGGGTGCCGAAGAACCATCCGCTGGCAAATTCGGGCGGTTGTGCGCGAGATCCTGGGGGAACTGAACCGGAGCCTTGGACGGTTCTATTGCAGTGAGGGACGTCCCCCCCATCCCGCCGGAGCAATTGGTCAGCGCTCTGCTCTTGCAGGCACTTTACGGCATTCGCGGGGAACGGCAGTTGATGGAGCAACTTGGACTACATCTCCTCTACCGCTGGGTCGCGGGACTGTCGCCGGACGACCCGGTCGGGGATCCGACGACGCTCACGGAGAACCGCTCTCGGCTGGAAAACGGCGAGGTGTTCTCGCAGTTCATGGCCAGGCTTCTCAACCATGCGCAGGTCAAGCCGCTGCTGTCGAATGAACATTTTTCGGTGGATAGCACGCTGATCGAGGCTTGGGCCCACAGAACAGCTTCCGCCCGAAGGATGGCTCAGGCGACAATGGGGCGAACTTCCACGGACAGAAGCGCATGAACGACACGCACGCAAGCGTTACCGACCCTTACGCCGCTTTACCGCAACGCCTTCGGACGCGAGACCAAGCTCTGCTATATGGGCCGTGACTATGGAGAACCGGCACGGGGTGGCGGCAGGTTAGATCACCCGTAACCGGTATGAGCCCCACGTCTGCGGTGAGCAGCGGGCGCGTGGGTAGCGCATCGGCATCCAGTATTGGCGCACGGCCTCAACGGCCGCTGGAATATCGGTGTGGGCGTTGCGCAGAAAGCCTCGAGTCTCGCGGCCGCTTGGTAGCGGGCCGAGGAGCGGACGGCCTTGATCGTCGCGACAGTGCAGCAGGATGGGTAGATGCTGACCTGCCACTGAATTTTCATCCAGCGGCAGTTGGAGTCTCGGGGCACGTGTAGCGAGACCGAACTTTGGACCACCCAGAACTAGAGTTTTGCGCTTCTTTCACGGTGGCGGGCTGGTGGCGCCATCGCGGTTGTGCAGTAAAATCGGCGGTTTGTTGCCGATTGCCCCATGCGGGCGTTCTTCATTGTAGTATCTGCGCCAAGTCTCCACCTTTTCCTGGGCGTCCGCAAGGCTGAGGAACCAGTGCGTGTTGAGGCATTCGGCCCGGAAGCGCCCGTTGAAGGCTTCGATGAAGGCGTTGTCGGTCGGCTTGCCAGGCCGCGAGAAGTCGAGCGTGACGCCGCGCTGGTAGGCCCAGAGGTCAACATCGCGCGACACGAACTCGCTGCCCTGATCGACGCGGATCGTCGCCGGGAATCCCACTTCATTGCAAACCCTTTCCAGGACCGCCACGACGTCGGTGCCTCGGAAGGTGAACCGGGGCTGCAGCGCCGGCGAGAAGCGGGAGAAGGTATCGACGATCGTGAGCACGCGCAGCTTATGCCCCGTCGCCAACTGATCGTGGACAAAATCCATCGCCCAGGTCTCGTTCGACCGCGTCGCCGGCCTGCGATCATCGCGCAGCTTAGCCTTGACCCGGCGCTTGGGTGATTTGTTGCGCAATTGCAGGCCCAATTCGCGATAGATCCGCCGCGTCTTATTCTGGCCGTGGCGCCATCCCTCGCGGTGGAGCAGAACGTGGACACGGCGGTAACCGTAGCGAACGCGTGCATGACAGATCTCCTTGATCCGAGCTTCGAGGGCCGCCTGGCCTGAGCGACGAGATTTGTAATGGTAGGTCGACCGGTCGAACTCGAGGGCTTTACAAGCCTTGCGGATCGAGACCTGCCACTCACCACAAACCTCATCGACGAGCTTGCGCTTCCGGCCAGGCTTCACAGCTTTCGGCGGATCACGTCCTGCAGCATCTCCTTGTCGAGGCTGAGATCGGCGACCAGCTTCTTCAGCTTGGCGTTCTCATCCTCAAGCTGCTTCAACCGCCGCATCTCGGTCGGCAGCAGCCCGTCATACTTCTTCTTCCAGTTGAAATAGGTCGCCTGGCTGATCCCGGCTTTGCGGCAGATCTCCGCCACCGCAACCCCGTCATGGCCCTGCTTCAGGATGAACGCCTTCTGGGCGTCCGAAAATTTTGAGGCCTTCATCGTTGTCCGCTCCTCCCAGCCGAGGGATTTACGCAGCACAACTCTAGCCAAAAATGGTCCAGGTTGCCGGTCTCAGATCATTTGTACGCCAAGTGGCGCAACGGACGATCGGCGGAGCTGGTCGGGGTTGCGCAGCCGATCGTCCGTTGCGGTGAGGTGGGCGGCATAGGCCGCGAGTCTCGTTGAGTAGCTCATCGCGCATCCGGCCGTTGAAAGCTCTCGACGAAGCCGTTCTGCATGGGCTTTCCCGGTGCGATGAAGTGCCAATCGATGGCAGCGTCCTTGCACCAAGCCAGCATGGCGTTGCAGGTGAACTCGGTGCCATGGTCGGACACGATCATTCCTGGCTTGCGGCGTCGCTCGACGATTGCTATGAGTTCGCGGGCCACGCGCCGCCCCAAGATCGACGTGTCCGGAATGGCGCCCAGGCATTCCATGGTAACGTCGTCGACGATGTTGAGGATGCGGAAGCGTCGACCATTGGCGAACTGGTCGTGGACGAAGTCCAGCGGGCATTGGGCTTGGCCTCGACCAGGATCGGGGCCCGGGTCCCAACCGCCTTGCGGCGAGCCCGCCGCTTGCGGACGGTGAGCCCTTCCTCGCGATAAAGCCGGTAGATCCGGTTGTTTCCCGATGGCTCGCGCTCCCGCCGCAGCAGGACGAACAGGCGGCGATAGCCGAAACGCCGCCGCTCGTTGGCTGGATCGCGCCACCATGACCGCGGGCGAGCGCCTTGTAGGCAGCATAACCATCCACCTGCAGAATGCCGGAAAACCCCGTCAAACGTCCGGCGATCTCCTCGGTGCCGCGGTCGTCGGCGAACACGTAGGCGACCGCCGGCGGCGAAGGGCCACCCCATGGCCGGTCATCCATGGCATCGCCCAGAATTGGCAGATGCGGGTGCGATGTCGTCCGGGATCGAGCACGGACATCGGCTCTCGTCGCAGAACACGAACTTCAAGCTGGATTAAAGCCCGTGGGGCAACATCAGCCCCTCCGCACAGCCACAAAAATGCGCAGGCCACGAGAAGCGCCGCCTTGTACCACGCGGCTGTAGTGACGGTGCTACAGTGCTTGCTGCTGTCCGATTTGGTAGCTGCCTAAAGCGAGCTGGCCGTGGTCTAAATTGCTCTTTGGTTAGGGCCGACTAAGAACCAATGACATGCGCACAGGGGAAATAGACCATGAAACTCGCTTCCGGACACAGGGCTTTTTCAGAGGCCGCTCACAAGAACTACCCGGATCAAACAGCGCCAGGCGGAAGCCTTTATTGGGCGATCGCACTAGCCAGTACTGTTGATGCTGATTTTTCTGACCGTTTTGCAAAACCGTCGTTGCGAGGATGGAACTCGTATCTTCACACCAGACTTTTTCCTAGCTATCCCACAAAAATGGGGGCCTTGGCGATGACCTACAAAGGGTTGATAAATGTCAAATCTCCTTTTGATTTGGCTCTCTATACGAGGCTTATCTGGGAACTTCAGCCGAGAGCAATTATCGAGCTCGGTTCGCTTCAGGGGGGCAGCGCATTGTGGTTTGCTGACCAAATGTCCGTACTTTGTGAAGATCCAGGTGAAGTTCACTCCTTTGATTTGCACGCCAAATGCATCCATGCAAGAGCAAACCATCCCTTCCTTACCTTTCATCAGATTGACCTTGCGAACGTCACCAGCTTCGATGAAAATTTGCTGACGGGGCTGCCCCATCCCTGGCTTGTAATCGACGATGCACACGTACAAGTATTTTCGATATTTTCTAACCTGAGCCGCTTTCTTCGGTCAGGAGATTATTATGTGATTGAAGACGCTCCTATGAGGGCAGACAACGAGATTATTGATGGCTTACAGTTAGTAGAGCAAAAAGGGTTCCTAATTGATACGTATTACACCGACGCGTTTGGGAGCAATCTTACTTGTGCGCCAAATGCATGGCTTCGCAAATTGTAGGTGAGCTTTTACTGCCTTACAGATCTCAGAGCCTCGATCTGGAATGCGCAACAAGGATTTGCCGTAGGTGGCACGACCGCAGCCTTTAAACCGCAAGACTGAGCGCTACGCCTTGGAAGGCGTGCCGATCGCACTCTCGACCATGGCGGACGCCGGGGATCGCTCAGTGCATTGCTGACTCCCCTGCGGCGCTTGGTCGAAGCCATGTGTCATGGCGGCCGAGCGCCTGCATGCCGATGATACGACGGTGCCGGCGCTAGGCCAAGGGCAACACCGATAGGGCACAGTTCTGGATATCTGGATATAGGTCCAGGACGATCGACCGTTTGGGGGCACCGAGCCGCCGGCGCGATGTTCTACTACTCCCGAGACCGTAGGGGCGAGCATCCCTAGCTGGCGGGGTATGCCAGATCCTGCAGGGCGACGCATATGACGGATACAACCAGCTCTATGCGAGAAGGAGATCCCGCTCTCGCACACGGCGGTCGGGATCGTGCTGCGGATCGATGCGCTGTTCAAGATCGAGCGCTCCATCAATGGCAGGAGCCCGCGAAGAGCGTCTGGAGATGCGACAGACGCTGAGCCGGTCTCCGGTCGAGAACTTGCAGGTCTATATGCGGGAGCAGCTCGCGAAGCTGTCCCGTGGGCACGACCTGGCCGCGGCGTTCAACTACATCCTGAAGCCGTGCGCGAGCTTCACACTCGTCTAGGAGGAGGTTTGCCTCTCCATCAATACCACCGAAGGACGCTTGCGAGGCATGCTCTTGGACGAAAATCCTGGTTGTTCTACGGCTCTGACCGCGGCCGACGGTGCGTGGCTTCCATGTATAGCTTGGTCATCACGACCGAAATGAATGGCGTCGATACCCAGGCCTGGCTCACGGATCTCCTTGCCCGCATTGCCGAATATCCAGCTCAGCGGCTGGACGAACTCTGCCTGGAATTGCTCGGTGGCATCAGCCGCTCTCCGCTCGAGCAGCATGACCACGCAGGTCAACAAAGTTCATCACGTCACCACCATCACCGAGGTCGCAAAGGATCTCGGTGAAAACGAAGACTGGCTGCGCGACATTGCCATCGAAATGGAGATAGAGGACGGCCCCATCTGGCTATACGGCGTCGGCGAAAATGGTGTTCAGGCCTTCAGCGAGTTCGGGATCGAAAACTTACAAGAAGAATCAACAATTAGCCTGCCGGGACATCTGCGTTGATCGCCTGCGCGGCAAACCGCGCGCGGAGCCTACTTAGCGCCGAAAAGCTGCTCATGTGCGCTCAAAACGGCGAAACTCTTACTTGCAAATGGTGCATCTTACATTTGCGGCATGAGCTGTCGCAGCCCCGTCGGGCCAAAAGACCCTGGCGGGTTGGCAGACACAGGTCTCGACACGTAAGCTTTCTGCTTATTGGCCTCGCCGTCTGTCAACAAACCTGACAGCTTGAGGTCGTTAATGATCAGATGTTTGGTTGTCGGCCTTCCGAAGCCCGCGTCGCGCAGGATTAGGGAACAGCTGGTTGTACGCCTGTTTCCTCCGGGTTCGTATGATCGTGTCATTGCCGATCTAGCGGATCACGCGGAAAAACTTTTCAGATGGCCTTATGAGGAAATTGCGAAGCTAGATGCTGCAGTAGCCTCGAGTCAGCTGGCCGTGTTCGCCTCACCAACTTACAAGGCGACATTTGCGGGGCTGCTAAAGGAATTTCTCCACCGATACCCGGCTTGCGGACGGTCCCATGGACACTCCCGCCTTGCGCACCTGATCCCTGAACCAGTTATAATAGCCCGTTTCGGTGAAAGCCTCTCTAAATTGCGTTTTGATATACAACTTTCGCTCAGGAAGTACGGGCATAGCCGCGATCACCGCCTCAAGGTGAGGCAGCAACGGAATATCGATTTCCGCGCCGGTCTTTTTCCGCCGGTAAACCAGCCGCCGCCGGCAGACGCCCTGGGCGGATCCGAATTGCATCTCCGACGCCGAGCGGCACAGAGCAAAAGCTCCAAAGCGGGGCGTTCGCGCGTTCCGATTGCGTGTGCATCCGTAAAGAACTTGGTCGCGGAGTCCGGCCGATCCTTCGAGCCCTTCAGCTTACGCTATGAATAAATCCCGGTAGACGCGAAAAGGAGCACCCGATGGAGATCGACGAACATCGAACTATGAAGCTCATACTGTTCCATCAGCCCGCCGGAGGCATTGCGGGCTCATGGCGGCTTCCCGGCAGCCGCATAGAGGATCTCTATCGTCTCTCACCTGCCGTCGACGCGGTTCTTGAGGCTGAGCGAGCCAAGCTCGACGCGGTCCTTTTCGCCGACGGGCTTGAGTTTCGTAACATCGGAAGAAATCCGGCCAACTTTTATGAGCCGATATCGCTTGCAGCCGCCCTGACAGGTGTCACTGAACGCATCGGCCTAATCCCCACAATTTCCACCACGTTCGCCGAACCGTACAACGTTGCTCGCTATCTCACAGGGATCGACTTCCTGAGCGACGGCCGCGTGGGTTGGAACATCGTGACATCAAGGGTTGGTGAGGAGAATTTCACGCTCTCGGTTCTTCCAAGCAGCGAGGTGCGATATGCACGCGCCGACGAGTTCTTGGACGTAGTCACCAAGTTATGGGATGCATGGCAGCCTGATGCGGTGATTAATGATCGGTCCTCGGGAGTCTGGGCCAACACGAGCAAGATCAAGCCGATCAACCATGTCGGTGAGCGATTCTCGGTGAGGGGGCCGCTGCAAACTCCGCGCTCTCCGCAGGGGCGCCCCGTACTGTTGCAGGCAGGTCAATCGGGCCCCGGCCAGGCCTTAGCTGCCCGGTGGGCGGATGTGATCTTTACGGCCCAAGCGGACATTGAGAACGCCCAATCCTTCTACACACAACTGAAGACGGCTATCCGCGTCAACGGCCGCGATCCCAATCGTGTCCCGATCTTGCCTGGACTCTATGTCACCATCGGCGAGACAGAAGCCGAAGCACGGGATCTGCAGGAAACGCTGTTGAACCTCAGCGACGTCGACAGCCGCCGCGAGGGTTTGAGCAAAGTTCTCGGCGGCGTGACTTTGGTTGACTTGGACTTGGATCAGACCATCCCGCCGGATCGTCTGAGGGTTCCCGAGGACGTCAGAGATGACAACCGAACGCTTTACTGGGCTGGGAGCAGCAGCCGCTACGTCAACTTCTATTATGCAGCCGTCCATCGCAAGTTCACGATCCGCCGGCTGATGCAGGAGTTGCTCCTGACCGGTGGCCACGGCTCGCTGGTCGGCACGGCAGCGCAGGTGGCCGATGAGATGGAGCGCTGGGTTCGCGAGAAGGCATGTGATGGTTTTGTTTTGATCCCCAGTCACCTTCCTGCTGGCCAGACGGCGATATGCAAGCTACTTGTGCCCGAGCTACAAGAACGCGGCCTATTTCGTACCGAATATCAAGGACGTACCTTCAGGGAGCATCTATATGAGCGCTCCGTCACCCGACGACAGTCAGCTAAATGACCGCTTCGGCGGTGTAGTATGTTGAGGACAGCGGGCATAGCATGTAATTTAATGCAACATTTTGGAGCGGCGATGACAAAAGGCCCCCTTATTTGATGACCGCAGGATCTGGCTCAGCAACAACGCGGCCGAGAGAGCGTTGCGGGGCATTGCATTGGGAGTGCGCAACTGGACCTTCGCCCGTCGATCGTTAATAAGCCGAATTGGGCTGAACTGGACAGTTGAGCGTTGGCCAGAGTGAGAGCAGGAAGAGGGACAAAAGGTCTCTGAGCCAAGCCAGG
>NZ_JADPKL010000130.1:0-12773 GCF_023073935.1 Bradyrhizobium sp. 147 | reverse complement strand
CGCCGCAATCGGCCACGCACTCGATGCCTTCACCGCCGACGAATGCGCCAATTACCTCAAAAATTCAGGCTATCGAACTTAATGCCATCACGCTTTAGCGGGCAGGCGTCGACCCGCGGGAGGAGAGATTTTGTAAAGGTAACATAACACCGCAAGCCGCTGCTTGATGTTGTTTTTGACCGGAGGAGGCGGCGTCTCGAGTAGGCTCGCGAACGCGCCGCAAGCAAATTTGCTCGACACCGGCGGTGGAAGTCGTTCGCGGGAGATCTCGGTTGGTTTCGCGGTTGTTGCCCAAACACGTGAAGTCACTTGCAACACAAACCGCTCAAGCGCTCTTGCGACAACGAGGAGTTCGTTGGATTTGGCCGGTGATAAGTTCCGGGGAGACCGTCAGCTTAGATGGGTGTCGTCGATCGCATTCCCGAAATTGCCAAGATCGGCTCACCCCCATCTGAGAGCAAGAGACAAGAGCAGGACCATCGCACTTGTGCGGGGAGCCGCGGCCAAGAGGAGAGACAGCGGAAGCGGACGAGATCGGTTTCGGCTACGCCCCACCTCGATCGAAGGATTGTGGCGAGACTGATGGGACCTCCAAGGTATGGCCACGCCACGACTCCAGCTGGCCCGTCGATGAAAGAAACAGTTTCGAGCGCACCCTTACCAATCGCCAGTGACGACGAGCTTGCCAGCTCCGAGATGTGTTGTCCTGCAAAGCGATCTCGCAGCCGCGCCGAGTTGCTTTATGCGTCTGCTTCGCGTGACCATGCAAACTTGGCCCCCCGTTCTGGTTGGAATTGATCTCCCCGATCTATCGCGCTCTGGAGCTTACCTGGCGCTAGTGCGCTATATGGCGAATGTGATCGCCGAATTTCTGCGCTCCGCACAGGAAATCAACCGAATCGAGCTTAGCGGAACTGCAATACTGGCTCCGTAAATCCGTCACACGGGTTAGGTCGAATCCGTGTAGCCTTTGTCAATGCTCAGTAGGCGCATTTGATCGAGTGGCTTGGCTCCTCGACCCGAAGGCACGAAGAATAAGTCTGGAACATACCTTGAGCAGCGATGCCATTGATGGTGCGACGAACATTGGGAAATCGCTCGCGCACGTAAAGGCGGCGAGCTGGGGCCGTGGTCTGAGCACATTGGTACGCGTGACACGCATGAACTTGCGGCACCCGTGGCAAGTCTCCTTGGCGATTGGCTCGACCGTCATTGCGACAACCATGCAACTGCTCATTCCCCAGCTGCTCGGTAGCGCCGTCGATCAATCCCAAGCCGCTGTGGGCGGCGGTGCTACAGGGGCTGCCGCGGGGCACGCTCTCTGGATTTCCGCAACCCTTCTGCTATTCGTCAGCGTGCTGCGCGGCCTCTTCACAATGATGCAGAACTATTTCTCCGAGGCAGTCGGCCATCACCTCGCCTACGAACTTCGCCTTGCATGCTACGAGAAAATCCAGCGCCTCAGCTTCTCCTTCCACGATCAAGTGCACTCGGGCGATCTGATCACCATCGGCATGCTCGACCTCGACGGTGTGCGGATGTACTTCTCGACAGCACTGGTCCGTGCAGTGCTCCTCACGATGCTGATCGGCATCGGGGCTTATATGCTGATCTCCACTGATCTGGTGCTCGGTCTTCTGGCGCTCAGCTTCGTGCCTTTTGTCGGCTGGCGCTCTTCCGTCACCCAGCTCCGGCTGCGCGGAACCTGGCTGGAACTACAGGAGCGGCTTTCGGTCCTCTCCCGCGCGATGGAGGAAAATCTCGGCGGCATCCGCGTTGTGCGCGCCTTTGCGAGCCAAGCTTACGAAATGCTCAAATTCGATCGCGCCTCCAGAAATGCGCTGGAACTTGCGCATCAGCGCATAGGCATTCGCGTGCGCAGCACCTCAGCCATGACCTTCTCGTTCTTTATTGCCATGGGATTGGTGCTGCTGGTCGGAGGAGGCAAGTTGATTGCCGGCGAGATCAGCGTGGGCAGGCTCACCACCTTCCTGACGTTCATGACGATCCTGCAGATGCCAGTCCGCCAGATCGGGCTGATGGTCAATGCGTTTGCACGCGCCTCCACATGCGGGTCGCGTCTTTTCGATCTCCTCGACGTCGAGCCCGCCGTTAAGGATGCGCCGGATGCCCGGCCGCTGACGATTACGGAGGGCACGCTCCGCTTCGAGAACGTTTCGTTCGTTTACGCTGCGGCCGGGCGCTGGCCGATCCTAAAGAATGTGAGCTTCGAGGCGCGCAAGGGCGAGACCGTGGGCATCGTCGGCCCACCCGGCTCGGGCAAATCGACGATCGCGCATCTCATTCCGCGCTTCTACGATGTTACGGGCGGACGGATCACGCTCGACGGACAGGACATCCGCAAGGTCACTCTGACCTCCTTGCGCAGGCGCGTGGCGGTGGTGCAGCAGGATGCCTTCCTCTTCACCACCACCATCGAGAATAACATCGCATATGGCGACCCCTGGGCCAAGGAACAGCCGATCGAGCGGGCAAGCGAGTCGGCACAGCTCCATAATTACGTGCTCGGCCTGCCTACCGCTTACAAGACCGTGGTTGGCGAGCGCGGCGTATCGCTTTCGGGGGGCCAGCGCCAGCGGCTCGCGATCGCTCGCACCATGATGCTCAGGCCTTCGGTGATTGTCTTCGACGATTCCACGGCGGCGATCGATGCGGCGACCGAGCTACGCATCCGCTCTGCCATGCGGCGCTTCGCCAAGGATCGCGTGACGATCGTCATCGCCCACCGGCTGAGCTCGTTAATGCACGCCGACCAGATCCTCTTCGTTGAGAACGGCGAGATCGTCGAGCGTGGCACGCATCACGAGCTTCTCGCCAAGGGTGGCCGCTACAACGCGCTCTATGAGCTTCAGGTGCGTCCTGGCGATGAGGTTCTGAAGGACCGGCGCTCATGATCCAGGGGCGTGCAGGCGAGATCGAGGCCGACCGCAACGACGTGCTCGACAACGGAGGCCGTCCGCCCCGTGCTGTCGTCGGCTCGCAGCGCCTCGAAGAGGAGATGTTCGGCCGCGCTTTCGATAAGGACATCCTCAAGCGTATCTGGGCGTTCGTTCGGCCCTATCGTCCGAAGCTGGCTGTCTCGGTCGCCGCGGTGCTGATCTTCACCGGGACCCAGCTCCTGATCCCGCTGATTATCCGCTACGCGATCGACTATGGCACGCGCCCGGGTGGCGAGGACCGCGCAGCGCTGACGTGGCAGGTAGCCGAGTTTGCGGCGGCGATCCTTATCAATTATGCGGCGAGCTACACCCAGGAGACTGTCGTCGGCCAAATAGCCGAGAACGTGCTCTTCGACATACGCCGCGCCATGTTTGGCCACCTACAGAGGGTTTCGCTATCCTTCATGGACAAGACGGAGGTGGGGCGGCTGATGTCGCGCCTCCAGGGCGACGTCAATTCCATGCAGGAATTCCTTGAAACTTGCGTGCTTTCGGTCGGCGATATCGCGCTGCTCTTCGGCATCGTCATCGTCATGCTGTGGCTCGATGTCCGCCTCGGCCTTTTGACACTCGCGGTGCTGCCAGTACTCCTCATCGTCCGCATCTTTTGGCTGCCGCGGGCCCGAGACGCATTTATGGCCGCCCACGAAACCAATTCGGTCGCCAATGGTGCGCTGGCTGAAGCCATCCACGGTGTGCGGGCGGTTCAGTCCATGGACCGCCAGCGAGTCAACTTCATGCTCTACGACGACAAGGCGCGCGCTAACCTGGAGAGGCATCTGAGGGCCGCCAAATACGCTCAGGTGATGGTGCCGATCGTCGACAGCCTCACCGGCCTTGCCATGGCCGTCGTCATCGTTGTCGGCGGTTCCATGGTCTTGAACGGGCGGCTCGATGTCGGGGTGGTAGTTGCCTTCCTGTTCTACATCCAGCGCTTCTTCGACCCGATCCGCTCGCTGACCCTACAATATTCGGTCATGCAGCGCGCCATGGCCTCCGGCAAGCGGCTCACCGACGTGCTGGACGTCAAGATAGACGTTAACGACAAATCGGACGCCAAGGTGCTTTCGCCGGACATGGACTGCTCGGTAGAGTTCAGGAACGTTACTTTCGGCTACAATTCAAAGTACCCCGTGCTGAAGAAGGTCTCCTTCCGGGTCAATTCCGGCGAGACCGTTGCGCTTGTCGGCCCCACCGGCTCGGGCAAGTCTTCCGCCATGGCGCTCGTCCACCGCTTTTACGACGTGCAGGAAGGTCAGGTGCTGGTCGGCGGACAGGACGTGCGAGACTTGACACAGGAATCGCTAGGCCGACAGGTCTCGATGGTACTGCAGGAACCTTTCCTCTTCACCGGCACGGTCTTTGAGAACATCCGTTACCACAAGACTGAAGCCACGCGTGAAGAGGTGATCGAAGCTGCCAAGGCAGTCGGCGCTCATGACTTCATCATGAGACTTTCCGGAGGGTATGAAGCCCAGCTTGGCGAACGCGGCGGCAATCTTTCTCTGGGCCAACGGCAGCTGATCAGCTTCGCTCGCGCCCTCGTCGCGGATGCCAAGATCCTTATCCTAGACGAGGCCACTGCCAATATCGACAGCTACACCGAGATGTTGATCCAAAAGGCGCTGATCAGGCTATTGGAGGGGCGGACGGGCCTCGTCATCGCTCACCGGCTCGCCACGATCCGCGGAGCGGACCGCATTATCGTGCTCCAGTCTGGGCAGATGATTGAGAGTGGCAACCACGACCAACTGATGCCCGCACGCGGTCTCTATTCCAAACTCTACAACCTGAACTACGCCTCTTTCGACGATATTCCAAGGGAGGAGCTTGAAGGCTCGGTACAGAGCGATTCGCAAACTTGAGATCCGACTTTGGTTCACTTTCCCTACCGGTGACGCCTGACGAGACGATGAGCCTCGCTCGGATCGAGCCTGACAATTCCAGCGCCCGCCGCGGCCTTCGGCATGCCTGCGTCGAGATACGCCATCCGATTATGGCGGATTCTTTTGAAGACGCGAGGCAGTTAGGGATCTCCACCGCGCCACTCCGCCCCGTGAAGGCGCGTCATCTCGTGATGAGCGCGTTTGATCAAGGCGCGCTCGAACCAAGGGCCAGCACCGAGTGATGCGGCGAGTGCGAAGATGCAGCCGAAAAAGCTATTCACCAGATCTCCGGTAGCGTCGCCGGCAGCGACGGCGAGGAAAGTTCTTACTGGGGACGGTCGCACGGGCGGCGGGCATTGAGATCCTCATTCGACATGTTCATCCTCTTCGTACAGATGCAGCGCCCCTACGGGGAATGAGGCGGCTTTGGGACTGCTTGCCGCCTCGATGGCGTAAGAGCCGTGGGCTTCGGTCTTTTTTGTCTGGACGACGGTGACGGAAAAGCCTTGGTATGAATTCTTAGTCCTCACTTTCATGTATTCGGGCGCTGCAGGTGCGGGTCCTTGAAAATGAAGCAGATAGTCTTCCATGGCGCGACGGAAGCCACTATCTCCGGCACTAAGCAGCCCAGCCGTATGCGGGGCGTGTCCAGAGTTCCGTATCGCCAGGTCAAAGGAGCGAAGAACCGCATCCACATTTGCCACCAGATAGTGAGGGTGAGCGGCTCCAACTGGCGAGCATTTATCTCCCAGGAGTGCGGGCACTTGGCTGCGCTTCTTCCCTTCGCGCTTTTCCAGCTCAAGCAAACCGTCGCGCGTCAAAGCGAAATGAGCGAATTTTCCCTGTGCCGTTCGTTCCACAAATCGCGTTTATCATCAGCCGTAAAATACGGCTCAGATTGGCGTCTCTGAGTTTTAACCTCTTAGCGATCGCTGCCTTCTCCATCTGACACGACGGCGCGTCGCGGAGCAGCCGAAGGATCGCGACCACGCTGACACGCGCGAGCTTGGAGGTGTTGATCGACATTTGCAGAAGATCGTAGAAGGCTCGGAACCGCTCCGCGTAGGCAGCATTCCTCGGCGCGAGCGTTGCGCTCGTCCGTCGCAGGATGTCGAACCATTCTCGAAGCTCCGGATCACGCCGGCGGCTCTCGAGCGCGTTCCAAATCCACGCGCCGAGCGTGGCGTAGAGCCGCTCCAGACTTTTTTCCGATCCCTCTTTGAGCAATTCCGAAATGAGCCGCCTGGCCTCGCTGGCCGTTGCTTCGCCCGTCTCTATCTTTTCCAAGGCTACGTCAGGCATGGCCTAGACCTACATCACACCGTTAAGAACGTTTTACAACGCTTTACTCTGATTTTAGTCCCCGAATCTAGGTGTCAAGAGCTCGCTTTGAGTAGGCTTGCCCCCGTCGGGCAGGGCGCAATGCGCTGACGCCCTGCCGCGGAATGAACCAGCATCCGAGCTGCTCGAAGTGCCACTCACTTGGCGCCATCGGCCAGTGAGAGCGCCGCTCGGCAAGCACCCGATCGATTTCCCGTATGAGGTCGCCCATCCTCAAGGCCGCCAATTCGGGCGTTTCTTCGGATAGCGACCAGGAAAGGTGGCCGTCTCCTATCGAGTCGGTGAAGGTTTCCCGCGCCTTCTCGATCCGCCTTCCGTCAGATTTCGATAGGCCTTGTGGATGCTGCCGGGAGCACTGCGAAACAGCGCGTCAAGATCAACCAGAGCTTTCCTGAGCTCGTCCCGACTGGCATTCGTAATCGCCTCGTGCCCGCGAGCAAGCTCTTGAGCTGCCTTTTTCCAGACAGCAAAGGCCTCTCTCTCAGTTCGGTTGTTGACGGGCCCAGGCAAAATCTTCGTCCAAATCACGCAAGCAATATGTTTCTTCGATAGGCGCGTGCTGATCTGTTTGCAATCGGCTCGACGCGTTGCTCACACCTCTTGGTGCCGATGTTGCTTGTTGTTCAGCCTGGCTTTCAATGACGCGGTCGCGGCGCGCGGAAAATCTGCGCCAACAGGGCCGGGGACAACGAAAAGCTGCAATGTGGTCACGATGCTATTGACGAACCGACGCGACTGTTTATCAATTTGCGCGGGAGATCTGCGCGCTCAGCGACGCGGACGGGGGGCGATCATGTGGAAATTCAGCCGCGCCGCGGCATGCACTGGCATCTGCCTTGCCATGGGTGGGTGCACGAGCCTCTACTACATTCATGATCCGCAGACCGGCGTGATCACAGCCGGTGAGCTGCCGTATTTTCTCAAGTCAATCAGGTGTGAGGTCGTGACCTTCTACCAGATCGAGCGCGAGAGGCGGAAGGAATACCTGAAAATCTACAAAACCCGGCCTGAAGAAGCGTTCGACAGGTACGCTCATTTTGACATCGACCCCTTTCTCTATGGCACCTTCTTCCTGGAGTTGAAGGTGACCGATACGGGCGGACTCGGATCCGGTACAGCGTTCGACTACAAGCGGATTCTGAACGCGACGAGCAATGACGTCACTCATGTAGGCCCCACTGCTTCGGCCCAGGACACTTATGACCTGATCTGGTCTTTCCTCATGAAGCAGAACGCCCAGCTTGCGTCGGATTCGACGCCGGCTGCGGCCGGCGCGGCAACGTATGAACGTGGCTGCTATCGTGGAACGCCCACTGATTTGGCCGAGCTCGAGGCCCTCGCCGAAAACAAATTTCCAGACCGTGTCGCCTACAAGCGCATCATTGTCGATGCTTCGAAGCCATTTGCGACGTGGTTGCGGGACAACGCTGTTCTCATCTCCGCCAACAATCTGACGCCCGCCATGCCTTCGGAGAGCGCGGAGCCAGCGCAAATGACCTACACTTTCTCGGTTCAGGTGACTGGCGGCGTCGAGGCAAAGTACTCCCTCAATTCGGTGCGTTGGACCCCCGCTGCAGTCCAGGCTTCTGCCTCCGCGCAGCAGTTCAGCAATCTTGGGATTTACATCAATGGTCCGAATGCGGTCCTCGCCAATGGAGCCAAGTCCGGCTCGGCTGGCTATGCGGCAACAACGCCGCCGCTCGGATCGAAGGACAACCCCATTTATACAGCGCCCTCCCCAGGCGGGGAGAAATCGCAGGAATTCCCGGGAGGAGCGGGAGCTGGCGGTCGCCGTGGCGGGGGCGGACCTCGGACCAATGGTTTCATTGTGGCGCCGGTGCCGGTCTTCCCGCCGAGCCCAACTCCGACGCAGTAGAAAGCATGTTTCGTCTGTGGTTGCCCAGACTCGTACTGCTGCTCGCGCTTTCACTGTCTTGGAGCGCGAATGCTCAGCCTGCGCTTCCTTCGGGTGTGTCCGAAATGGAGTTATTCGGCACGGTCATCCGCGGCTCGAAATGGGACATCAAGGAAATCCCGGTCTGCTGGGAAAACCTAAAAGCGCAGGACAGCAAATATGCCGACCTCGTTCGGAAAGCCGTTGCCGAGACTTGGGAGACAGCGGCGCAAGGGGGCGTCTGGTTTTCGAAGACGTGGCCCGCCTGTACCGACGGCGCGCCAGGCGTTCATGTGCGGATAGCCGACGAGGGTGCTCACACGGACGTCGTCGGAAAATACCTCGACGGCAAGCCCTCGGGGATGACTCTCAATTTCAGTTTCAAACATTGGAGCAAAGGCTGCCAAGACAAACGCGAATTTTGCATTCGCGCGGTCGCTGTCCATGAATTCGGACATGCGCTTGGCTTTACGCATGAGCAGAATCGTGATGATGCTCCGGAGCAGTGCCGCAACGAAAAAGCGTCAGGCTCAGTCGGCGATTACAAAGTCACCAAATACGATCCCGATTCAATAATGAACTATTGTAATTCAGCATGGAACGGAAACGGACAATTAAGCCCACTCGATATCGCCGCTGTCAGGACGTTCTATCCATCCTGACATTTGGCGTCCTTACATTGATGTGCGCGCCGGCGCGGGCGGACCGTGCGGCGGTGCAGATTGCCGCGCGCTACAACGTCAGGACGGTTCACGTCCAGTTCGTTGGCGTAATGTTCAACGGAAAGCAGGAAGTCGGTGGCGGCTCCGGGCTGCTGATCGGCGATAGCCTCGTGCTGACCAACAGCCATGTGATCGGACGCGAGGAGAACTACAAGACCTTCGAGGTGGATGCCCGGCTCGGATCGCGCAATGCGAACCCGATCAAGGTCACTTCCGTGCATCGCGACGATACCCGAGACCTGGCACTCCTCGAACTGGCCCAGCCCGCGGGCAACAGCGGGGGAGCCTCGCGGTGTCCGATGCCGGTGATCGACGGTAATCAGCAGGCCCCGATGGGCACCCAGCTGTATCTGCTCGGCTACCCTCTCGATCTGGATCTCAGCATATCGAGCGGCCTGATCAGCAACCAAAGTAGCCCCAATGGCCGGTGGCAGACCGATACGGTGATGAACGTCGGCAACAGCGGCGCCCCAGCCTTCAATGAGTTCGGCGCACTGCTCGGGATCGCGGTCGGCGGTATCGTCAAGTGGAATGAGGCACAGGTTTCGGGTGTCAACTTCATCATCCCCGCGACCCTGATTACCGCAAGCCCACTCTACAACATGATAGCCGCCATTCCCCAGCCGTCCGTTTGCTGGACGAAATGGGTCGACACAACGATCTCGTTTGAGAACTGGAGCAAGCTGAACTCCACGCATGTGCAGAACCAGGCCAACGCCGGCGTGAAGATCCCGGAAATTCTGGCCGGAGCAATCCACACTCTTGTGCCCGAAGACCGCCGCCTCATCGTAAACGTGCCGGTATCGCAGCTCGTCGAGCCGAAGCAGATCGATCGCTCCTATACGGTTGACAAGACCAAGGACGATCACCCGGTCGTGTTTGCCGAGCATTCGGCGGACTATACCGAAAACTTCCCTGCTGAACCCGGCTACCGCATCACAGGATGCAAATGGCATGTCGAGACGGCAAATGGTGCAAGCAATATCGCTTGCACCATTAACGACGGCGGAGCGCAGGCACGCTTCACCTATAAGCTCACCAGCGGGCCCGCTGTGGACAGGTACCGCGGATGGCTGGGGGCTACGGTCAACGTGTCTCAGGTCCTTGCGAAGTAGGTGTTTATAGATGGTCATGCTTGCATCGCAAATTCGGGCCTCGAACCGTCTGCAACGGATCGGAGAGGTTTGCCGACGTCTCCGCACCGTGCTCATCGTTTTGTTCTGCGCGCTCGCGACCGGTTGCGCCCATCAGGGGCCGGCCTCGCAGCCGCTCAAGCCGCATGTCCACAAGGCTCCCAAGAAACATGGGAGCGCTCTGAAGAGATATGGCTACCGCTACGGCCCTGGGTACTACCACCATGTCCGGCACTATCATGGCTATCGGCCACGGCGGCCGACGACCGGTGAGGCAAGCGAGGAGGCGCCTCCCAACAAGAGCACCACCGGAGCCGAGGTGGTGGTCGACAAGTCTGCGATTAAGGGCTTGGTGCCGGTCTACTTTGCCACCAATCGTGTTGTGACAGGCGGGCCAGGTCTGGAACTGAGCCAGATCTCGTATGGCCGGGCCGCTTCCAACACCTTTGGGTATGTGACGGTCAGCATTCCGGTCATTCACAAGATGGGCGAAGTAGAAATTCCTGGAACGAACTGGTGGGGAATTCAAGAGGCGGAGCGGGACGGAAAACACTTTCGAATTCAGAAGCTGAATCGGCTCTCTCGCGAAGAGTTTGCGGCCGCTATCGCAAATCCGGCAGATAGCCTGATGCTCTTTGTCCATGGCTACAATGTTGCGTTTCGAGACGCTGCTTTCAAGGCGGCCCAAATCGCTTTCGACGCCAACTATAAAGGTCACGTGATGATGTATTCCTGGCCGTCCAAGGGTGGATGGAAGGACTATGACTACGACCGAGAGAGTGCTTTGTTCGCGCCGGATGGGCTGTTCGATCTTCTCCAGCTGATCAAAAAGGAGGGAAAGGTCTCCAGAATCATCGTCATTGCGCATAGCCTCGGCAGCGAAGTCGTCCTCGGCGCCTTGCAGCAAGCCGCCTTGAGCCAGACGACGCTTGGAATTACCGAGCTGATTTTTGCTGCCCCTGACGTGGACCGCGATCTTTATCTGCAACGTGCAAGTCAGATTAAGGCAGCCGCAGGGGCGGTGACTCTCTATGCCTCCTCGACGGATCTGGCACTGCTTGCTTCCATGAAGAAAGCGCAATCCAAATCGCGAATGGGATTCGTGACCAAGAGCGGCCCAACCTTGGTCCCTGGCATCGAAACGATTGATGTTTCCGCCGTCGGGAGCGAAATGTTTGCCCTAAACCACAGTACTTACTCAACGAGCCGCGCGGTTCTCGATGACATCGGCCGGATCATCTCTTCTTCGGCACATCTTAAACCGCCGCAGCGGACCCCCACTCTACGTTCGATGCCCGACGAGACCGATACGACCTACTGGATGTACCCCTACTGAAGCTTTTGGGCGCTGATGGCTCCCGGAGCACCACTCAGTGAGCTGCGATATTGCTGCAAGAAGCAGGTTTTCGAGAAATAGGAATCGGACAATGGCATTCGGGCACGACGCCCATCAGTGTGTATCGCAGCTGCGGCAAACGCTCGCTGCAGACAAACTCCCGATCGGATTCTTCCTCGGTGCAGGCTGCCCTTGCGCAGTTATGGTCGATGGAGACAACGGAACGGGAATGTCGTCAATTATACCCGATATTCGAGGTCTCACTGCCTACATCCACGATGTCTTGATGGCTGCTGAGGATACGAAAGAAGCGTATTCAAAGCTTTTGGAAGTTTTCAAGGAGGATGAAATCGATTCGCCCAACGTTGAGCTGATGCTCAACCGGGTGCGACAGTTTCGCGAAGTAGCCGGGAAAGCCGGCGTCAGGGGACTTTCATCTGATCAGCTGGCAGCTCTCGATTCCCATATCTGCAAAGCCATCGGAGCTCGCGTGAAGCGATCGCTTCCACTTGATTGGACCCCTCATCATTCGCTCGCGGAGTACGTCGGGCGCCATCGTTCTCCATCGACTGAGTTATTTACGACGAATTACGACATGCTCCTTGAAGAGGCTCTGGAGCATCAGCAGGTCCCCTATTTTGACGGGTTCGTCGGGTCCTCTCGTCCTTTCCTCGATCAAAAAGCAATTGAAGACGGAGAGGTCCCCCAGAGGTGGGCTCGTTTGTGGAAGCTGCATGGGTCCATCAATTGGCGGTTTAACAAAACGTCGAAATTCGTGGTCCGCACAGATCGACAAGAAGACGGTGATGAGCTGCTCATCCACCCCTCACATCTGAAATACGATGAAAGCCGGCGAATGCCTTATTTGATAATGGCGGACCGGTTGAAGACATTTCTAAAGCGCGGTGAGCGTCCCGTCGCCCTCTTCATCTTGGGATATTCCTTTGGAGACGAGCATATCAACGAGGCGCTTATCGATTGCCTGCGTTCCAACCCATCCGCTGCGTGCTTCGCGATTCAATACGACGCGCTCTCCCGTTACCCCGCCGCCGTGAAGCTCGCCACTGAGAACGCAAATCTATCCGTCATGGCAAAGGACCGAGCCGTCATCAGACGGCGAGAGGCTGGTTGGCTTATGAGGCCATCCGAGATCACCAGCTTGACGCCACGCAGGCCGCGGCGGGCGAGCTTGCGCAAGAACGCGGTCCAGAACGTCTCGGCCTCGGACGGGCCGATGTCCATGCCGAGAATCTCGCGCCGCCCGTCGCTATTGGTAAGCGCTAAGCGGGAACCCTTGCTTCGGGACTGGGATGGCTGTGCGAAGAAGCCTCCGGTTAGGACGGAGGCTTCGGATGGGATTGGACAGCAAAAAGGACGTCTATTTGGACGGCTCATCGGCGGTGTCGGTGAGCCGGCTGGAGATTCTTGAAGGGCCGTCAGGACGTCGTGTGCGGTCGGAAGCTGAGAGAGCTCGGATCGCCGCGGAGAGTCTGTTGCCCGG